>NZ_JBSGCE010000003.1:0-434538 GCF_053601695.1 Nonomuraea sp. NPDC004702
CTAATCAGCGGGCCGCAGGCGTCGCATTCGGGAAAGGCCCGTGACGCTTGCGTACCAACCGTCACGGCGGTTGGATCGAGGCGGCAGCTGGTCGGGCGGCTCGGCGGGGCGCTGGCCGCCGGGCTGGCCGCCGACGGGCGCTCGCCGCTGGCCGACATCCTGGCCGAGGCCATCTCCGTCACCATGGGCGCCCATGCGGGCACGTGCGACCTGGGCGACCCCGACTCGCCGTCCACGACCGTGGCCATGATGCGCCTGGGCGGGGGAGTGGTGGAGTACCTCGTGCTGGGGGACTCCCCGGTGGTGCTCGCGCGGGCCGACGGCGGGGCCGAGGTCATCGGCGACGACCGGGTGGAGCGGCTGCCGGGCGGGCGGCCGTACTCGGCGGAGCTGGTGCGGCGCATGCGCAACGCCGAGGGCGGGTTCTGGGTGGCCTCCACCCGGCCCGAGGCCGCCGGTCAGGCGGTCAGCGGGGTCGCGGAGGCGTCCGGGCTGCTGGGGGCCGGGCTGTTCACCGACGGGGTGACCCGGCTGGTGGAGTGGTACGGCTGGAGCTGGGAGTCCGTGCTGGCCGAGCTGGCCGGCGGGGGGCCGGGGGCGGTGATCTCGGCCGTACGGGGGCTGGAGGTCGAACGCGGGGCGGTGCGCGGCAAACCCCACGACGACGCCACCGCCCTCTGGGCCGCCTTCCCTTCCCCCTGACTTCGCCCCGCTCCCACGTGACGCCGCCTTCCGTCTGACGCTGCCCCTTCGCCGGTTCGCGGGGGTGGGAATGGCTTGATGGGGGTATGTGATCATGAAAAAATTCTTCGGCAGGTGCATTCGTCCGGCCGGCTGTTGGGGGGCGTCGCCATGAGCTGTGTACCGTGCGGGCGGCCCTAGGGTGCCCGGCGAGGAGCTGGAGGAGGCGTACCGGCTCGGCCGCACCTGCGCCCTGGCCGCCGAGTGCGGCAGGGACCTGCGGCGTTGCGCCCAGCTGTACGACGGCCTATTCCCCGGCACCGCCTTCGACACCGAGTTCTACCAGGCCCTGACGCTCGGCACCGCCTTCAGCGCCCCCTGGGCGGGCGCGGGCGGGCTGAAGGCGGTCAACCGCAGCGCCCTGTGGGTGCTGGCCGTCGGCCGTCTGGTCGACCACACCACCACCACCCGCGAGCAGGTCGACCGGCTGACGCGCGAGTGCGTGGAGGTCGCCGGCGGCGCGGTGCCGCGGTCGCCGGTCACCCGCTTCCTGGCCGACCTGCGTGACGAGCTGGCCACCGTCGAGGGGTTCGGGCCGGCGCAGCGGCTCTGGCACGATCAGCTCGCCCGGACGCTGGCCGGCATGGCCAGGGCCTGGGTGTGGCGGGACTCCAGCGCCGTGCCCACCCTGGAGCGCTACCTCGACAACGCCGACAGCCGCGGCTCCTGCTTCGTGGACCTGTCCCACTGGATCTACACCGGCGACGGCTGGACCAGGGGCCACCTGGACGAGCTGCGGACGGTCAGCCGCCAGGTGCAGCGATACCTGCACCTGCTCGGCGACGTCGCCTCCTACCGCAGGGACCTGAGCTGGGGCGACCTGAACGTGCTGGGGCTCGGGGTCACCGGCGGCGAGGTCACCACGGCGATGGCCGGCCTGGCACGCGAGGCGACCGGCCTGATCGAGGCGTTGCGCGGCTGCAGTCCGCGGACGGCCGCCTACCTAGGCCGACGGATCGGCTTCAACGCCGGCTTCACCGGCATTTCGGACCTGGGCCCAGCAACCTAACGATCTCGTCGAATAAGCTGACAAGCCTCTTGACCGCCCGTCGCCCGCCAGGCGATTTATAGGACTACCGACGATAAATCGTGACATTTGGTTCGTTGTAAAAGTTTATGTCTTGAGTGGAAAATGTGGCGTTGCTAGGGTGGCTCGATGCCAGGCACGGTGTACGGCCTTCACCACGCGCCTTGACAGATTTCACTGACCAGGCGCGAAGGCCACGACGTGCGCGGGACCTGTACGGGCGGTGCTGGATGGAATTCGGTCGCGTCGACCGTTGGCGGCTGCCGACCGCGATCAAGATCTTGATCGCCGGCGGATTCGGCGCGGGCAAGACCACCATGGTCGGCGCCGTCTCCGAGACCCGCCCGCTGCGCACGGAAGAGGCGCTCACCCACGTCGGCACGCACGTCGACGACCTGTCGGGCGTCGAGCGCAAGCTCACCACCACCGTCGCGATGGACTTCGGCCGCATCACCATCCGCGACGACTACATGCTCTACCTGTTCGGCACCCCGGGGCAGGAACGTTTCTGGTTCGTGTGGGACGAGCTGGCCATGGGCGCGCTGGGAGCCGTGGTGCTGGCCGACACCCGCCGCCTGGCCGACTGCTTCCCGGCCGTCGACTACTTCGAGAAGCGCGAGCAGCCGTTCATCATCGCGCTCAACTGCTTCGAGGGCACCCGGCCGTTCACCGTCGGCGAGGTGCGCTCGGCCATCGGGCTGGAACCCGACGTGCCCATCGTGCTGTGCGACGCCCGCAGGCGCGACTCCGGCCGCCAGGTGCTCATCACCCTGGTCGAGCACGCGATGAACCGAGGGGTCGCTCCCGTCGGGACCATGTCGTGACCATCACCGGCTACCTTTGACCGATGGAGGAGATCGACCGCCGGATCGTCACGCTGCTCGCCCACGACGGCCGCATGAGTTTCACCGACCTGGCCAGGGAGACCGGGCTCTCCGTCTCCGCGGTCCACCAGCGCGTACGCCGCCTGGAGAAGCGCGGCGTCGTCCGCGGCTACGCCGCCGTCATCGACCACGACGCGATCGGGCTGCCGCTGACCGCGTTCGTGTCGATCAAGCCCATCGACCCCGCCGCGCCCGACGACGCCCCCGTGCGGCTGGCCCATCTGAGCGCCATCGAGGCCTGCCACAGCGTCGCCGGGGACGAGAGCTACATCCTCAAGGTGCGCGTGGCCTCGCCGGTGGCGCTGGAGGACCTGCTGCAGCAGATCCGCGCCTCGGCCAACGTCTCCACCCGCACCACCGTGGTGCTGAGCACGCCCTACGAGCACCGCGCCCCCGTCGTCGCCCCCGACGTCACGCCCGCCGAGCCCGACCAGAACGCCTCCGCCTGAAGCCCACCGGGCGCCGCCCCCTCGCAGGACCGGCGCCCGTACCCGGCAAGCCGGACACGCACCTCGGCGGCCGGGTCAGCGGGTGACCGGGAGCGCGAAGTGGGAGCGCAGCCGGGCCAGCGCGCTCTCCGGAGCGCCCAGGTGCTCCAGCCCCAGCAGCGCCGCCCCCGCCACCGGCGGCAGGTCGGCCACCACGAGCTCGGCCCGCGGCGCCCTGGCCGCGAACGCCGCCTCCAGCAGCGGCGTCAGCAGCGGGTCCCGGGCCGTCAGCATGCCGCCGCCGAGCACCACCTCGACCGGCGTCCCCAGCAGGCCGAGCCGCCGCAGGCACACCTCGGCCATCACGGTCACCTCCTCGGCCTGCCGCTGGACCAGCGACCGGGCGACCGCGTCCCCGGCCGCCGCGACGGCCAGCACGCCGGGGGCCAGCTCGTGCAGCCGGCCTTCGTCCACGCGCCCGAAGTGCAGGTCGAGCACCAGCTCCTCGACGGTGGCCGTGCCGAAGTGGGCCGTGACCAGCTCCGCCAGGGCCGTCGGCGCGCCGCGGCCGTCCTCGGCGCGCACGGCGTGCCACAGCGCCTCCTCGGCCACGCCCTGGCCGCCGCCCCAGTCGCCGCTGATCCGGCCGAGCGAGGGGAAGCGGGCGACCTGCCCGCCGGGTGAGACGCCGACCGCGTTGATGCCCGCGCCGCACACCACCGCGACCCCCCACGGGGCCGACGTGCCGGCCCGCAGCAGCGCGAAGGTGTCGTTGCGGACCACCACGTCGCCGAACCCGCGGGCGGCGAACTCGGCGGCCAGCGCCTCCTCCTCCACCGGGAAGTCGGCCCCGGCCAGGCAGGCCGACACGTGGTGGAACGCCTGGGCCGGCAGGCCGGTGCGGGCCGCCGCCTCGGCCACCACGTCCACGGCCGCCGCCACGCCCGCGCTCTGCGGCTCGAAGGGACCCGCCCGGCCGGTCGCGACCACCTCGCCGTCGTCCGCGACCACCGCGACGTCGGTCTTGCTGTTGCCGCCGTCGACGGCCAGGAGCAGCCGGGGGCCCGCCACTAGCCCACCGTCCAGGGCAGGTGCTCGCGGTTGGCCGCCAGCAGCAGGCCGGTCAGCTCCTCGGCGACGTCGTCCTGGCCGATCAGCGGGTGCGCCAGCAGGGCGTCGCGCACCCGGTCCGCGCCGCCCCGGCGGGCGGCGTCCAGGGCCAGGGTCTCGTACGCCGACACGTGCGCGATCAGCCCCGCGTACAGCGGCTCGACGGGCGGCACCGGCAGCGGCGCGGCGCCGGCGGCGGTGATGGCCGCGGGCACCTCGATGACGGCGTCGTCGTCCAGGAAGGGCAGGGTGCCCTGGTTGCGCACGTTGACGACCTGGGCGTCGCCCCGGTCGCCGAGCAGCGAGGCGATCAGCGCCACCGCCGACTCGGAGTAGAACGCGCCGCCCCGCCGGTCCAGCAGCTCCGGCTTGGTCACCACCGACGGGTCGCCGTACATCTCCAGCAGCCGCGCCTCCATCTCGGCCACCTCGGCGGCCCGGGACGGCTTGTCGCGCTGCTCGCGCACCACCGCGTCGTGGGCGTAGAAGTAACGCAGGTAGTACGACGGGATGACGCCGAGCCGCCGGATCAGCTCCACCCGCAGCCCGAGGGCTTCGGCGATCTCCTCGCCGGCCCGGTCGATGATGTCGGGCAGCACGTCCCGGCCGTCGAGATGGACCGAACGCTCCCAGCTCAGGTGGTTCAGCCCGACGTGCCCCAGCGAGATGCGGCCGGGGTCGACGCCCAGCCCGGCGGCGAAGCGGCGCTGGAAGCCGATCGCGACGTTGCACAGCCCGATGGCCCGGTGGCCGGCGTCGAGCAGCGCCCTGGTGACGATGCCGACCGGGTTGGTGAAGTCGATGATCCAGGCGTCCGGGGCCTGCCGGCGTACGGTCTCGGCCAGCTCCAGCACGACCGGGACCGTGCGCAGCGCCTTGGCCAGGCCGCCCGCGCCGGTCGTCTCCTGGCCCACGCAGCCGCACTCCAGCGGCAGCGTCTCGTCGACGTTCCTGGCCGCCTGCCCGCCCACCCGGAGCTGGAACAGCACGACCTGGGCCCCCGCGACCCCCTCGGCCAGCGAGGAGGTGGCCAGCACGCGCGCCGGATGCCCGGCGTGCGCCAGCATGCGCCGCGACATCCCCGACACCGGCTCAAGACGGGACGGATCCGGATCGATGAGGGCGATCTCCGTCACGGGCAGCTCGTCACGCAGCCGCGCGAACCCGTCGACCAGCTCCGGCGTGTACGTCGAGCCGCCCCCGACCACGGCGAGTTTCAACCCTTCACTCCTGTCAAGGTCACGCCCTCGATGAAGACTTTCTGGGCGAGGAAGAACACGATGATCACCGGGGCGGTCACCAGCAGGGTGGCGGCCATGGTGAGGTTCCACTGGACGCTGTGGAACGCCTTGAACGTGGCCAGGCCGAGCGAGAGCGTCCAGCCCTCCTGCTCGACGCCGGCGTACAGCAGCGGGCCGTAGTAGTCGTTCCAGCAGTAGAAGAACTGGAACAGGGCGACGGCGGCGACCGCCGGACGGGCCATCGGCAGGATGACCCGCACCAGCGTCCTGAAGTCCGAGCAGCCGTCCACCTTCGCCGCGTCGATGTACTCGCGCGGGATGGTGATCAGGAACTGGCGGAGCAGGAAGATCGAGAACGCGTCGCCGAACAACATCGGCAGGATCAGCGGCCACAGGCTGTCGGTCAGCCCCAGCCGGGCCCACACCAGGTAGATCGGCACCGCGATGACCTGCGGCGGCAGCATCATGGCGGTGATCACCAGCAGGAACGCCGCCCGGCGTCCCCGGAAGCGGAAGCGGGCCAGCGCGTAGGCCACCGGGATCGAGGAGGCCAGCGTGAAGACCGTGCCGAGGCCGGCGTACAGCAGCGTGTTGATCCCCCAGCGCAGCAGCTTCGACTTCTCGAACACCACCACGAAGTTGTCGAAGTTCCACGTGCGCGGCCACAGGTCGCCGGTCAGCGCCTGCTCGTCGGTCATCAGCGCGGTCAGCGTCAGGAACACCACCGGCGCCAGGAACATCAGGGCCAGCACGATCGCCGTCGCGTGCGTGGCGATCCACATCAGCGTGCGCCGCCGCCGCGCCCTGACCCCCTGCCGCCGCGCGGGGGCCGCGGGCGGGGCGGGGGCGGTCATGGTCGCGCTCATATCGCCTCCTCGGCCCGGCGGAACTGCCGCAGCAGGATCAACGTGAAGATCATCGACGTGGCGAACAGCAGCAGCGCCAGCACGCACGCGTAGCCCATCGTCCAGTCGCGGAAGCCCGACTGGAAGAGCCACTGAGGCAGCGTCAGCAGCGACTCGTCCGGGTAGCCGGGGGTGAAGGTGGAGCCGGGGGAGTCGGTCGCGCCCGAGGCCACCCGGGAGGCGATCATCGCCTGGGTGAAGTACTGCAGGGCGTAGATGACGTTGGTGACCAGGGCGAACATCAGCACCGGCGCGATCGTCGGCAGCGTCACGCTGCGGAACTGCCGCCAGGCACCGGCGCCGTCGATGGCGGCGGCCTCGTACAGGTGCCGGGGGACGTCCAGCAGCGCCGCCATGAAGATCACGGCGAGCTGGCCGCAGCTCCACAGCGACAGCAGCGTCAGGCTCGGCTTGGACCAGGCCGGGTCGCCGAACCAGTCGGGCCCGTGGATGCCGAACAGGGCCAGGAACTTGTTCCACGGCCCGGTGGCCGGGTTCATCAGGAAGACGAAGGTGATCGTCCCGGCCGCCAGCGGGACCAGCGACGGCAGGTAGAAGATCGTCCGCAGCACGCCGACGCCGGCCTTGAGCCGGACCACGAGCTGCGCCAGGGCCAGGGAGAACAGCACCGTGGCCGGCACCATGATCGCCACCAGCCACAGCGTGTTCTTGGCCGACATCGCGACCCGCGGGTCGTGCAGCAGGTAGGCGTAGTTGTCCAGCCCGATGAACTCCGGCGTGCTGGTCATGTCGTAGCGGTAGAAGGAGAAGTACACCGTGGACAGCAGCGGATAGACGAAGAAGATCGACACTCCGGCGATCCACGGCGACAACCACAGCAGGGCGCGCAGGCCCTCGCCGCGCCGCCTCGGCGGCGCGGCGTGGGGGGAGGAGGCCATCGCCGATCAGCCCCCGGACAGCTTCAGCTTGTCGTCGATCTGCTTGTCCACGCCCTTGAGCCCGGCGTCGAGGTCGGTGACCGCGCCCTTCTCCCACTTGACGACGAAGGTCGCCAGCGCCTCCTGGTTGAACACGCTGTTGACGCTCGGCGGCAGCGTCGAGGTCTTGGGATGGGAGAAGACGTCGAGGAAGGTGGCGAAGTTCGCGTCCTTGGCCAGGTCGGGCGATTCCATCGCGGCCTTGGTTGTGGGCACGTTGCGCAGGGCGTTGGAGAGCGTCACCAGCGAGCTGGTGTCGGTGGTCAGGTACTTGACCAGCTCCCAGGCCTGCTGCGGGTTCTTGGCGCCCTTGGGGACGCCGATGACGGTGCCGGCGGTGAAGCCGCTGCCGTACAGGTCGGGCTTGTCGTCGGCGACCGGCAGGGGAGCGGTGGCGTAGTCGAGCTTCTTGGCGTCGTTGGCGATCATGGCGTTGCGCCATTCGCCGTCCAGCACCATCGCGATCTTGCCCTTGTAGAACGGGTGGTCGGCGCTCCACTCGTCGCCCAGGCTCTTGCGGAACTTCTCCAGCTTGTCGTAGCCGTACCAGTCGATGAGGTCCTTCTGCCAGCGCAGCAGGGCCTTCCACGCCGGGTCGGTGCCGATGGCCGAGGTGCCGTCGGCGTTGTACCAGGTGGCGCCGACCATGGGGGCCAGGTGGCTGGGGCTGTTCTCGTAGTACTGCGTGCTGGGGACGAACCCGGCCACCTTGATGTCGCCGTTCGCGTCCCGCACGGTCAGCTTCTTGGCCAGCTCGGCCAGCTCGGTCAGCGTCTTGGGCGGCTGGTTGCCCTTCATCAGGGCCTTGTTGTAGTAGAGGCCGTACGCGTCGGCCAGCAGCGGCAGCGTGCACTGCCGGCCGCCGAAGCCGGTGTAGGTACGCGCCACCTCGGGCAGCACCGACAGGTCGATGCCGTCCTGCTTGATGACCGGGGTGAGGTCCTGGAACGATCCCGACCTGCACCACTGGGCGACGTTGTCCGTCGTGAACGAGGCCGCCACGTCCGGCGCGTTGCCGCCCCGGATGGCCTGCGTGATCTGGTCGTCCTGGACGCCCTTGGTGGCCTTGACGGTGATCTGCGGGAACTTGGCGTGGAACCCGGCGATGGCCTGCTCGAACGCCTTGACCTCGGCGTCGGTGGAGAATCCGTGCCAGAGCTGGATGGTGGCCGCCGGGAGGGCCGCGGAGGCCGAGCCCGAGGGTCTTGGCTGGGAGCCGAGCGAGGGCCCGGCCTCCCTGCCGGCGGTGCAGGCGGCGAGCGCGAGGATCGCGACGGCCGCCAGGGGGACGAAGCGCACGGGGGGTGCCTCCTACCGCTGGGGGATCATGAAGGGAGGGTGGAACGGGATGGAGAAAGAGGCTCTAGGAAGGGACGGTCGAGCTGAAGACCTCGTCGCGCACGGTGTCCAGGGCCAGGTCGAGCGCGCCGGCCAGCACCGGGTTGCCCTCCACGTGCGACAGCCGCACGACGGGGCGGGGGATGGTGAGGGCGTGCAGCTCGTGCTCGACCAGCTCGCGCAGCGGCTCGCCGCCCGACAGCACGACGCCGCCGGTCAGCACGATCAGGCCGGGGTCGATGACGGAGGTGATGGCCGCCAGGCCCACCGCCAGGCGGGCGGCGATGTCGCGCAGCCCCGCCCTGGCGTCGTCGGCCTTCTGCCCAGAGCCCTCCGACACGCGTACCGCCTTGGCGATGGCCTGGCGGAAGTCGGTGCCGTGCACGCCGTAGGAGCGCAGCAGCCGCAGCACGGCCGGGCCGCCGGTGAGCGCCTGGTAGCCGTGGTTGGCGTAGCGGCCGGCCTCGCGGGCCGTCGGCGCGCCCGGGGTCGGCATGTACCCGACCTCGCCCGCGCCGCCGGTCGCGCCCCTGTGCATGCGCCCGCCGAGCACGATGGCCGAGCCGATGCCCTCGTCGGCCCACAGCAGCACGAAGTCGGAGTGCCCGCGCGCCGCGCCGTGCGCCTGCTCGGCCAGGGCGACGAGGTTGACGTTGTTCTCCACGTCCACGGCCGTGCCGAGACCCGCGCTGAGGGTGGGCACGAGGTCGTCGATCTGCCAGCCGGGCACGTCCTTGGCGGCGGCGTAGCCGAGCCGGCCGGTGGCCGGGTCGATCGCCGCCTGCACGCCGATCACGACCCGGCGCAGCTTGTCCGGCGGGTTCGCGCCGGCCAGCGCCGCGCCCAGCCGGTCGACCAGCTCGCCGCCCGGCCGCCGGGGCGTGGGCAGCGTGTACGAGCCCACGACCGTGCCGGTGATGTCGGCGACGCGGGCCTCGATGCGGTCGGGGGTGACGTCGAGGGCGCCCACGTGGGCCGCCGCCGGGTTGATCCGGTAGACCTCGGCGGTACGGCCCGGCAGGCCCTCCCTGATGCCGTCCAGGATCACCAGCCCGGCGTCCTGAAGGCGCGACAGCAGCTGGGAGGCGGTGGGCTTGGACAGGCCCGTCAGAGCGCCCAGCTCCGGGCGGGTCAGCGACCCGCGCTCAAGGAGCGCCCGCAGGGCCGCGCGGTCGTTGATCGCGCGCAGCAGGCTGGGCGTTCCCGGAACCGGACCGCTCATCAGGAGGACTCCTTCGACGAAGTTAGGAAACTTTCCTAACTCGTGAACATAGGGAGTTCTCCCATACTGGTCAAGAGGGCGAAACCAAGCCGTGACCCGGAAGGGGGAAGGGAAGATGGGAGTGCCTCGACAGGCGTGCTAATGTCATCGTTTGTCGCAACAACAAGCAGAATGGCCCGGAGTGTCCCATTAACCACAATAATGGTCAGGCGGCAACTCGTCAAACGGAGCTCGCCAAGGAGCAGTCCTACGTCACCGGTCTGTACGACCGCCTCGACGAGCTGCGCGAGCGCACCCAGCGCCGGCTCAAGGAGGTGCTGGCCACGGGCGCCGTCGGCACGATGCAGAACAGATCCGAGCGCGACTCCTTCGCCGACATGTACGCCGGGCGGCTGGCCCGGCTCTGGGCGGTGGAGCGCGGCCTGGTTTTCGGCCGGCTCGACCACGTCGAGGAGGGCCGGCTCTACATCGGCAAGCTCGGCCTCACCGACGACGAGCAACGACGCCTGCTCATCGACTGGCGCGCGCCCGTCGCGCAGCCGTTCTACCGCGCCACCCCCGCCGCGCCCATGGGCGTGACCAGGCGCCGCCACCTGCAGACCAGGGAGCGCAGCGTCGTCGGCGTCGACGACGACCTGCTCGACCTCGACGCGCTCACCGAGGACGACCGCGCCACCCTCAACGGCGAGGCCGCGCTGCTGGCCGCCCTCGACGAGCGCCGCACCGGCCGGATGCGCGACATCGTCGCCACCATCCAGGCCGAGCAGGACCGCGTCATCCGCAGCGACCTCAACGGCGTCCTGGTCGTGCAGGGCGGCCCCGGCACGGGCAAGACCGTCGTGGCCCTGCACCGGGCCGCCTACCTGCTCTACACCCACCGGGAGCGCCTGGAGCGCCGGGGCGTGCTCATCCTCGGCCCCAACCTCACCTTCCTGCGCTACATCGAGCAGGTCCTGCCCTCGCTCGGCGAGACCGACGTGCTGCTGTCCACCGTGGGCGAGCTGTACCCGGGCGTGACCGCCACCCGGCGCGACCGTCCGGAGGTGGCCGCGGTCAAGGGCGACGCGCGGATGGCCCAGGTGATCGAGCGCGCGGTGCGCGAGCGGCAGAAGGTGCCGCGCAAGCCCATCGAGCTGACGATGGGCCGGCTGACGCTCACCGTCGACCGCGCCATGCTCGACGCGGCCAAGAACAAGGCCGTGCGCTCGCGCCGCCCGCACAACCAGGCGCGCGCCGTGTTCGTCAGGTCGCTGCTGAACGCGCTGGCCCGGCAGCAGGCCCGCAAGATCGGCAAGGGGCTCATCGACGACGACGAGCTGGCCGACCTGCGCGAGGAGCTGCGGACCGAGCCGGTGGTCAAGGCGGCGCTCAACCGGCTGTGGCCGTACCTGACGCCCCAGCGGCTGCTGCTCGGCCTGTACGGGTCGCCCGAGCGGCTCGACGCGGCGGGGGGCGTCCTCAGCCCCGCGGAGAGGGCGCTGCTGCGCCGCGACTCGGCCGAGTGGACCGACTCCGACGTGCCGCTGCTGGACGAGGCCGCCGAGCTGCTGGGCGACATCGACGAGCACGTGCTGCGCGCCTCGGCGATGCAGGCCGAGGAGGAGCTGGCCGCGGCCCGCCAGGCCGAGGAGCACCAGCGCGAGGCCGAGCTGGCCTACGCGCGCGAGGTGCTGGAGCTGACCGGCCTGTCCGACGTCATGGAGGCCGAGCGGCTGGCCGAGCGCCAGCGCGGCGACGGCCCCTACCTCACCACCGCCGAACGCGCCGCCGCCGACCGCACCTGGGCCTACGGGCACGTGATCGTGGACGAGGCGCAGGAGCTGTCGCCGATGGCCTGGCGGGCGGTCATGCGGCGCTGCCCGACGCGGTCGATGACGATCGTCGGCGACATCGCCCAGACCGGCTCGGCGGCGGGCGCGCGCTCGTGGGCGCAGGTGCTGGACCCGTACGTGGCCGGGCGCTGGCGTCAGGAGCGGCTGACGGTCAACTATCGCACGCCCGTGGAGCTCATGGAGGTGGCCGCGCGGGTGCTGGCCACCATCGACCCGGCCCTGGAGGCGCCGACGTCCGTGCGCGAGCTCGGCGCGCGGCCCTGGTCGGCGCCGCTGCCCGCGCTGCCCGAGCTGGCCAGGTCCGAGGTCGGGGAGGGCGGCAAGGTCGCCGTGGTGGTGCCCGACGCGCTGCTGGACACGCTCGGCGCGCGGCTGGTCGCGGCCGTGGAGGGCGCCGCGGTGGTCACGCCCGGCGCCGGACGGGCCGCCGGGGCCGCCGCCCTCGACGCGCCCCTCGCGGTGATGGGCGTGGCCGACGCCAAGGGCCTGGAGTTCGACTCGGTGATCGTGGCCGAGCCGGACCTCATCGCCGCCCAGTCGCCACGCGGGCCGAGCGACCTGTATGTTGCTCTGACGCGTGCCACGCAACGGCTGGGCGTCGTCCACGAAGGGCCGTTGTCGCAGGCGCTGTCGGGCCTGCCGGGCAGGTCCCCGACGTCGGCAAATGGGCTTTGACCCGCTTTACGACGGCAGGCCGAACATGTCCCACCTGCGGAAACTTGATGTTCCCGCTGATCGGGACACGGTTGACATCTGAGGTGGAGTCGGTAGTTTGCTGCGCAGTCCAGCACGGGACTTGGCCGGTTGGCCGTCTCTGACATCGCCGGATCCTGCGTCCGTGACGGAGCGTGACTTCGTCCACACAGCCAGGTGCAGGGCCGTCGGTCCGTCGAGTCGGGGCACCCCAACCGGTTGGGGGGTTGGACCCGGGACGGGTCCGGGAGCCCAGTAGACAACGGAATTCCGCGCTCGCCGCCGACGAGACGGGTCCGGTCCGAAGGGTTTCCGGGCCCTCTTCCCGCTCTCGTGCGCAGGATCGCGGATCGCGCCGGGTGATCCCGTCCCAACGGGATCACCCAGCCGGCCGCCTGTGAGCGGTCGTTTTCGATCTCCGCGTGCGCCGCTGGCTTGAGCGCGGTCCCGGGGCGGTAGCGTTTTCGCAAGCAGGCGTGCGATTTTGCGAGGAGACCCGGCGTGGTTCAGGACAAGACGAGCGTTCCGCCCGTCCCCGGGCGCGAACCGGCTCCCGAGGCGGACGCCACCGCCGCCGAGACCGCCTCCTCTGCGGGTGAGAGCGATCGCGCCAAGGGCGAGGGCCGGTGGGTGCTCGTCGCGCGGGTCGCGGCCATGGTCGCCGGCGGGCTGCTGCTCTACACCGCCTTCCCGCCGCTCGACTGGTGGCTGTGCGCGCCGGTCGGCATCGGGCTGATCGTCGCCGGCCTCTACCGCGCCCGTCCCCGGCGCGCCGCGTGGCTGGGTTATCTGGGCGCCGCCGTGTTCCTGTTCCCGGCCCTGGCCTGGGTGCGCACGATCGGTGACGACGTCTGGGTCATGCTGGTGGCCACCGAGAGCGTGTTCTACGCCGTCATGGCCGCCCTGGCGGCCCTGGTGTTCCGGCTGCGGCTGTGGCCGCTGTGGTTCGGCGCGCTGTGGGTGATGATGGAGTGGGCCCGCGGCCTGGTGCCCGTCGGCGGCTTCCCGTGGGCGCGGGTGGCCTTCAGCCAGGGCGAGTCGCTGTTCACCTCCTACGCCGCGCTGGGCGGCGCGCCGCTGGTGTCCTTCGCCGTCACGCTGTGCGGCGCCCTGCTGGCCCACGCCGTCCTGGTGCGGCCCACTGCGGACAAAGCCGCGGGCAAAGCCGCGGACGAGGCCGTGAACAGAGCGGTGCGCAGGGTCGTCCCGGTGGCCGCGGCGCTGGCCGTGCCGCTGCTCACGCTGGCCATCCCGAGGCCGGGCGACGAGGGGCGCTCGATCAACGTCGGCATCGTGCAGGGCAACGTCCCGGGGCGGGGCATGCACCCGCTCGGCGACGAGCCGGCCGTCGTCCTGCGCAACCACGCCGAGGAGACCAAACGCCTGGCCGACGCCGTGCGCGCCGGGGCCCTGCCCAAGCCCGACATCGTCGTCCTGCCCGAGAACTCCACCGACATCGACCCCTACACCAGCGCCTTCGCCCGCCAGGTCATCGACGAGTCGGTCAAGTACGTCGGCGTCCCCACCCTGGTCGGCGCCGTCGTGGCCATCGGCGACGAGCACCGCGCCACGCGCAGCCTGGTGTGGGACCCGGTGAGCGGTCCCGGCGCCTACTACGACAAGCAGCACCTGGTGCCGTTCGGGGAGTACACGCCGTTCAAGGAGATCGTGCTGGCCCTGTGGGAGCGGGCCAACCTGGTCGGCCGCCAGTCGGTCGCGGGCACCGAGCCGGGCGACCTGAAGCTCGGCCCGGTCACCATCGGCGCGGTCAACTGCTACGAGGTGGCCTACGACGACACCGTGCGCGGCACCGTGCGCGCCGGCGGCACCCCGCTGGTGGTGCAGACCAACAACGCCAGCTACGCGCTGTCCAACCTGCCCCCGCAGCAGCTCGCGATGTCCAAGCTGCGGGCCGTCGAGCACAACAGGGCCGTCGTCACGGCCGCCACGACCGGGATCTCCGCATATGTCACGCCTGACGGTAAGGTCTCCTGGCAGACCCGTGAACTTGTCCCTGACATGAACGTGGTCAAGGTGCCCGTACGCACCCAGGAAACGATCGCCACAAAGGTGGGCGAGCTTCCTGAATGGGCATTGATGTTGATGGGAGCGGTGGCTGTGGGAGTCGCCGCACGGCGCGGCAGGCGAGGCGACCGAATGGGGAACGGCTCATGATGGAGACTGTCGGCCGGGTGCTCGTCGTCGTCCCGACCTACAACGAGCGCGACAACCTGCCCGCGATCGTCGAGCGGGTGCGCGCCGCCGTGCCGGACGCCCACGTGCTGGTGGCCGACGACAACAGCCCCGACGGCACCGGCGAGGTCGCCGACGCCCTGGCCGAGGCCGACGAGCACGTCCACGTGCTGCACCGGCCGGGCAAGCAGGGGCTCGGCGCGGCCTACATCGCCGGGTTCCGCTGGGGCCTGGGCGAGGGCTACGACGTGCTGGTCGAGATGGACGCCGACGGCTCCCACCAGCCCGAGGAGCTGCCCAAGCTGCTGCAGGCGCTGGCCGACGGCGCCGACCTGGCGATCGGCTCCCGCTACGTGCCCGGCGGCAAGGTGGTCAACTGGCCCCACCGGCGCGAGCTGCTGTCCAAGGGCGCCAACATCTACACCCGGGTGATGCTCGGCCTGCCGGTGCGCGACGCCACCGCCGGTTTCCGCGCCTACCGGGCCGCCACGCTGGAGAAGGTGGGCCTGGCCGGGGTCGAGTCGCAGGGCTACTGCTTCCAGGTCGACCTCACGCTCCGCACGTCCCGGCACGGGCTGCGGGTGGTGGAGGTGCCGATCACGTTCGTCGAGCGCACGGTCGGCAAGAGCAAGATGAACGGCAAGGTCATGTCCGAGGCGCTGTGGCGCATCGGCATGTGGGGCGTCACCGGCCTGCCGCGCCGCCTGCGCCGCACCCGCGGCTGACCGGCGGCTGACGGGCCCCCGAGGATCCGCGCCCAGGAACGCGCGCGGCCCGCCGGACGTTGTTCCTGATGTACGTGTGCGCGGAATCGAGGAAACGATGCGGCTGCTGCTGTTGCTGGCCCTGCTGGGCGTCCCGGTGCTGGAGGTCTGGCTGCTGATCCAGGTCGGATCGATGATCGGCGGATGGCCGACAGTCGGCCTGCTCGTCGCGGGCAGCCTGCTGGGCGCCTGGCTGGTGCGCCGTGAGGGCCGCCGGGTCTGGCGGCGTCTGCAGGCGGCGCTGTCGGAGGGCCGGGTGCCCGACCGGGAGCTGGCCGACGGTGGCCTGGTGCTGGCCGGCGGCGCCCTGCTGATGATCCCGGGCTTCTTCACCGACGTCGTCGGCTTCGTCTTCGTGCTGCCCTTCACCCGGCCGCTGATGCGGCGGCTGGCGTCGTCGTTCTTCGACCGGCGGGTCAAGCGGGTGGCGGCGGCCTCGCCGTACGCGAACATGTTCCCGTCGGCGCCCGGCGTGGACCGGGCCCCGCAGGGCGGCAAGGTCGTGCACGGCGAGGTCATCCGCGGCGAGGTCATCCACGACGACCGCGACGCCTGACGGCGCTACCAGCGCCGGTAGACCTCCTCGGCCCAGCCGTACAGGCCGTCGATCGTGACGCGCTCGCCGTCGTCGGCGACGACCGTGCCGCGGTAGTGGCCGAACGCCTGGGCCTCCTGGCTGCGCATGTAGAACGCGCGCCGCACGTCGGCCTCGCGCACGTGCTCGGGGACGAACTCCAGGTCCACGCGCTCGCCCTCGATGCGCCAGGGCGCCCGCCAGTCGGTGGTGTCGTACCGCCAGACCAGCTCCTCGCTGATCTTGTGCAGGCGGCCGTCGAGGATCAGGCCGTTCTCCACGCTGCCGGTGCCGTCGGTCCACTTGCCGCCGATCTGCAGGGCGACGTCGCGGCCGCCGGGACGTCCGGCGGCGGCGCCCCAGTTCCAGCGGATGTCGCCGGGCCAGCGCCCGCGTCCGAGGTCGAGCGTGGCCAGGGCGTCGGCGGGGTCGAACTCGTAGGTCAGGCCGCCCACGCGCACGGTGCCCTCGGCGGGCCGGCCGACGTCCTTGACCGTGTACTGGAAGCGGCGCGGGCCCCAGGGCACCACGACCGACAGGCTCTCGCGGCCCGGCACCCGGCGCACCAGCACGTCGGCGGCGATCTCGGCGGACTTCAGCCGCAGCCGGGTGCCGTCGGCGGTCTCGTCGACGCTGATGCGGACCGGGCCGGCGCCGATGCGCACGCTGCCCTCGCCGCCGCGCTCGGAGAAGGCCACGCCCCTGGCCGGGACGAGCAGGCCCCGGCTGGAGACCTGCTCGCCGGTGCGCCGGTCGAGGAAGAACGCCGACTCGCCGGCCAGGTAGTCGAGGCTGCTGGCGCTGAAGGCGAACACGTGGCCGGGGCTGGTGACGCACCAGTAGTCCCAGCGCATGGTGCGGCCCCAGCCGCGGATGTTGGCGCGGTGCAGCGGGGTGCGGCTCCAGCCGACCGCGGCCGGGTTGAGCCGGCCGTCGGGCAGGCACAGGTCGACCCGGCGGGTGATCTCGCGCTCGGCGACCGCGCGCGGGCTCGTCTTCATCGTGCTCTCCGTCATCGTCCCAGCCCCACGCTGAGGTACTTGTACTCCAGGTAGTCGGCCACCCCGTGGTGGCCGCCCTCGCGCCCGTAGCCGCTGCTCTTGATCCCGCCGAACGGCGCCTGCGGCGGCGCCAGCGGGCCGCCGTTCACGGTGACCATGCCGAACTGCAGCTCCTCGGCCACGCGCAGGGTCCTGGTCAGGTCGTTGGTCCACACGTAGGCGGTCAGCCCGTACGGGGTGGCGTTGGCGCGTTCGACGACCTTGTCGCAGTCGTCGAACTCCAGCACCGGCGCGACCGGCCCGAACGTCTCCGCACGGCAGACGAGCATGTCCTCGCTAACCCCGCCCAGCACGGTCGCCGGGTAGTACGTGCCCGCCCCCTCCGGACGCCGCCCGCCGGTCAGGACGGCCGCCCCCTTCGCGACGGCGTCCTCGACGTGCCTGCTCACCTTGGCCACGGCCGCCTCGTCGATGAGCGGGCCCAGCTCGGCCGCCCGCGCCTGGCGCACCAGCTCGTCGGTGAAGGCGGCGGCCAGCGAGGAGTGGACGAAGATCCGGTTGGGCGAGGTGCAGGCCTGCCCGGCGTTGAGGAACTTGCTGCGGGCCACCGCGCGGGCGGCGGCGACCGGGTCGGCGTCGGGGAAGACCAGCACGGGCGCGTGCCCGCCCAGCTCGACGCTGAGCCGCTTGACGTCGTGGGCGCTCTGCCTGATCAGCTCGCGGCCGACCTCGGTGGAGCCGGTGAAGGACACCTTGCGCACCCGCGGGTCGGTCATCACCGCCTGGCCGAACCCGGCCGGCCGGGACGTGGTGACCAGGTTGAACACGCCCGGCGGCAGCCCGGCCGCGACGAACGCCTCGGCCACCGCGATCGCCGACAGCGGGGTCTGCTCGGCCGGTTTGAGCACGACCGTGCAGCCCGCGGCCAGCGCCGGGCCGAGCTTGCGGGTGATCATCGAGACCGGGAAGTTCCACGGCGTGATGCCCGCGACCACGCCGACCGGCTCGGGCAGCAGCCAGATGCGGTTGCCCTCGTGCGCGCCGGGCACGGTCTCGCCGTACAGGCGGCGGGTCTCCTCGGCGGCCCACAGCAGGTGGTCGGCCCCCGAGAGCACCTCGCCGGTCGCCTCGGCGAGCGGCTTGCCCTGCTCGGCCGTCATGATCGCGGCGATCCGGTCGGCCCGCGCGGTCAGCTCGCCGGCGGCGGCCCGCATGAGGCCGGCGCGCTCGTGGGCGGGCATGGCCCGCCAGCCGGGCAGCGCCGCCGCGGCCGCGTCGACCGCCTGCGTGGCCAGCTCGGGGCCGCAGTCGGCGACCTGCGCCAGCGGCTCGCCGGTGGCGGGGGAGCGGACGGTGAAGGTCTGGTCGGCCTCCTGCCATGCGGCTCCGATGAGAGCCTTGCGGGTGTCAGCCATGTGTCTCCTGGATTCCTTCGATGAGGGCCTTCATGGCGGCCATCTCGTGCGCGTGCTGCAGCCTGCCCGCCAGCGGGATGTCGCCCTCGACCAGGGCGTTCCTGATGGCGATGTGCTCGGCGTGCGACTTGGGCAGCCGCCAGGGCACCAGGCGGAAGCCGCGCTGGGCGGTCTCCGTGCGGGCCCACAGGCTCTGCAGCATGCGGTGGGTGAGCTTGCTGTGCTCGGTGTCGCACAGCAGGGAGTGGAAGCGCCGGTTGAGGCGGGCGAAGGCGGCGACGTCCTCGCGGGCGACGGCGGTCTCGCACTCGGCGAGCACCGCGTCGACCTCGGCCAGCCGCGCGCCCTCCAGCGGCACGCCGCCCAGCTCCAGCGCCAGCGCGGTGAGCGCGGCCCGGACGCTGTAGAGCTCGCGCACGTTGGCCACCGTGAGCTCGGCGACCACGGCGCCGACGTGCGGGCGCTCGACCAGCCAGTCCTCGGAGCAGAGCTGTTTGATCGCCTCGCGCACGGGCGTCTCGCTGATGCCCACGGCCTCGGCCACCACCCTGGTGGTGATCTTGGTGCCGGGAGGCGCCGCGCCGCTCATGATCAGATGTTTGATGTGCTCCGCCGCAAGGTCCGCCTTGGTGCGGAAGGGGGAACGCGATTCGGCCATGGTTGAGGAGCCCTTCAGACCCGCTGGACGGTGAGCGGCTCGATCGCCGCGTGGTCCAGCTCTACACCGATTCCGGGCCCCGTCGGAACGGCGACGAGACCGCGGGAGTCGGGCAGCAGCGGTTCGGTCAGCATGGCGTGGAACACCTCCGGGACGATCACCGGCGGATCGTAGGGGTACTCCAGCCAGTCGCAGTTCGGCAGCGAGGCGCAAAGTTGCAGGTTGCCCGCCACGCCGAGCCCGGTGGCCCAGGCGTGCGGGATGACCTTGCGCTGCCGGGCGGCGGCCATGGCGCCGAAGTCGCGCAGCGCGCCGATCTCCTCGCTCTCGTTCGCGTCGGGCTGAAAGATGTCGAAGCAACCATCCTCCAGCATGCGCACGAGCTGGCCGATGCCCCGGTTGTGCTCGCAGCCCGCGATCGGGATCGGCGAGGCCGCGGTCAGCTCGCACAGGGCGCGGTAGTCGTGCCGGGGCAGCGGCTCCTCCAGCCACGCCACACCGAGCCCGGCCAGTTCCCTTGCGGTGCTGAGGGCGCGGTCGAAGTCCCAGATCAGGCGGGTGCCGTCGGGGGCGTAGCGCCAGCGGGCGGCCGCCTGGTTGGCGTCCACCATGATCGCCACGTCGGGGCCGACCGCCTCGCGGACGGCGGCGACCTGCCGCACGTCCTCGGCGATCGTGGCGGCGTGCACGCGCAGCTTGATCCCCTGGAAGCCCCGTTCGACGGCGGCCAGGGCGTCCTCGGCCCGCTGGGCCGGGTCGCGGAGCTCGCCGAAGCTCGCGTACGCGCGGACAGCTCCCGAGTGCCCGCCCCAGAGCTTGTACAGCGGCTGCCCGCAGGCCTTGCCGACGGCGTCCCACACGGCGACGCCGACGACCCACGGCCGGGGGAAGACGTACTCGGCCACGTACCGCAGCCGGTTGGCGACGTGCGTGGTGTCGAAGGCGTCCAGGCCGACCAGCTGCGGGCGGATCCAGCCGCGGATCGCCTCCAGCAGCATCGGCCCGGTGCCGTGGCCCATGTCGCCGCCGGACACCCCGACGATGCCCTCGTCGGTCTCGACCTCGACGATGACCGCCGACATCGCCCGGTGCGCGCCCTCCGGGGCCCACGACGGCACGAACGGCCGGGGATAGGGCAGCTCGATGACCCGCGCGCGGACGTCTGTGATCCTCATCGGCTCCTCACCCCTTGGTCGCGCCGTCCGCGAGACCCTTGATCAGGTACTTCTGCACCAGCAGCGCGAAGACCACCACGGGCAGCACGGTCAGCACGCCGACCGCGGCCAGCGGCCCCCACATCCCGCCCTTCTCGGTGTCGGCCGCGATCCCGGCGATGGCGACGGGGATGGTGACCGCCCGGTCGTTGGTGAGGATCAGCGCGAACAGCAGCTCCTCCCAGGCCAGGATGATGCAGAAGATCAACGTGGAGACCAGGCCGGTCAGGCTCGTCGGCACGATGATCCGGAAGAACGCCCCGAACCGCGAGCAGCCGTCGATCATCGCCGCCTCCTCCAGCTCCTTGGGCAGGCCGCGGAAGAAGGCCCGCATCAGCCACACCACGTACGGCACCAGGAAGGTCACGTACGCCAGGATCACGGTGATGTACTGGTCGGTCAGCCCGAGCTTCCTGGCCACCAGGAACAGCGGCACCACCAGCGCGATCGGCGGCACCGCGCGCGAGGCCAGGATCAGCCCGCCCACCACGCCCGCGCCGCGCATCCGCAGCCGCGACAGCGCGTACCCGGCCATCGAGCCGGCGACCATGGAGATGGCCGAGGCGCCGGCCGCCACGATGACCGTGTTGACCATGCGGGGCAGGATGCGCGCCTGCTGGAAGTAGCTGACGTAGTTGTCGAGGGTGAACTCGCTCAGCCATCGCGGCGGCACCGTGAAGATGTCCCTGGGCAGCTTGAACGAGATCGAGACCATGTAGAGCACGGGGAACAGGAAGGCCAGCGTCACCAGGACGGCCCCGGTGACGGCCGCGTACCGTCTCACCATCGGTTCTCCAGACGCCGGGTCACGCGGAACAGGACAAAGGTGATCAACATCGTCAGGACCAGGACGATCGTCGCCATCGAGGAGGCCGAGCCGAACTCCAGGCTCCGGAACCCCTTCTCGTAGATGTAGAGGTTGATGACGTTGGTCGAGTTGCCCGGCCCGCCCCTGGTGGCGGCCAGCGCGATGTCGAACATCTTGACCGCGCCCAGCCAGCGCACCACGAACGCGGCGGCCATCACCGGCACCAGCAGCGGCAACGTGATGCGCCGCAGGATCGCCCAGCGGCCGGCGCCGTCGGAGCGGGCGGCCTCGTACACGTCGCCGGGCAGCGCCATGATCCCGGCCGAGGCGATGAGCACCACGAACGGCGTCCAGCGCCAGGTGTCGATGACGATCAGGCTGACCATGGCCAGCGTCGGGTCGCCGATCCACTCGACGGGCCCGACGCCGACCAGGCCGAGGGCGTAGTTGACGACGCCCCACAGCGGGTCGAGCAACATCCGCCACACGCCGCCGGCGACCACGGGGGCCACCACCATCGGGATGAGGAACAGGGCGCGCAGCACGCCCCGGCCCCGCCAGGCGACGTTGAGCAGGAACGCGATGGCGAACCCGAGCACCATCTGCAACGGCAGCGCGATCACCAGGTAGACGCCGGTGACCCGGAGCGAGTCCAGGAAGCCCGGATCGCGCAGCACGGCCTCGTAGTGCCGCCAGCCGACCCATCCGGACGGCTGGAAGGAGGCCAGGTCGAAGTCGGACACGCTCACCCAGGCCGTGTAGAGGATCGGGTAGAGCAGCATGCCCGCCAGCAGCAGCAGGGCGGGGGCCAGGAAGAGCCAGGCCGTGCCTGGCTCTCCCAGTCGGGCACGCCTCACTGGTTGTAGCCCTTGGCCGTCAGCAGGTCGCCGATCTCCTTGGCGGCCTGGTCGATCGCCTGCTGCGCGGTGGCCTGCCCGGACATGGCCCGGCTGGTCTGCAGCGCCAGGATCTGCTGCACGGCGTCGGACTCGGGCAGCCTGGGCCGCCACATCTCACCCTTGGAGACGACCTCGTAGCCGTCCTTGAGCGCCTTGTAGACCGGGCCCGCCCACTCGGCCGGCGGCGTGCCGTCGAGGCTGGAGTTGCGGGCGGGGAAGGTGCCGAACGCCTTGCCGGTGAACTGCTCGCCCTCCTTGGAGGTCACCCACTGCAGCCAGGTCCAGGCGGCGGCCGGGTGCGTGGACTTCTTGGAGATGCCCGCCGTCCAGATGCCGCGGTGGGCGCCCGGCGAGGTCGATCCGGCGGGCAGGGTGGTGAGGCCCACCTGCTCGGGGGTCAGGGTGGTGGTCTCCTTGTCCACGGCGGTGCCCTTGTAGACGCTGCCCCACATGAACATGGTGGCCGTCTTGCCCTGCCGGAAGGCCTCCAGCGGCTCGTTGAACTGGTACGTGCTGGCCCCGGGCGGCGCGTACTTGAGCAGGTCGACCTGCGTCTGCAGGGCCTTGACGCCCGCCGGGCCGCCGAAGGCGACCTTCGTGCCGTCCAGGATCTTGCCGCCGTCGGAGTTGAGCACGGTCTGCCACACGGTGGGGGTCAACGGATCCTTGGTGAAGTACGTGCCCACGGCCCAGGAGTCGGTCCTGCCGTCGCCGTCGGTGTCCTGGACGAGCTTGGGGGCGTCCTTGAAGTACTGCTCCCAGGTCGTCTGGGCGGTCGGCTCGGCCACGCCGGCCTTCTTGTACAGCGACTTGTTGTAGAACATCAGCAGCAAATTGGAGCGCACGGGCACGGCGTACTGCTTGCCCTCCCACTCCCCGGCGGCCAGCGGCGAGGGGTTGAAGTCGGCCCAGTCGTAGCCGGGGTCGTTCCACTTGGCCAGCTCGGGGCCCTTGAGGTCGTACAGGGCACCGGTCTTGGCGAGCTGCGGCAGCCAGGGGTCGTCGGCGAGCACCACGTCGTAGGTGGCGGTGGTGCCGGTCAGCTCCAGCATCGTCTTGGGCAGCTGGTCGTTGTAGGGGATGCCGTCGACGGTGACCTTGATGTTCGGGTACTTCTTGGCGAACTCCGGCACGAGCTTGTCCTGCCACTGCTTGGCGAACGCGTCGTTGGCGATCACGCGGATCGACACCGGGGCCTGCGCCGTGCCGAGGCCGCCGCCGTCGGCCGCGACCTCCTGCGACGACGAGCCGCAGGCGGCGACGCTGAGCGCGAGCACGGCCGCGGCCGTGACGAGCCGGGTGTTGTTCAACACGGGTGTCCTCCCGGAGGGGAATGGGGGATTTCAGGCGGAGGGGTCGACGGCGAGCTTGACGACGTCCCGGCCGTCCAGGGGGTGGCCCGAGCCCAGGGCTTCGAGCGCCTCGCGGACCCGGCCGAGCGGCACGCGGTGGCTGACCACGCGCTCGAAGGGGCTGCCGCCGCGTTCCAGGATCGTCAGCGCCTGGTGGTAGCGGCGCTGCATGTCGGGGCCGGCGCCGTAGACGCCGGCGATCGTGAGGTCCCGCTTCAGCAGGTCGCTGTAGGGGTTGAAGGGGACGGCGCCGCGGTCGGTGAAGTTGCCCAGCTCGGCCAGCACGCCGCCGTCGGCGACCAGGCCGAGCGCCTCGGTGAACGCCTCGGGGGAGCCCGCGGTGCCGATGACGGCGTCGGCGCCGGCGCGTCCCAGCGCGTCGAACACCGCCCGGCGGCGCCCGGCGGGCCCCTCACCGAGATCGACGACGGTGTCCGCGCCGAGCAGCGCGGCCAGTTCCAGGCGGGCGCCCGGCGCGCCGACGGCGACCACCCTGGCCGCCCCGGCGGCGCGGGCGGCGACCACGGCCATCAGGCCGATCGCGCCGACCCCCTGGACCACGACGGTGGAGCCGATCCGGATCGCGGAACGTTCCACACCGTGCAGGGCCACCGACAGCGGCTCCTGCAGCACGGCGACCTCGGCGGGCAGCTCGGTCCGGTAGAACACCGTTCCCGCGTTCGAGGCGTACAGGTGGGTGGCGAAGCCGCCGGTCAGGTACGGCGGCCGGTCGGCGGGGGAGGCGAACCCGTAGGACGGCCGCCGGTCGGGGCAGCTGCCCGGCCTGCGGCGCACCTGGCATTCGAAGCACCGGCCGCAGCTCAGCGACGGGAAGACGCCCACCCGGTCGCCGACGGCCACCGGCCGTCCCGCGTGGTCGGTCGCGACGCCGTCGCCGAGCGCGGCCAGCCGGCCGACGATCTCGTGCCCGAGCAGCGCGGGGAAGCGCACGCTGGCCAGCCGGCCCCGGTAGATGTGGGCGTCCGTGCCGCACATGCCGCACAGCTCGACCTCCAGGACGAACTCTCCCGGACCGGGCTGCGGCAGGCCGTACTCGCGCACCTCCACCGCTCCCGCGACGTCGGTGACGATCGCCGCGCGTGCCGTCGCGTCCATGCACCGCCTCCTGCATTCTGCTTTCTATAGAATGTGGAAGACGGTAGTTCGTCCGGTTTTGAACGGTCAATCCTTGTTACCGGAATGTTTCTGAGGCCACGTCCACGAAGTAGGCCCGCAGCAGCCTGCGTCCTTGCTCGATCATGGCCGGATCGCCCTGCGGCGTCGCGGAGAACGTCAGGTGCAACACCGCCGCCGTGCACTGGATCGCCAGCCGCATCACCCGGTACGGATCCGGCAGCGCCGGCAGCCCCGCCTCCTCCAGCGCGAAGTGGTAGAGCCGCTCGGCCAGCACGTCCCCGCTCTCCCGCACCCGCCCGGCGGGCAGGAACGACGGGCCGCCCGGCCGGGTGTCGGCGAAGTCGACCACGGTGAAGCCCGGCACGCTCCTGCGCATCTCCACCGTCTCGGCCAGCACCAGCTCCGCCGCCCGCGGCCAGGTCAGCGGCGGCTCCTCGGCCACCCTGGCCCGCAGCCGGGCCAGCAGCACCTCCAGGTTGCGCAGCGCCAGCTCGCGCAGCATGCCCGGCTTGCCGTCGAAGAACTGGTAGATCGTGCCGGAGGGCACACCGGCGCTCCTGGCGACGTCGGAGATCGTCAGGGCGTCCAGGCCGACCTCGTCCAGCAGACGGGCGCAGGCGTCGAGGATGCGTTCGACCCTGTCGATGCTGCGCCGCTGGACCGGTCGGCGCCGGATGCCGGGGTTCTCCACGAACAAGTCTTAACATAACGACCTGTCATGTTCTAACGTGACATCCTCTCACGTTCCCCCCAGGGAGGACCTGCATGGCCGAACCGCGCCTCGCGCCTGACAGACGGGTGTCCGCGGGCTGGATGTCCCTGCTGGCGCTGGCCCAGATGGGGGTCATCATGGCGATGACCGTCGGAAACCAGATCCTGCTCCCCTCCCACGTGGCGCGCATCGATCCGCAGCACAAGGAGGCGTCGCTGGCGGTGGTCTTCGCCGTCGCCGCCGTCTGCACGATCGTGGCCAACCCGCTGTTCGGAGCCCTGTCCGACCGCACCCGCGCCCGGATGGGCCGGCGCCGCCCCTGGATCGCGGGCGGCGCGCTGGTCTGCGCCGCGTCCCTGGTCTTCCTGTCCCGTCAGGACTCCCTGGCCGGGCTGGTCGTCGGCTGGGCGGTCGCCCAGCTCGCCTTCACCGCCGCCCTCGCCACCGCCATCGCCACCGTGCCCGACCAGGTGCCGATCAGCCAGCGCGGCAAGGCCTCGGCGCTGGCGGGCGTGGGCCAGCTCGCCGGGCCGCTGCTGGGCGGCGTCGTGGTCACCGTCGTGGCGACCGGCTCGCAGGCCGGGTTCGTCGCGATGGCCGTCCTGGTGCTGCTGCTGGTGCTGCCGTTCAGCCTGTTCACCAAGGAGCCCGCGAGCGCGCCGGCCGACCTGCCGCCGTTCGGGCCGCGCTCGCTGCTGCGCAGCTTCAAGGTGAGCCCGCGCAGGCACCCCGACTTCGCCTGGGCCTGGCTGAGCCGCTTCCTGATCACCCTCACCCTCGCCATGGCCATCGGCTACCTGCAGTACTACCTGCGCGACGGCGTCGGCTACGAGGCGCTCTTCCCCGGCTCCACCGTCGAGCAGGGCGTCGTGGTGCTGGTCGCGGTCTTCACGCTGAGCAGCGTCGCGCCCACCCTGGTCGCGGGCTGGTTGTCGGACCGGTTCGGCAACCGCCGCACGGCCGTCTTCGTCGGCGGGCTCACGATGGCCGCCTCCGGGCTCGTGCTGACCTTCCTGACCAGCTGGCCCGCCGCGATCGCCGCCAGCGTCCTGCTCGGCGCGGGTTACGGCATGTTTGCCGCCGTGGACCAGGCCATGGTCACCCAGCTCCTGCCCGCCGACGCCGACCGCGGCAAGGACCTGGGGATCGTCAGCCTGGCCAACTCCGCCTCCGGCACGTTCGGGCCGGTCATCGCCGCGCCCCTGGTCACCTCCGCGGGCGGCTACCCGCTCATGTACGCCGTCGCGGCGGCCTTCGCCGCGCTCGGCGCCTGCCTCATCTGGAGAATCCGCAGTGTCCGATAAAGCGTCCGTCAACACAGTGTCCGACGGTCTGGCAGCCTTCGACGGCGACGCCTGGTGGCGCGAGGCCGTCGTCTACCAGATCTACCCCCGCAGCTTCGCCGACGCCGACGGCGACGGCCAGGGCGACCTGCCCGGCGCGCTGGCCCGCCTGGACCACCTGGCCGACCTGGGCGTGGACGCCGTCTGGCTTAGCCCGTTCTACCCCTCGCCGCTGGCCGACGGCGGCTACGACGTCGCCGACTACACCGACGTGGACCCCCGCTACGGCACGCTGGCCGACTTCGACGCCTACGTGGCCGCGGCCACCGCCCGGGACATCAAGGTCATCGTCGACATCGTGCCCAACCACTGCTCCGCCGCCCACCCGCGCTTCCAGCAGGCCCTGGCGGCCGGCCCCGGCAGCCCCGAGCGCGACTGGTTCGTCTTCCGCGACGAGCCCAACAACTGGCAGTCCATGTTCGGCGGCCCCGCCTGGACCCAGGCCCCCGACGGCCAGTGGTACCTGCACCTGTTCGACTCCGCCCAGCCCGACTGGAACTGGCGGCACCCCGGCGTCACCGCCATGTTCGAGGACGTGCTGCGGTTCTGGCTGGACCGCGGCGTGTCCGGGTTCCGCATCGACGTCGCCGCCATGCTGTTCAAGGAGGACGGCCTGCCCGACGTCGTCCCCGGCAGCCAGGGCGCGCCGCTGGCGCCCGGACGGTCCGCGGTGCCGTACGAGCACCAGCCCGAGCTGCTGGAGCTGTACCGGTCCTGGCGCAAGATCCTGGCCGCCTATCCCGGGCCGCGCGGCACGGTGGCCGAGATCTGGTTCGCCGACCCCGCCCAGGCCCGGCCCTACCTCACCGGCGACGGCCTGGCCCAGCTGTTCAACTTCCGCCTGATGCCCCTGCCGTGGTCGGCCGGGGAGTTCCGCGCGGTGATCGAGGAGTCCCACCGGCTGGCCCGCGAGACGGGCGGCTCGATCCCCTGGGTGCTGGGCAACCACGACGTGCCGCGGATGGCGACCAGGTTCGGCATCGACCAGGACCTCGTCCGCGCCCCCACCGCCGACGTGCTGCTCGGCAAGGTCGCCGTGGACCGCGAGCTCGGCCTCAGGCGCGCCCGCGCCGCCACGCTGCTGCTGCTCGCCCTGCCCGGCGCCGCCTACCTCTACCAGGGCGACGAGCTGGGCCTGCCCGAATACCTCGACATGCCGGCGCAGGCGCGGCAGGACCCCATGTTCGAGCGCACCGGCCGCGCCTTCATCGGCAGGGACGGCTGCCGCGTGCCGCTGCCCTGGTCGGGCACGTCCGCGCCGTACGGGTTCGGGCCGGGCGGCACCTGGCTGCCCCAGCCGGCCGACTGGGCGCACCTCACCGTCGCCGCCCAGCGCGACGACCCCGGCTCCACCCTCAACCTCCACCGCGCCGCCATCGCCCTGCGCCGCGAGCATCCCGCGCTCGGCGACGGCGACCTGACCTGGCTCGACGCGCCGCCCGGCGTGCTGGCCCTCAGCCGCGAGCCCGGCTTCACCCTCATGGTCAACTTCGGCCCGGACACGGTGCCGCTGCCCCCGCACCACGACGTCCTGCTGGCCAGCGGCCCCCTGGACGGCGCCACCCTGCCCGCCGACACGGCGGTGTGGCTCTCGTGACCGGCGACCCGACCCCGCTGCCGGAGTACCCCCGGCCCCAGCTCGTCCGCGACAGCTACGTCAACCTCAACGGCCGCTGGCGGTACGCGATCAACGACGGCTCGCGGCCCGCGTCGTACGACGGCGACATCCTCGTGCCGTACTCGCCGGAGGCGCCGCTGTCCGGCGTCGGCCGGCAGCTGCTGCCGGGGGAGACCCTGTGGTACCGCCGCACGTTCGACCCGCCCGCCGGGCCTGGGGGCGGGCGGGTGCTCCTGCACTTCGGCGCCGTCGACCAGACCTGCCGGGTGTGGGTCAACGACGTCGAGGTGGGCGGCCACAGCGGCGGCTACCTGCCGTTCTCCTTCGACGTCACCGACGCGCTGACCGAGGGCGTCAACACCCTCGACGTGGCCGTCCAGGACGACAGCGACACCGGCCGGCAGTCGCGCGGCAAGCAGCGGCTGCGCCGCGGCGGCATCTGGTACACCGCCCAGTCGGGCATCTGGCAGACCGTCTGGGCCGAGCGCGTGCCGGATCGGCACGTGGAACGGCTCACGCTGACGCCGGTGCTCGCCGAGGAGTGCGTCGAGGTGACCGTGCACGCCGCGGGCGGCGAGGCCGAGGTCGAGATCCTGGCCGGCGGCCGGGTGGCGGCCCGCGCCACCGTCCCCGCCGGGCGGCCGGTGCGCGTCCCGCTGCCCGGCGCGCGCCCGTGGAGCCCCGAGGACCCCTTCCTGTACGACGTGCGCGTCTCGCTCGGCGAGGACCGTGTCCGCGGCTACGTCGGCATGCGTTCCTTCTCCGTCGGCCCCGACGCCGACGGCGTGCCCCGGCTGCTGCTGAACGGTCGGCCGTACTTCCACGCCGGCATCCTCGACCAGGGTTACTGGCCCGACGGCCTCTACACGCCGCCCTCGGACGAGGCCATGGTCGACGACATCGTCATGATGAAACAGCTCGGCTTCACCATGCTGCGCAAGCACATCAAGATTGAGCCGCTGCGCTGGTACCACCACTGCGACCGGCTCGGCATGCTCGTCTGGCAGGACCTGGTCAACGGCGGCGAGACCTACCGGCCGCTGGTCGTCACCACCCCCGCGCTGCTGCCGCTGCGCCTGGACGACCGCCGCCACCACCGCTTCGGACGGGCCGACGCCGCCGGGCGGGCCGCGTTCGAGGCCGAGCTGCGCGAGACCGTCGAGCACCTGCGCAACGTGGTCGGCCTGGCGGTCTGGGTGCCGTTCAACGAGGGCTGGGGCCAGTTCGACGCCGCGCGGATCGCCGGGGAGCTGGCCCGCCTGGACCCCACCCGCACGATCGACCACGCCAGCGGCTGGCACGACCAGGGCGCGGGCGACCTGCTCAGCCTGCACGTCTACTTCCGCCGCTTCCGCCCGCCCCGCCCGGACGGCCGCGTCCTGGCCCTGACCGAGTACGGTGGCTACAGCCTGGCCGTCGAGGGCCACACCTGGGGCGAGAAGGAGTTCGGCTACCGGCGTTACCGCACCGCCGACGAGCTGGGCGCGGCGTTCGTCCGACTGCACGAGGAGCAGATCGTCCCGGCCATCCGCCAGGGCCTGAGCGCCACCGTCTACACCCAGCTCTCCGACGTCGAGGACGAGCTGAACGGCCTGCTCACCTACGACCGGGCCGAGCTGAAGCTGCCCGCCGACCTCATCCGCTCCGTCACGAGGAGGCTCGCCTTCCATGACCACCCATGAACGGGAGCTCACCGCCCCCGCCGACCTGTGCCTGCCCGGCGGGCGGCTGAACCCGGCCGCCGTCGGCTGGACCCGCAGGCCGCTGCACCGGGCCGACCTGCGCGGCTGGGGACGGCGCAAGCGCTGGGAGTACTGGGGCGTCGTCACCCCCTCCCACATCATCGGCCTGGTGGCCTCCTCGCTCGACTACGCCGGGGTGCACGGCGTCTACGTGCTCGACCGGGCCACCGGCGCGGAGTTCGCCAAGGACGTCGTCGTGCCGCTGGCCCGCGGCGCCTCCTTCCCCGACCGCAGCGGCGCCGGGACGGTGTCCGTGCGCGGCGGCGGGCTGGCGATCGACATCCGGCAGGACCCGGCCGCCACCGTCATCCGCGCCACCGCCCCCGGCGTGCGGATCGACCTGGAGGTGCCGCTGCCGGAGGGCCACGAGTCGCTCGGCGTCGTGGTCCCCTGGGGCCCGAACCGGTTCCAGTACACGGTCAAGGACGTCGGCCGCCCGGCACGCGGACGCCTGCGCCTCGGCCCGGACGAGTTCGCGATCGACCCCGCCGACTCCTTCGCGGTGCTCGACCACGGCCGGGGGAAGTGGCCGTACGCGGTCACCTGGAACTGGGCGGCGGGCAGCGGGCCCGGCCGGTCCGTCCAGCTCGGCGGCAAGTGGACCGACGGCACCGGCGTCACCGAGAACGCCCTGTTCACCGGCGGCCGGCTGCACAAGATCGGCGACGAGCTGGAGTGGACCTACGACCGCGGCGACTGGCTGCGCCCCTGGCGGATCACCGGCCCGCGGGTCGAGGTGGAGTTCCGGCCGTTCCACGAGAAGGTGGCCCGCACCCAGCTGGGCGTGGTGGCCAGCGAGACCCACCAGTGCTTCGGCCACTTCTCCGGCCGCGTCCAGGACGACGACGGCGCGTGGGTGGACCTCGACGGCCTCACCGGCTGGGCCGAGGAGGCGCGTCAGCGCTGGTAGCGCGGGCGGGCACAGCAAAACCCCCGGGCGTCGCCCGGGGGTTTTCACCGTGAGAAGTGGTCAGGCGCTCTTGCGGCGCTGGGCGCGCAAGACCGCGAGCCTCTCGTTGAGCACCTCTTCCAAATCCTCGATGGACCGCCGCTCCAGCAGCATGTCCCAATGAGTCCGTGGGGGCTTGGTCTTCTTCGACTCCGGCTGCTCACCGTCGACCCGCACCGCGGTCGCGCCGCACATGCGGCACTCCCAGGTCGCGGGGATCTCGGCCTCGGCGGCAAGCGGAACCTCGAAGCGATGGCCCTTAGGACAGGTGTAGGACACCTCCTGGCGTGGGGCCAGATCCGTGTTACGGTCGTTCTCGTAGCTGGTTGCCCCGAGCCGGGTGCCACGAAGCGCGCGCTCGCCCATGTCTAAATGCCTCCTACAGGGCCCCCATACGTGGGGGGTCTGTCTCCCACGGTGTCTAACGCTTGGTACCGTGATGGGATTCCCACCCGCGGGGTGATCCAATCGCGCTTGGGGCCTCGGGTATTCGAGCCCGCTCCCAGCGGTCCCTTGTCCTCAGGCCGCGGCGGTCGTCCGCGGGGCTCTGAGCAGGCTCGCCGCCAGCCACAACCCGCCGATCATGATGAGCGCCCCGTGCGCGATCCGCACCGGGTACGGGCCGAAGAACTGCGGGATGAACAGCGCCAGACCCAGCGCGAGCGCCGTCCCGGCCCCCTTGGGCAGGATCCCCGAACGCCACACGGCCACGGCCGCCATCACCGTTCCGGCGCCCAGCAGTGCCAGCCCGGCGGCGAACAGGGTGACCGCGAGCGGGTCGAAGCGGAACAGCTCGGCCAGCTCCATCAGCGCGGGCGCGCCGTCGCGCAGGGAACGTTGCGCGATCACGTGCAGGCCGAAGTCCTCGGCCCCGTAGTAGGGGAGTGTCAGGCCGGCTCCGGCCCAGGTCACCGCGGCCGCGCGCAGCGACAGGCGGTCGCCGAGCACCTGGTGCAGCCCGAGCGTGCCCAGCCCGAGCAGCACGAAGCCGAGCATCGCGGCCAGATGGCCGGTGACCCACGCGGTCGAGGCCATGGCGACGGCGTCGTCGCCGGACGGCCGCACCACCGGGTAGACGAACAGCAGCACGCCGCCGAGGGCGAAGGCGGCGGAGGTGAGGCGGGGGGAGGTCATGGATAACTCCTGGCTGAGGGCGTTGCTCTGTTGTGAGAGCAATGCTCTCGTGACAGGTGTTCCCGTGTCAAGAGCACTGCTCTCTGTTCAGAGCGATGGCCGCAGCGCGGAGGTCAGGCCAGCAGCGGCACCAGGGTCCGGTCGCCGAACCTCGTCATCGCGGCCAGCGGCGCGGAGGCCGCCCCCACCAGCAGCGGAAGGCCCGGTTTGCCCTTGTCCCTGGCGATGCGCGGGCCCAGGGCGGCCATCAGCGCGGTCAGTCCCGGCAGTGGCCTGATCCACATGGTGATCTCCCGGACCAGGCCGTCGTCGTCCATTTCGAGCTGGGCCACCTCGTTCAGCGGCTGGCGGCCCACCCGGGCGGTCGCCGTGAGCATGCGGATGCGGCCGTCGCCGATGTCGCTCTGGTAGCGCAGGTCCGACAGCACGTCGAAGACCGCTTCGAACAGCGCTCCCACCTGTGTCAGGCCCTCGAACCTGGCCCGGTAGCTCAGCGGGGAGTGGAACACCACGCCGTCGGCGAGGGTGGCCTTGAGCGCCTGGGCGTCGTGCGCCTCGCCGGCCCGCCGGTATGCGCCGGCGGGTGAGTCCTGAATGTGAACTGTCATGGGTTCACATTATCAACCCACTATCATGGGTGCATGAACAGGTTCGGTGAGATGCACTGCTCCATCGCCCAGGCCGTCGGCGTCATCGGCGAGCCGTGGACTCCCCTGATCCTGCGCGACCTGTTCCTCGGCCTGCGCAGGTTCGACGACCTCGCCGAGGACCTGGGCATCTCGCGCAACCTGCTGGCCCGCCGGCTCGACCATCTCGTCGCCACCGGGGTCGTGGAGAAACGGCCCTACCAGGAGCGTCCGGTGCGCCACGAGTACCTGCTGACCGAGGCCGGGCGTGACGTCGTGCCCGCCCTGCTGACGCTCATGGCCTGGGGCGACCGGTGGTCCACCCCGCCCGGCGGGCCGCCCGCGCTGCTCGTCCACTCCTGCGGGCGGGAGTTCACGCCCGTCGTCACCTGCCCCCACTGCGGCGGCGAGGCCACGGCCGAGACCGTGCTGCCGATGCCCGGTCCCGGAGCCGCCCGGGGACCGGGCACCATGGTCCTGGCCGCCGATCTGTGACCTTCCGTGTTTGACGCGCGACCCTTCGTGAGAGGACTCTCATGGCCCGCTCACGGCCGCCCCACGGCGGCCCCGCAGGCTGAGGGGACCGCGACGTCGATCAGGAGGCGTAGATGGATCTCATGCCACGCTGGCCCGCGGCGGCCGCCGCGCTCGCGCTCGTCCTCGCCGGGGGAGGGATGCTGCTTCCGGCCCAGGCGGCGGCCGGGCCACCCCCGGCGCTCGTCCAGGCCGTCCATGACGACGACAGCGGTGACGACGGTGACGGCGGTGACGACGACCGCGCCGCCCCCCGGTCCGGGCGGCGCGAACCGGCCAGGAAACAGGCCCACGCCCCGCGCCGGGACGACGACGTCGAGGCCATCCCCGGCCTGGAGGCCCGCGACTCCCGGCCCCCCGAGCCCGTCACCCGCCCGGCCGAGGCCCCCGGGCGGGCCGAGATCCGGCTGGAGAGCGGCACCATGACCGGCGGCGGGCACGTCGGCCCGCTGGTGCTGCTGGCCATCCTGGGCACCGGCGCCCTGGTGGGCGCCTCGTACTGGCTCTCGCGCAGGTACGGCCCCTGACGGTCAGATCCGCGACGGGACCTCGTTGCCGGCCGCCCTGATGGCCTTGGGCAGGTTCGTCAGGGCGAGCAGCACGAAGCCCACCACGAAGAATATGATCATGGACACGATGGCGATCCGGTAGCTGTTGGTGACCTGCAGCGCGATCGTCACGGTCAGCGACCCGATGAACGCCGACCCCTTGTCGCTGATCTGCAGCAGGCTGAAGTACTCCGCCTCCCGCCCCTTCGGGATCACCTGCGAGAACAACGACCGCGACAACGCCTGCGTGCCGCCCAGCACGATCGCGATGGCGAAGGCCATCAGGTAGAACTGCAGCGCCTGCCCCTCGCCGACGAACATCGCCACCACCACGATCCCGGTCCACAACACCAGGCTGGCCAGCACCGTGCGCTTGGTGCCGAAGCCGCGCGCCAGCCACCCCAGCAGCAGCGCCCCGAAGAACGCCACGAACTGCACCATCAGGATCGCCGTGATCTGGACGGTCTTGTCCAGCTTGAGCGCCTCGGAGGCGAAGGCCGCGCTGTTGCCGATGACCGTCTGCACGCCGTCGTTGTAGACCAGGTAGGCCACCAGGAACAGCAGCGTCAGCGGGTACCGCCGCAGCTCGGCCAGCGTACGGCCGAGCTGGCGGAAGCTCCCGCGCACCGAGCGCAGCGCCGTGGTCTCGTGCGCCGCCACGGGACGGTTGCGCAGCCGCAGCAGCGGGATGACCGTGAACGTCGCCCACCACAGGCCGGCCGACATCATGCTGATGCGCACCGCCATGCCCTCGCTCAGCCCCAGGCTGTCGTGCTGCAGGAACAGCGCCAGGTTGAGCAGGAGCAGCAGCCCGCCGCCGAGGTAGCCGATCGCCCAGCCGCGCGAGGAGACCCCGTCGCGCTCCTCGGGGGTGGAGATCTGCGGCAGGAAGGAGTCGTAGACCACCACGGAGGAACCGTAGGCCAGGTTGGCCAGCACGAACAGCACGCCGCCCAGCAGGTAGCGGTCGCCCTCGACGAAGTACAGGCCCATGGTGGCCAGCGCGCCGACGTAGGCGAACCCGCCGAGCAGCTCCCGCTTGCGGCCGGTGTGGTCGGCCAGCGCGCCCACGATGGGCAGGAACACGATCTGCAGGAACACCGCCACCGTCAGCGTCAGCCCGAAGAAGGCCGCGGGCCTGATGTCGGCGCCGAGCACGTCGACGTACCCCAGGCCGGGGTGGCGCAGGACCAGCGCGTCGAACTGGGACGCGCACGTCTCGGGCGCGAGGCCGGGGAAGTCCTTGGCACAGGCCGCGGTCCTGGCGACCGGGATCAGGTACGGGCCCAGGAAGACCGAGATGATCGTGGTGTAGAACGCCGAGTTGGCCCAGTCGTAGAAGTACCAGCCGCGTTGCTCGCGGCGGCGCGCCGCGGGGGAGTCGTCGAGGGCCGCGGGGGGTGCGGTGGAGGCCATGGTGTCGTGTCGCTCCTCTGCGGCCACGGGGTGGGGTCATGCCTGACGAAGTGCCCATCTTCGCAGGTCGTGGGTCACGTCCACGTGTCGTGCCCATGACCTTACAGTGATCACCTCAGGAGAGGAAGGTGGCCGCCGCCGGGCGGGTCAGGCCGCCATGCCGCGCGGGTGCCACAGGCCTCGCCGTTCGAGGACGTCGCGCAGGCCGGTGACGTTGTCGGTCATGATGCCGTCCACGCCGAGGTCGAGCAGGTGCTCCATGCGGACGGTGTCGTTGATCGTCCACACATGCACCTGCATGCCGATGGCGTGGGCCGTGCGGACCAGGCGGCGGGTGGTGACGCGCAGGCCGCGGAAGCCGACCGGCACCTGCGCGCACGGAATCCCGGCCCGCGACAGGCGGGCCAGCAGCCGGCCGTAGCCGGAGGTGGTGGCGGCGGCCCGCAGCGCGGCCACACCGCGTGGGCCGAGCGCCGAGCACACCTCGCGGCCCATGGCGGCCCTGGCCATGACCAGGCGCTCGTCGGAGAAGGACGTCAGGCAGACGCGGTCGTAGGCGTTGGTGCGGCGGACCACCTCGGCCAGCGGCGCGATGGCCGCCGCCTCCTTGACGTCGATGTTGAAGCGCACCTGCGGCCACGTGCCGAGCAGGTCCTCCAGCAGCGGGATCTCGTGCACGCCGGCGATGCGGGCCTGCCGGACCTCCCGGTAGGGCAGCTCGGAGATGCGGCCCCGCCGGTCGGTCACCCGGTCGAGGGTGTGGTCGTGGAAGGCCAGCAGCACGCCGTCGGCGGTGGCGTGCGCGTCGGTCTCCAGGTAGTCGTAGCCGAGCGCGACCGCGCGTTCGAAGGCCGCCAGGGAGTTCTCGGCGCCCTCCAGCGCGCCGCCGCGGTGGGCGAAGGCCAGCGGCCCCGGATGGTCGAGAAAGGCGAAACGACGGCTGAGCACGACCCGGTGTCCCTTCCGATGGTGGACGGTTCGGTCACGTTTCGGGAAGATTCTCCCACTCCTGGCGGCGCGCCTCGGCCAGCGCGATGGCCGCGGCCACCGACACGTTGAACGAGCCGACCCGCCCGACCTGCGGGATGTAGCAGACGCCGTCGACGGCCTCCAGCAGGGCGGGGGAGCAGCCGTGGTCCTCGCTGCCGACCACCAGGCACACGTCGCGGGCGAGGTCGGCGCGGTGCAGCGGCACGGCCTCGCCGGTCAGCTCGATGGCCAGCACGGCGTAGCCGTCGTCCTTGGCGGCCTTGACCGCCTCGGTGGCCGGGACCGGCTCGTGCCAGGTGACCAGGCGCTCGGTGCCGAGCGCCGTCTTGCCCGCCTTGGGGTTGGTGGGCGGCGTGGCGTTGCCCGCCAGCCAGATCTGGTCGACGCCGAACGCCGCGGCGCTGCGGAAGATCGAGCCGACGTTGAACGGGCCCGTCACCGACTCCAGGATCAGCGCGAGCCGGTTGTCGGTGTTCCTGCGCCAGGTGCGGTTGAGCCGCTTGACGTCGGTGGGGCGCAGCTGCCTTCTCATCGGGCCACCTTCAATATGCGGTAGGCGGCTCGGGAGGCCTCGCGGGAGGCCTGCCAGCCCTGCTCGCCGAGCCAGCGCTGCAGGGAGTCCGAGCCGAGGTGTTTCTGGACGACCAGGTAGGCGACGCCGTCGGGCGTCAGCCGGGTGAGCCACCTGGTGAGCATCTCGTGCAGAGCCGGCTTGCCAATCCGGATGGCGGGATTGGACCAGATGGCCCGAAATTTCACGTCATCCGGCACTTCATCAACATGAACGGGTCTTACTTTGTAAAGGCCGGCGGCCTGGGCGTTCCGTCCGGTCAGCTCCAGGCTGCGCCGGTTCACGTCGACGGCCCACACCGTCGCCCCGGGCGCCCGCGAGGCCATCGTCAGCGCGATGGGCCCGTAGCCGCAGCCCAGGTCGAGCAGGTCGCCCTCCTGCGGCGGCGGCGGGACCGACTCCAGCAGCGCGCGCGTGCCGACGTCGACCCGGTCGGGTGAGAACACGCCCCGGTCGGTCTCCAGCCGCAGGTGCAGGTCGGGCAGGACCAGATCGACCGAGCCCGGCCTGCTCGCGGTCTCGGGACGTTCGGAGAAGTAGTGGGCCACGTGGGAAAACGTTACGGGATGCGGGTGCCGAACAAGACCGCGGCGCCGGCCACCAGCAGCCCGAGCACGATCGCGGCCACGATGAACCACTGGGTGATCTCCTGGCTGACCAGCTTGAACCCCAGGGAGGTGCCGATCTGCTCGTAGACGTCGCGCAGTTCGCTGCCGGACTCGGCGGCGTAGGCCCGGCCGCTGGTGCCGTCGGAGAGCGACTGCAGGGTCTGCTTGTTGACCGGGACGTTCACCGGCCTGCCGTCGATGTCGACGGTGCCCTCCTGGGTGCCGTACGCGATGGTGGAGACCGGGACGTGGGCCTGCTGGGCGGCCTCGATGGCCTCGGTCACCGACCGGCCCGAGGTGTTGTCGCCGTCGGACAGCAGCACGATCGCGGCGGGCGGCGGGTCGGTGGCGGCCTGCTGGTCGAAGGAGCGCACCGAGTCGAGCGAGTTGAAGACGGCCTCGCCGATCGCGGTGCCGGGCCGGGTGGTCAGGTTGCCGATGGCGGTGACGACGGCCTGGTGGTCGGTGGTGGGGGAGATGACGACGTTGGCCGAGCGGGCGAAGGAGACCACGCCCACGTTGAAGCGGTCAGGCAGCTCCCTGGCGAACGCCTGGGCGGCGGCCTTGGCGGCGCTGATGCGGTTGGGCTGGACGTCGCCGGCGTCCATGGACAGGGAGACGTCGAGGGCGATCATGATGGTGGCGCGGTCGCGGGGGACGCGTACCTGGTCGGCGGGTTTGGCGGCGCCCACCACCAGGAACGACATCATGACCAGGAACAGCGCCGGAGGCACGTGCCGGCGCCAGCCCGGCCCGGCGGGGGCGACGAGGTTGAGCAGCGCCAGGTTGGTGAAGCGCACGGTGTAGCGGCGGCGGGCGAACTGCGCCACGACGTATCCGGCCACCAGCAGCGCCACCAGCACGAACAGCCACAACCAGCCGGGCGCGAGAAACGTCATACGGGTCTCCGGTGGGCGAGGTGGCTCATGCGGCGCTGGCGCAGGACGAACTGCGCCACGTCGAACACCCAGTCCCGGTCGGTCCGCAGCACCAGGTGGGCGATCCCGGCGCGGCGCAGGGCGAGCCGGGTGCCCTCACGCTGGAGGGCGGCGGCCTCCGCATATGCTTGCCGGACTTTGGGAGAAAGGTGCACTTCACGTACGTTCCCGGTCTCGGGATCGGTGAACGCCACCCGGCCGACGTCCGGCAGCTCCAGCTCGCGCGGGTCGATGACCTCCACGGCCAGCACCTGGTGGCGGGCGGCCAGCCGCCTGATCGGGCGTTCCCAGGGGCGCTCGGCGTCGGGGTCGAGCTCGGGGCGGTCGTCGAGGAAGTCGGAGACGATCAGCCGCAGGCCCCTGCGGCGGCGGGTGGCCGCCAGCACGTCGATGCCCTCGGCCAGGTCGGGGGCGTCGGGCACGGCCCGGCCGCGCGGGGCGTCCATGAGGGAGTTGAGCAGCCCGTACAGGGCCGGGCGGCCGGTACGGGCGGGCATGCGGTGGATGTACTCCTCGTGCAGCACCAGCGCGCCGAACCGGTCGCCCATGCGGCTGGACAGGAAGCCGATCGCGCCGACGGCGGCCACGACCAGGTCGCGCTTGTCGGTGTCGGCGGTGCCGAAGTCCATGCTGGCCGACAGGTCGGCCAGGGCCCAGGTCTCCAGCTCGCGGTCGGCGATCAGGTCGCGGACGTGGGGGACGGTCGTGCGGGCGGTGACGGCCCAGTCCATGCGGCGCACGTCGTCCTCGCCGGGCACGTACAGGCGGCTGTCGCCGGTCTCGCTGCCGGTGCCGGGCAGCAGCCCCTGGTGGGCGCCGTGCAGCAGGCCGTCGAGCCGCCGCGTGACGGTCAGCTCCAGCCGTCGCAGCGCCTGCTCGGCGGTGTTCAACGGTTCTGGTTCCAGACGACCAGGGGCGGCGGCACGGCGTGCAGGATCTGCTTGACGACCTGCTCGGGATCGACGCCGTCGGCCAGGGCGTCGAAGGTCAGCATGAGCCGGTGGGACATGACGTCGACGGCCACGTCGCGTACGTCGTCGGGCAGCAGGTAGTCGCGGCCGCGCAGCAGGGCCAGCGCGCGCCCGGCCGAGACCAGGCCGAGGGTGGCGCGGGGGCTGACGCCGATCTCGATCGTCTCGGCCAGGTCGCCCAGCCCGTAGTCGGCGGGCGCGCGGGTGGACATGACCAGGCGCACCACGTAGTCGGCCACGAGCTGGTGCACCGAGACCTGCTCGGCGGCCTGCTGCAGGGCCAGCAGCCGGGCCGGGTCGAGCACGCGGTCGGGCACGGGCGGCGTGACGCTCATGCGGTGGAGGATCTCCAGCTCCTCGTGCGCGCTGGGGTGCGGCACCCGCACGCGGAACAGGAAACGGTCGCGCTGCACCTCGGGCAGCGGGTAGACGCCCTCGGACTCGATCGGGTTCTGGGTGGCCAGCACGATGAACGGCCTGGGCAGCGGATGCGTGACGCCGGCCAGCGTGACCTGGCGCTCGGCCATCACCTCCAGCAGCGCGGACTGCACCTTGGCGGGGGCGCGGTTGATCTCGTCGGCCAGCAGGAAGTTGACGAACACCGGACCCAGCTCGACGTCGAACTTCTCGTTGGAGGGGTGGAAGACGCGGGTGCCGACGATGTCGCTCGGCACGAGGTCGGGGGTGAACTGGATCCGGGCGAACGTGCCGCCCACGACGGTGGCCAGGGTGGAGGCGGCGAGGGTCTTGGCGACTCCCGGCACACCTTCGAGCAGGCAGTGACCGCGGGCCAGCAGGGCCACGACCAGCCGCTCGACCATGTGCTCCTGTCCCACGATGACACGCCGGACCTCGTCGAGACTTCGACGCAGCACCGCCGCGTCGTTTCCGCCTGGCAACTCTTCGGCGACGCTCATGACGCCATTCCACCAAACGCGCCGCGAACGTGCACGACGCCACGTCTGTGCTTTCATGGCAAACGTGGCAAGTCCCCTGCAGTACGGTGATCCGCCCCAGCTGGGGCGCTACGTCGTGCAGGCCCGCCTGCACACGGCTCCGGCCGGGTTCGTCTACCTGGGACAGGGACCCGACGGGCGCGCGGTGTCGCTGGCCGTGCTCACCCGGGGCGCCGCCCTCGACGCGGCGGCGCGCGACCGGTTCCTGACCGCGATCAAGGAGGCGCCGGGGCGGTCCGGCGGGCGCGGGTGGCTGGGGCTCGGCCGGGCGCGCGCCTCGGTGCTCGACGGGACGCCCGAGGTGCTCGACGTGCACGACGGGCCGGCGCCGTGGGTGGCGGTGCCGTACGCGCCGGGGCAGCCGGGGGCCGAACGGTTCCTGGACCCGGTCATGGTGGGCGGGACGTTCATCGGGCAGGCGCACGGGCCGGACTTCGTGCCGTACTGGCTGACCGACCGCGCGCCCGCGCTGCCGGGGCCGCTGGCGCGGCGGCTGCCGCTGACCGAGACGCGGCGGCGGGTGCTGCTGGCCGCGCTGGCCCTGGCGCTGCTGCTGGTGCTGGTCACGACGATCCTGCTGTTGCTGCTGTTCGGCAGGCGCGACAGCGAGCCGATGCCCCGGCAGCTCCCGCCGACGGTGTTCGTGCCCACGCCGCCGCCCACGCCCGCCACGCCGGTGCCGGAGCCCTCGCCGTCGCAGTCGCCGTCGCCGACGCGCACCGGTCCCGGCACGCCGGGGCAGTCGCCGGGCGACGAACTGGGCGAGTCGCCGCTTTAATGCGTTTGAGCCTCACGTTACGTGAGGCTTTAGCGTCCGCCGCATGGAGTTCATCGTTCACGACACGCTCACGGCCATGGCGGACCTGCTCGCCCGGCCGCTCGCCGACCGGCCCGAGGCGCTGCGGGAGATGCTGGCGCCGATCCGGCCGGCGATCCCGATGCCCGGCGACATCGTCGACATCCACCACCAGGGCGGCGGCTTCCGCGTCGACGCCGAGGACGCCCGTTACCTGCCCGCCGTCCGGGCCATGATCGAAGCCGACGTGCTCGGCCAGGTGCGCAGGGAGCTGGAGCGCGCCTCCCACGCGCTGAAGGAGGCCAGGCAGGCCCCCTCGCTGCAGGTGATGTTCGTGCTCGGCGACCCCGACAACGAGCACCTGATGAAGATCAGCGGCGGCTACTACGGGATGGGCGGCTCGCCCGGCTGGCTGTACCTGCTGGGCTGGCCGTCGGAGGAGGTCGTCGGCCGGATCGCGCACTGCGCGGTGCACGAGTTCCACCACAACGTGCGCTACACCAACGTCGAGTGGGACCCGCGGAAGGTCACCGTGGGCGAGCATGTGGTGGCCGAGGGGCTGGCCGAGGCGTTCGTCCGGGAGCTGTCCGGCCCGGAGGCCATGGGGCCCTGGTCGCGGATGGTGACCGGGGAGGAGCTGGAACGCGCCCACGGGCTGATCATGGACGCGTTCGACCTGGAGGGCATGGGGAACACCCCGGCGTACGTGCTGGGCGACAGCGCCATGCGGCGCTTCGGCCAGGAGCCCCGCGGCATCCCCGATATGGCGGGTTACGCGGTGGGGCTGCGGCTGGTGGACCGCGCCCTGGCCGCGAAGGGCCTGAGCGCCGCCGAGGCCACCCTGCTGCCGGCCGCGCAGCTGCTCGATCAGCCGGGGGAGACGAACCCGGACTCGTAGGCGGCGATCACGGCCTGGGTGCGGTCGCGCGCGCCCAGCTTGGCCAGGACGTTGCCGACGTGCGTCTTGACGGTCTCCTGGCTGACGACCAGCTCGGCGGCGATCTCGGTGTTGGACATGCCCCTGGTCATCAGCCGCAGCACGTCGCCCTCGCGGCCGGTGAGCCGGTCGATGCCCGGCACGTGGGCGCGCGGGCGGCGGCCGGCCAGGGTGCGGATCGCGGCCGGGAACAGCAGCGACTCCCCGGCCGCCACCAGCCTGATCGCCTGGAGCAGGTCGTCCGGTCTGGTGCGTTTGAGCAGGAAGCCGCTCGCTCCGGCGCGCAGGGCGTCGTAGACGTGGTCGTCGTTCTCGAACGTGGTCACGACCAGGACCTTGGGCGGGTCGTCGAGCGCCACGAGGCGGCGGGTGGCCTGGATGCCGTCCATGGCGGGCATGCGGACGTCCATCAGCACGACGTCGGGGCGCTCGCGGCGGACGACCGGCAGGACCGCGGCGCCGTCCCCGGCCTCGCCGACCACGCGCAGGCTGGGCTCGGCGTCGATGATGACGCGCAGCCCGGCGCGGATGAGGTCCTCGTCGTCGGCGATCACGACCTTGAGTGTCATGCCCCTGACCGTAGCGGCACCTGGGTGGGGAGGGTTCGGGGGTGTCCTGGGCTGACGGCGGCGGGGGCCTGTCCTGGGAGCGAGCTGTCTGGAGGGGATCAGCGGGGGCCTGTCTCGGGAGGGAGCTGCCCGGAGGGGGCGGCCGCGGTGTGGGGGGTCATGGGGTCGGGCGCAGGGGGAGGCGGACCGCGACCGTCCAGCCGTCCTCGTCGGGGCCGGCGCGCAGGTCGCCGCGGAGCAGGCGTACGCGTTCGCGCATGCCGTCCACGCCCCGGCCGCCGCCCCGCCTGCGCCTTCCGCCGTGTCTTCCGCCGGCGTTGCTGACCTCCAGCCGCAGGTCGTCGCCCTGGACGGCGGCGGCCAGCCGGACCATGCCGCCGCCGTGCCGGATCGCGTTGGTCAGCGCCTCCTGCAGGATGCGGTACGCCTCCCTGGAGACGACGGCGGGCACGCCGGACAGGTCGCCCACGTCCTGCCGCACCTCGGCGCCGGAGCCGGCCACCAGCGCCGCGAGGTCGGCCAACGTCGCCTGCGGCGCCCGCCGCCCGTCCTCGCCGCTCTCCCGGTGGCCCTCGCGGCGCCCCTCCCGCCTGTCCTCGCCTGCATCGTCGCGCCCGTCCGCGTGCCCGTCCGCGTGTGTGTCCGCGCGTGTGTCCGCGCGTGCGTCCTCGCGCAGGACGCCGAGCACGTGGTCGAGGTCCTCCAGTGCGGCGCGGGCGGACTGCTCGATGGCCGCCAGTGCGGTTCTGGCGGTGGCCGGGTCGCGGTCGAGGACGCGTCCGGCCGCGGCGGCCTGCAGGGTGACGACGCTGAGCGCGTGTCCGACCGAGTCGTGCAGCTCGCGAGCCAGCCGGTTGCGTTCGGCCAGCGTACGGGCATGATCTTCGGCGGCGGCCAGCCGCTCGGCGGGGGTGGGGCCGAGCAGCGGGGGAGCCAGGGCGGCCAGCAGCGCGCCCGCGCCCGCCGCGCCCGCCACCAGCAGCGCCAGCGCCCCCACGCCCGCCGCCGCCCACAGCACGGACGGCCACCCCGGCTCGGCCGTGAGGCCCAGCACCGGCATCGGCTCCCCGATGAACGGCAGCGCCATCGTGAACATCGTGAACGGCACCACCGCCAGCGTGAACCCGCTCACCACGCCGCCCACCGCCAGATGCAGCGTGAACCACGCGGCGGTGCGCCGCCGCTCCTGCCACGACCGGCGGGCCTGCCGCGGCGGGGTCTCCACGCGGGCCCCGAGCAGCCCCTGGGCGGCGTTCACCTCCAGCGCGCGCACCGGCAGGAACAGCCCGGTCACCGCCACCACCGGCAGCACCGCGACGAACACCCCGACCTGGATCGGCATCAGCAGGTCGGGCGACACGCCGCGCCACAACCCGGCGACCAGCACCCCGGCCATCATGTACGGCATCAGCAGCGCCCCGCCCAGGATGAGGCACGCCCAACGGCGGGGGAGGTTCCTTCTCACATCCGGGATTGTATGTCGATACTTTTTCGCGCTGGGAGTAATGCGCCTTGAGTGAAATGCGCCCCCAGCGAAAATAGGCCGGAATTCACCGTCGCCGGGTCTAGCGTTTTTCGCAGAATTAGTTTCGGCAGAAAGGCGACGTCAATGACGGAGACCCAGCGCGCGGCCTGGCCTGACCAGCTCAGTCAGCGCCTGCTGAAGGAACGCATCGTGGTGCTCGGCCAGGAGGTCGACGACGAGATTTGCAACCGGCTCTGCGGTGAGCTGCTTTTGCTGGCAGCCGAAGACCCCAATCGGGACATAACGCTCTACATCAATTCGCCGGGCGGCTCCGTGACGGCCGGCATGGCGCTCTACGACATGATGCAGTTCGTCCCGTGCGACGTGGCGACGGTGGCGATGGGCTTCGCCGCCTCCATGGGCCAGCTGCTGCTGACCGCCGGGGCGCCGGGCAAGCGTTACGCCCTGCCCAACGCCCGCATCGTCATGCACCAGCCGCTGGGCGGCATCGGCGGCTCGGCCAGCGACATCCAGATCCAGGCCGACAACATGCTCTACACCAAGCGCAGGATGGCCGAGATCATCGCCCACCACACCGGCCAGCCGCTCGAGCGCATCCAGGCCGACTCCGACCGCGACCGGTGGTTCACCGCCCAGGAGGCGCTGGAGTACGGGTTCGTGGACCACATCGCCGAAGGGATGAACTGACCATGAGCGGTCGCTACGTGCTGCCCTCGTTCACCGAGCGCACCTCCTACGGGGTGCGGGAGATGAACCCGTACAACAAGCTGTTCGAGGACCGGGTGGTGTTCATCGGCGCCCCGATCGACGACACGGTGGCCAACGACGTCATGGCCCAGCTCCTCACGCTGGAGTCGCTCGATCCCGACCAGGACATCAACATGTACATCAACTCGCCGGGCGGGTCGTTCACGGCGATGACGGCCATCTACGACACGATGCAGTTCGTCCGGCCGGAGATCCACACGGTCTGCATCGGGGAGGCGTCCTCGGCGGCGGCCGTCCTGCTCGCGGCGGGCACGCCGGGCAAGCGGGCGGCCCTGCCGCACGCACGCGTCCTGCTCCACCAGCCGGCCACGGAGGGCGGCCGGGGGCAGTCGAGCGACCTGGAGATCCACGCCCGGGAGATCGTGCGGATGCGTGACCAGCAGGAGGAGATCCTGGCCCGGCACACCGGGCGCGGGGTGCTGGAGATCAGGAAGGACATCGAGCGCGACCGCATCTTCACCGCCGAGCAGGCGCGCAGCTATCGGCTGATCGACGACATCTACGCCTCCAGGAAACGCACCCTGGCCACCGCCCACTGACCTACCGCCCGGGCCTGGTGCGAGCCCGCTGGTCCCTCTGGGACCCGGCAGCCCTTGGGGCTGGTCTGCCTGGAGCTGGCCTGCGGGCTCGTGTGGGCTGGTCTGTCCGGGGCTGGCCTGCCCGCTGGTGTCCTCGGGGCCCTGCGGGAGGTCTGCCTGGGCTCGTGCGGGCTGGCCTGTCGCTGGTCTCCCCGGGTCTCTGCGGGCTGGGTTGCCTGTGCCTCGTGCCCGCTGGTTAGCCTGTGCCTCCTGCGGGCTGGTCTGCCCGGGACCTTCGGGTCGCCCGGCCGTGGATCTGCCTGGACCGCGGTATCGGCGTCCTGTTTGGGGCCTGGCCTGCTGGCCTGCTTGGGGCCCTGGCCGGGCCCCGGGATCATCCCTCCCGGCCGTCCGGTACGGCGCGCAGGCGTCGCAGGGCCAGCAGTCCGCCGACGCCGGGGACGAACGCGCTCCAGCGCGCCCCGGGCGTGCTTTGCGCCCTGGGTGTCATGGCCACCGTGGCGATGACGATGAGGTAGGCCATGCCGTGCAGCGGGCCGGCGTAGGTCGTGATCGCCTTGGCGTGCACGGTGAGCAGGTTGGTCAGCAGAACCGCCAGCGTGACGGCCTCGGCGGCGGCGGCGATGCGCAGGGTCAGCACGCTCAGGCTCCCGTCTGCTCGCCCGGACGGACGATCATGAGCACGACGACGGCTGCCCACAGCAGGTTGTAGATGCCGGTGAGCATCGTCAGCGTACGGAGTCGGCGGCCGTCGTCGGGGGCGTCGAGCGCCTGGCGCTGGCGGGGGTGGATCTGGGTGGCCAGCAGGGCGCCCGCGACGGCGGTGAGGATCATCGCCACGATGATCCAGGTCTGCCCCATCCGTCCCTGCACACTGGCCAGCACGATCCCGGCCAACGGGACGATCAACCCGAACGCGGCGTAACCGCCGGTGATGCGGTGCAGCACAGCGGCTACGGCGGCACTGCGCTCCGCGCCGACGGCCTTGCCGGAGCCGGCGGTGGTGATGGGCGTCGTGGATGCGACGGGGGCGTAACGGGGGAACAAGCTCGACGCGACCGCCGAACCGCCGACGAACACGATCCCCGCCAGCACGTGGATGGACAACAGGACATGATTCATGGATCGCCTCCAACCTTCAGGGTGACTGAAGCCTAGCGAAACCTTCAGCCACCCTGAAAGCCGCCCTGTCATTCGGGACTGCGGCGCCCCCGTGCCCGTGCCCGTGCCCGTGCCTTCGCCCGTGCCCGTGCCCGTGCCCGTGCCTTCGCCCGTGCCCGTGCCGTCGCCTGCTAGGCCATTGCGGCCCATCTGCGCGGCTTGCATGCCGGCTTCCACCACCAAATGGCCGACCACGTCACCCGCGACCAGCAGGCCGGCTGCATCCCCGCCATCCTTGACCCGTCCCGATACGGCGCTGGCCCTGCCGAGGGGCTGGCCGCCTGCGTGCTCACTGGCGTCACCTCCGCGACCGCCGCCCGCGAGCAGGTGCTGGCGGCCGTCGCGGGGCTCGACCGCTGAAGCGGCGACGGAGGACGGGCAGGGGTGGAGGCGGGGCGGTGGGGGGCGAGAGGTCAGGGGGTGGGGAAGGCGGTACGGATCGCTTCGCCCACCTGTTGCTGGATCGGGTCGGCGTCGGGGCCGAAGAGGCGTTCGTCGACCTTGGTGATGGCCTGGGCGGCCTCCCGCAGGAGGCGGTGCCCCTCGGGGGTGAGCTCGATGGTCGAGGCCGACCCCGCCCGCGCCGTACGGTCGCGTACCAGCCCCGCCTGGACGAGCCCCTTGACCGCCGCGTGCACGCTCTGCACCGAGATGCCCGACATGCGGGCCAGGTCGCTGAAGGACGCGCCGGGCACCCCGGCGATGTGTCCCAGTAGTCCCAGGCGGCTGATCGTCAGCTCAAGCGGCGCCAGCTCGGCGGAGAGCTCCGTCTCGACCCGCCGCGCCAGCGTGAGCACCACGATGGAGGTGCTCGACACGGGCGGTCCGTTCTCGATCGTCACCGGTCCAGTCTCGCCTACCCGGCCGTGGCGGCGCCCGCCGGTCACCCGTGCGGCGGGTAGACGGTGTGCAGGAGGTCGCGCAGGAAGGCGTCGAGGTCGTCGAGGCCGTAGTCGGCCAGCGTCTCGGCCGGTTGGGTGAGCAGGTAGGTCAGCGCCGTGTTGAGGCACATCGTGACCGTCGCGGCGGTACGCCGGGTCGCCGGCAGGCCGGCCGCCTCGTGGGCGCGCAGGTGCAGGGCCAGGTCGGCGCGGGTGAGCTCGGCCAGGGTCGCGCGCAGGTCCGGTCTGCGCGCGGCCTCGGCGTGCAGTTCGAGGTAGGCCAGGACCCGCGACCTGTTGGCCGTGACCGCGTGGTCGACCAGGCGGCGCAGGAACGCGGCCAGCCCGTCGCGCCCTCGGATCTTCTCGGCCGGAGCCGCTTGGAGGTCGGCCCAGTAGCGCTCGACGCAACGTTCGGCGGCGGCCCGCAGGAGGGCGTCGCGGGTGGCGAAGTAGTTCTTGGCCGTGCCCTCCGGCAGGCCGGCCGCGCGGTCGATCGCCCGGTGGGTCAGGCCCCTGCCGCCCTCCTGGGCCAGCACCTCGATCGCGGCGTCGCGCAGCTGGTCGCGCCGGTTCCGGTTCTCCGCCATGGCCTCCATCCTCGCAGTTGCCTTGACCACCACAACAGTGGTACCACAGTTGTGGTGAACGGGAACAGGGAGGTGTCGCCATGAAGGGGTCCGCGGTGATCGTCGGCGCCGGGATCGGCGGTCTTGCGACGGCCGTCGGCCTGCGGAGGGCCGGCTGGGAGGTGACCGTGCTCGAACGCTGGCCCGAGATCCGTCCGGAGGGCACGGCCCTGGGCATGCGTCCGGCCGCCCAGTCCGCCCTCGACCGGCTCGGGCTGGGGGCGGAGCTGCGGCGCCGTACGGTGCCCTACCGTTCGGCGCAGATCCTGACGCCGGACGGCCGCCGGCTGGCCGACCTCCCCCTTGAGCGCATCGAACGCAAGGAGGGCAGGCCCGTGCTGATGCTGTCCAGGGTGTCGCTGATGGAGATGCTGCTCGATGCCGCCGGCGCGGCGACCGTCCGGACCGCCGCGGACATCACCGACCCCGCGGCCCTGCGCAGCCGGTACGACCTGGTCGTGGGGGCCGACGGGCTGCGCAGCACGGTCCGCCGGGCGTTCTTCGACACCACGGCCCGGCCGCGCTACACCGGCATCGTGGCCTGGCGGGGCGTCGCCGCGTTCGAGCCGCCCGTCCATGGCGAGACGTGGGGGGCCGGTCAGGTGTTCGGCGTCACGCCGCAGGAGCCCGGCGTGACCAACTGGTACGCCGCCGTCGCCACCCCCGAGGGGCACCGCGAATCCCTGGACGCGCTGCGCGCCCGCTTCGCCGGCTGGCACACCGCCGTCACCCGCGTCCTGGCCGAGGCCGACGAGAAGAACGTGCTCCGCCACGAGATCCACGACCTGCGGCCGCGCCTGCGCTCGTTCGCCGGCGGCAACGCGGTCCTGGTGGGGGACGCGGCGCACGCCATGACGCCCTCGCTCGGCCAGGGCGCCTGCCAGGCCCTCCTGGACGCCGACACCCTCACCACCTGCCTGCGGGAGGCCGGGGATGTGGCGTCCGCGCTGCGTCGCTACGACGCCTCGCGCAGGAGGCCCGCGCAACGCGTGGTCACCATGTCGCGCCTCATGACCCGCCTGGCCGGGCACCACCTGCAGGGCCCCCGCAACCTCCTGCTCCGCCTCCTCGCCGCCTGACCGCACGACTGGAGCACGCGAGGGGCGGGGGTGGGGGCACCGGGGGGACGGCGCGGGGGTGGGGGCCGGGGTGAGGGGTGGCCTGCGGTGGGTGGTTGGAGGGGGGCTGTAGTCTTCTGGGCGTTTCCTGGGGGAGTGGGGGAGCGGCGTGCCGCTGGAGCAGGTTGTGGTGTTGCTGGCGGCCGCGGCAGGCGCCGGATGGGTCGACGCCGTCGTGGGCGGCGGCGGGCTGGTGCAGCTGCCGGCGTTGCTGATGACCGGCATGCCGCCCGTCCAGGCCATGGCGACCAACAAGTTCTCCTCGGTGTTCGGCACGGCCTCGGCCGCCATGGCGTACGCGCGCTCCACCAAGATCGACCGTCAGGTGGCGTTACCGGGCGCGGCGCTGGCCGTGGTGAGCGCCGGACTGGGCGCGTGGGCGGCGGCGGCGATCTCGGCCGACGTGTTGCGCCCGGTCGTGATGGTGGTGCTGCTCGGCGTGGCGGCGTTCGTCACGTTGCGCCCTTCGATGGGCGCCCTGCCGCAGCCGCACCTGCGGACCGACGGCCGGGTGGTGGCGGCGGTGGCCGCGGCGGGCGTGGGCATCGCCTTCTACGACGGCATCATGGGGCCGGGCACCGGCACGTTCCTCATCATCGCCTTCACCACCATCCTCGGCCTGGACTTCGTCGCCGCCTCCGCCTCGGCGAAGATCATCAACGTGGGCACCAACCTCGGGGCGCTGGCGGTGTTCGGGCTGCAGGGCCACGTGCAGTGGGCGCTCGGGCTCGGCATGGCGCTGTGCAACGTGGCCGGCGCCCAGCTCGGCGCCAGGATGGCGATCAGGCGCGGCACGGCGTTCGTCCGGGTCGTGCTGTTGTGCGTGGTGGTGGCGATGGTGATCAGGCTCGGCTGGCAGCAGTTCGGCTGATCCCCGGCACGCCGCCGCCCGCGATCGGACGCCTAAGACCGCAGGGCGGGGGCCGTCAGGGCGACGAAGGCCGCCATCAGCGCCGGTACGGCCAGCGCCCGCGGCAACCCGGCGAGCTGGGCCACCGCCCCGATGATCACCGGCCCCGACAGGAACCCCAGGTACCCCACGGACGCCACCCGCGCCAGCGCCCGCCCGGCGAAGGCCGGATCCCGATGCCCGGCGGCCGAGAACACCTGCGGCACGATGCATGACAACCCCGCCCCGAAGCAGCCGAACCCCACCACCCCGGCCACCGGCCCCCCGCCGAGCAGCGCCAGCCCGAGCCCCGCCGCCGCCAGCAGCCCGCAGCACCGCACCAGCGCCACCGGCCCGAACCGGGCGGCCAGCCGGTCGCCCGCCAGCCGCCCCGCGGTCATCGCGATCGAGAACGCGGCGTACCCGGCGGCGGCGAACCCCGCCGAGGAGGCCAGGTTCTCGCGCAGGTAGACCGAGCTCCAGTCGGCCGCCGCCCCCTCGCCCACCAGGCAGCAGAAGGCCAGCACGCCGAGGAACAGGATGCCCTTGGGCCGTCCGGACCCCGAGCCGCCGGCCGGCAGGGGAGCGGGCGTCGAGCGCAGCGCCCACCGCCGGGCCCACACCGCCAGCACGGCGATCACCGCCCCCACGCACCCGAACGTCACCGACGGCGGCAGCCCGGCCTGCGCGAACAGCCCGCCCGTGGTGGCCCCGGCGAACCCGCCGACGCTGTAGACGGCGTGGAAGGACGACATCACCGGCCGCCGGCAGGCGCGTTCCACCTCGACGGCGTTGGCGTTCATGGACACGTCCAGGACGCCGTGGACGATCCCGAAGACCAGCAGCGCGGCGGCCAGCGCGCCCAGGTTCGGGGTGAAGGCGGGCGGCACCAGCACCACGCCCTGCGACAGGGCCGCCGGGATCATGACGCGGCTGCTGCCGTACCGGTCCACCAGGCGGCCGACGGTCGTCATGCCCGCGACGGCGCCCGCGGCGATGGCCAGCAGCGCCAGGCTGAGCCGTCCCGCGTCGAGCCCGAGGGCCTCCTTGATGGCGGGGATGCGGGCCGTCCAGGTGCCGATGGCCAGGCCGGCCAGGAAGAACAGCAGGTGGACGGCCGTCCGTTCGCGTCTCACCCGGCCTCCTTGACGTCCACCCCTGCCGCGAGGAGCGCGTCACGCTGCTCGGGCGGCACGCCCTCGTCGGTCACCACGACGTCCAGGCGGGAGATCGGGCAGACCGCGCCGAAGGCCGTACGGGAGAACTTGCCCGAGTCGCAGGCCACGATCACCCGCCGGGCGGCGGCGATGGCCGCCCGTTTGACCGCGACCTCGGGCAGGTCGTGCGCGGTCAGGCCGTGCTCGGCCGACAGGCCGCAGCAACCGATCACCGCGGTGTCGAAGCGCAGCGCCGCGATCGAGCTCTCGGCGAGCGGGCCGGTGACGTTCAGCTCGCCCTTGCGGACCTCGCCGCCGGGCAGCACCAGGCGCACCCGCGGCGCGGCGGCCAGCAGCGAGACGGCCTGCAACGCCAGCGGCAGCACGGTCAGCCGCCGCCCGGCCAGGGCGCGGGCCACCTCCAGCACGGTGGTGCCCCCGTCCAGGACGACCGCCTCCCCGTCGGCGATCAGCGCCGCGACCTGGACGCCGATGCGCCGCTTGGCCTCCACCGCCTCCCGCTCGCGCACCCCGAACGGCGGCTCCTCGCCGCGCAGCAGCAGGGACAGCGCCCCGCCCCTGACCCGGCGGACCACGCCCTGCTGGGCCAGCTCGTCCAGGTCGCGCCGGATGGTCATCTCCGACACGCCGTGCCGCTCGGCGAGCTCGGTCACCGAGACGCTGTCCTGGGCGCGCAGGGCGTTCATGATGGCGGTCAAACGTTCCATCTGTTCATACAAACACCGAAAATGTGCGCAATACAATGACGGATATGCGTGCCAGCCGCCTGCTCTCCCTCCTCCTGCTGTTGCAGACGCGGGGCCGGATGACCGCGCCCGAGCTGGCCGCCGAGCTGGAGGTGTCGATCCGCACGGTCTACCGGGACGTCGAGGCCCTGTCGGCGGCCGGCGTCCCGGTCTACGCCGACCGCGGGCCGGCGGGCGGCTACCAGCTCCTGGACGGCTACCGCACCCGCCTGACCGGGCTGACGGCCGAGGAGGCGTCCTCGCTGTTCCTGGCCGGGCTGCCGGGACCGGCCGCCGAGCTGGGGCTGGCCGACGTCGCGGCGACCGCGGAGCTGAAACTGCTGGCCGCGCTGCCGCCCGAGCCGCGCTCGCACGCCTCGCGCATGCGCGAGCGTTTCCTGCTGGACGTGCCCGGCTGGTACCGCTCGGCCGACGACGTGCCGCACCTGAGCGACGTGGCCGAAGCGGTGTGGGACCAGCGGCCGCTGCACATGACCTACCGCCGATGGGGGCAGCGGGAGGTCGACCGGGTGATCCACCCGTACGGGCTGGTGCTCAAGGGCGGCTCCTGGTACCTGGTCGCCGCCCCGCCCGAGGGCTCTCCGCGCACCTACCGGGTCTCGCGCATCCTCACCGTCGAGCAGCTCCCGGGCCGGTTCCGCAGGCCGGAGGGGTTCGAGCTGGCGGCGTTCTGGCGGGCGTACGCCAAGGAGTTCCGCGAGCGCATGTACACCGCCGAGGCCGTCATCAGGCTGGCGCCCGGCCGGGAGGACCTGCTGGCGTACACGATGGGGTCCGACGTGGTCGCCGCGGCGCTGGCCGCGGCGGGCGAGCCCGACCCCGAGGGCTGGCGCACGCTCACCGTGCCGGTCGAGTCGCTCACCCACGCGCGCTGGCTGCTGCTGCGCATGGGCGCCGACGTCGAGGTGCTGGAGCCGGCCGAGCTGCGGGCGCTGATGGCCGAGGCGGTGGCCGGCCTCGGCAAGCTGTACCTCTAGATCAACGTGCCCTGATAAATCGCGAGAACCCAGGATAAATCGCGAGAAACAGGCCGCTTTCTCTGTCAGCATGCCCAGCATGTACCTTCTGGCTTTCGTCGGCGCGTGCTTCCTGGTGGCCATGGTTCCCGGCGTGAGCACCGCCGTCATCCTGCGTCAGACGCTCCGCTCCCGCGGCTCCGGCCTGGCCGCCGCGCTCGGCAACGAGACCGGCATCCTGCTGTGGGGGCTGGCCGCCGCGTTCGGGCTGTCGGCGCTGCTGGTGGCCTCGCAGGTCGCCTACGACGTCATGCGCGTCACGGGCGCGGTCGTGCTGGTGGTGATGGGCGCGCAGGCGCTGTGGAACGCGCGCCGGGGCACCCCGCCGGTGGAGGCCGAGGCGGTGGCCGGGCTGCGCGGGTCCTACCTGTCGGGGCTCGGCACGTGCCTGGCCAATCCCAAGGCCGCGGTGTTCGCGATGTCCTTCCTGCCGCCGTTCGTGCCGGTCGGGCAGAACGTGCCGCTGACGCTGGTGACCCTCGCCGTCGTCTGGGTGCTGGTGGACACCGTCTGGTACGGCCTGCTCATCTGGACCGTCGCCAGGGCCAAGGACTTCCTCGGCCGCCCTGCCGTCAGGCGCCGCCTGGAGCAGATCTCCGGCGTCGTGCTCATCGGCCTCGGCGTCCGCCTGGTCCTGGACGCGCGATGACCCGCTGAGCGGCGGGAGATCGTGGACTACCGTTAGGGCATGACCAACGACCTGGCGTCCCTGATGAGGCAGGCGCAGGACGACGATCCGCTGCTGGCCCTGCACGCCACCACCGCGCTGCGGCGCGAGATCGAGCGCCTGGAGGCCGTCCAGGTGCGCCGGGCCAGGGTGGCGGGCCTGCCCTGGGCGCAGATCGCCGACGCGATCGGCGTCAGCAAGCAGGCCGTGCACAAGAAGTACGGCCGCCGCTGATCACGCCCGCGTATCACGCCCGGGTCCATCGGGCGGCGAACCAGCCCAGCACGATGTTCCAGGAGTAGCCGCGGCGGATGCGACCGGCCACGTCCGGCGGCAAGGTGTCCAGGCCGCGGTGTTCGAGCAGCACCCGCGTGCCGTCCTCGACCGCGGTGAAGGCCACCTCGATCTCCATCCGGCCGCCCGGGTTGAGCAGGTCGGCCCAGACCAGGCGGCGGGGCGGCTCCCAGTGCACGATCCGGCCCAGGTCGGCGTGGCCGCCGTCGTCCCACAGCTCGCGCAGGTAGCCGTCCTGGAAGCGGATGGCCACCGCGCGGGCGGGGTCGACCCAGCTGTGGCGGCCGCGCACGTACCACTGGTCGATCTCGTCGGTGAACATCCGGAACGCGGTCGCCGGATCGACCGGCACGACGACCGCCGCCCGCACGGCGTTCACCGCCCGCGCTCCACGTGGTCCTTGAACGAGCCGAGCTGCTCGGCCCAGAACGCCTGCACCTGGTCCAGCCACGCCTGCAGCGCCGCGAACGGCTCCTGGCGCAGGGTGTAGAGCCGCAGCCGGGCGTCGTCGCCGCCCGCCTCCGCCCGCACCAGGCCGCCGGCCCGCAACACGCGCAGGTGCCTGCTGAGCGCGGGGGCGCTCATCCGCACCGCCTGGGCCAGCTCGCCGGCCGGGCGCGGGCCCTCGCGCAGCAGGTCGATCACCTTGCGCCGGGTGGGGTCGGCGAGGGCGGCCAGCGTGGCGTCCAGATTGTTAACGTCGTTGTTAATCTTTGCCTGCTTCCGTTATGGTGTTGATGCTTAACGATAACGGCAATTGTTGCGGGGAGACGTGCATGAGTGTCCAGCTGGGTTACTACACCCTGTCGGTCGAGGACCTGGAACGGGCGGCGGGCTTCTACGGGCCGCTGTTCGGCTGGGAGTTCAGGCGCGAGCACGAGCGCTACCTGCACGTCACCAACACCGACGTGCCGATGGGCCTGCGCGCCGGCGGCCGGTCCGCGCAGCCCAACCTCTACTACCACGTCGAGGACATCGACGCCGCCGTCGAGCGGGTGCGCGAGCTCGGCGGCACGACGGGCGAGGTGTACGAGAGCAAGTCCGGCCGCGGCTGCTCCTGCACCGACGACCAGGGCACCGAGATCAGCCTGTGGCAGCCCGCCCCCGGCTTCGAGTGACCCTCGCCGACCTCACTGTCTAGGTAGGCTTCGCCAGTGACGACAGACGTGTGGCGCATCACCGGCCAGTCCCAGATAGACAGTTATGTCGGTAGGTGGGTGGATCTGGCCGTGCTGCTGGTCAACGAACTGGCCGTCACCCAGGTGCGTGGTCGTCCCGCCGGGCCGCCGGCCGACCGGCGCGCCGCCCTCGACGCCGCCTTCGTCCAGCATGGATGGACCCCCAGCAGGGCGCTGACCGGCGCCGACGCCGACCGGCTGGCCGGGGTGGCCGAGGAGCTGCGGCCCGCCTTCACCGCGAGCCCCGCCGCGCCGGCCGCGCTGAACCGGGCCCTGCTGCGGCACGGCGCGGTGCCCAACCTGCACGGCGACCCGCCGGTCCTGGCCTTCCACGGGCCCGCCGCCGGCCTGGTGGACGCGTGGGCGGCCGACACGGCCACCGCGCTGGCCATGGTGATCGGCGTCGGCCAGGGGGTGCGGCTGCGCACGTGCGAGGCGGCGGCGTGCGAGCTGGTCTTCTTCGACGCCACCCGCAACGCCTCGCGCCGGTTCTGCGGCCTGTCGTGCCAGAACCGCGCCAAGGCCAGCGCCTACCGCGCCCGCCGGCGCATCTGATCTACAACGTAAAGGCGCGGGGCCGGGGCAACCGCAGCCGTCAGTGCACGGAGAAGCCGCCGTCGACGAAGAGCAGCTGGCCGGTGACGAACGCCGAGGCGTCCCCCGCCAGGAACACCGCCGCGCCCGCGAAGTCGGCGGGCACGCCGTTGCGGCCGGTCATGTGCCGGGCGGCCAGCTCCTCGACGCGGCCGGGGACGGCCTGGGCGGGCTCGGTCAGCGGGGTGAGCACGAATCCGGGGATGATCGTGTTGACGCAGACGCCGTGGGCCGACCACGCCTCGGCCTGCGAGCGGGTGAGACCGGCGACGGCGGCCTTGGCCGCGCCGTACACGCCGCTGTCGCCGAAGGCGCTGATGGACTGCTGGGAGCCGACGTTGATGATGCGGCCCCGGCCGCGGGCCGCCATGCGGGGGCCGAAGTGCTGGCCGAGCAGGTAGGGGGCGGTCAGGTGCACGGCGATGGTCTGCTCGTAGTCGCCGGGGGTGAGCTCGGCCATGGGCTTGCGGATGTTGTTGCCGGCGGCGTTGACCAGGATGTCGATCTCTCCGGCGGCGGCGCACAGGCGGGCCAGGTCGTCCCGGTCGTGCAGGTCGGCGCTGACGGCGGAGGTGGTGACGCCGTGGGCGCGCAGCCGCTCGGCGGCCCGGTCGAGCTCGGCGGGCCTGCGGGCGGCGAGGACGACCTCGGCTCCGGCCCGGCCGATCGCCTCGGCCATGGCCAGGCCGATGCCGGAGCTGCCGCCGGTGACGAGCGCGCGGCGGCCGTGCAGGGAGAACAGGTCGCGTAGATAGTCCGACACGACCGCTCAAGCTAGCACCAGCCGCGGGAACGCGGACGGGCGGCGTCGGTTGCCGGAACGGCGAAGGAGGGCTAGGCTCGTGAGCTCGACAATACGAGAAGCGGCTCCACAGAGCTCCCGTAAAGGAGTATAGCAGGGAATGGCTAATCGTCAAGATGGTCTCGCGGAAGCCCTTGACAGCGAGCAGCGTACGGTCCGGTGGCTGTACGCCAGGCTCGACGCGGCCAGGGAGCGGGCGCAGGCGACGCTGCGCCAGGTGTACGCCGGCGGCGGCGCGCTGGGCACCCGGCAGGCGCGGTTCGAGCGCGAGGTGACCGCCTCCGAGCAGGCGCGGCGGCTGGCCCAGCTCAACGCGGTCGAGCGCGGCCTGTGCTTCGGCCGGATCGACGACTCCGGCGGCGTCAGCACGTACGTCGGCCGGATCGGGCTGCGCGACGAGGACCACGAGTCGGTGCTGATCGACTGGCGGGCCCCGGCCGCGCGCCCGTTCTACGTGGCCACCGCCACCGACCCGGGCGGCCTGGTGCGGCGCCGCCATCTGCACCTGAAGGACCGCACGGTGGTCGGCATCGACGACGAGGTGTTCGACCTGGACGGCATGTCCGACGGCGACCGGCGCACGCTGGTGGGCGAGGCGGCGCTGCTGGCGGCGTTGCGGCGCGGCCGTACTGGCCGGATGGGCGACGTGGTGGCCACGATCCAGATCGAGCAGGACCGGGTGATCAGGGCGGGCCTGCAGGGGGCGCTGGTGGTGCAGGGCGGGCCGGGCACCGGCAAGACCGTCGCGGCGCTGCACCGGGCCGCCTACCTGCTCTACACCCACCGCGACACGCTGGAGCGGCGCGGGGTGCTGGTGGTGGGTCCCAACCCGATGTTCCTGCGCTACATCGGGCAGGTGCTGCCGGCGCTGGGGGAGACGCAGGTGGTGATGGCCACGGTGGGCGAGCTGTTCCCGGGGGTGCGGGCGGTGGCGGCCGATCCGCCGGCGGCCGCGGTGGTCAAGGGCGACCTGCGGATGGCCGAGGTGGTGGCCGCGGCGGTGGCCGACCGTCAGCGGGTGCCCGCGGGCGATCTGGAGGTGGAGCTCGACGGGCTGCGGCTGCGTGTGCCGCACGCGGTGTGCGTGCGGCTGCGCGATCGGGCGCGGGCGGTGCGCCTGCCGCACAACATGGCCCGCAAGCTGTACGTCACCGAGCTGCTGAAGGAGCTGGCCAGGGCGGAGGCGCGGGCGCTGGAGGAGTCGCTGCACCTGGAGGAGCTGGCGGTCGACGACCCGGAGCTGGCCGAGCCGCTGGACCTGGAGGGCGACCTGGACGAGACGGACATCGCGCTGGCGGCCGAGCGGCTGTGGGGGGAGGAGCCGGTGCGGCGCGCGGTGGCCGAGCTGTGGCCGGAGCTGACGCCGCAGGAGCTGGTCGCCGATCTGCTGTCCGCGCCGGACACGTTGTGGTCGGTGTGCCCGCCGGGCCTGGACTGGACGCCGCTGGTGCGGCCCCGCGAGTCGCCGTGGACGGTCGGCGACGTGCCGCTGCTGGACGAGGCGGCCGAGCTGCTGGGCCACGACGACTCGGCCGACCGGGTGGCGGCGCGGCGGGCGGGGGAGGAGTGGGCCGGGCAGGAGCTGTACGCGCGCGAGGTGCTGGAGACCACCGGCCTGCTGGAGGAGGGCGTCTTCGACCGGGCCGACGTGCTGGCCGAGCGGCAGGCCGACGACGGCGCGGGGCTGACGACGGCCGAGCGGGCGGCGGCCGACCGCACGTGGGCGTACGGGCACGTGATCGTGGACGAGGCGCAGGAGTTGTCGCCGATGGCCTGGCGGACGGTGGTGCGGCGGGTCCCGGCGCGGTCGCTGACCGTGGTGGGCGACCTGGCCCAGACGGGGTCGGCGGCGGGGGCGCGCTCGTGGGCGCAGGTGCTCGATCCGTACCTGGAGGGGCGCTGGCGGGAGGAGCGGCTGCTGGTCAACTACCGCACGCCGGTGGAGATCATGCGGGTGGCGGCCGACGTGCTGGCGGCGGTGGCGCCGGGGCAGGAGCCGCCGGAGTCGGTGCGGGACGGCGGCGACGAGCCGCGCGCGGTGCGGGCGGCGGTGGCCGAGCTGCCGGCGCTGGTGGCGGCGGAGCGGGCCGAGCTGGGCGCGCGGGGCGAGGGCGGCCGGTTGGGGGTCATCACCCCCGACGGGCTGCACGCACGGGTGGCGGCCCTGTTCCCGGGGTCGGCGGACCTGGACGCGCCGGTGGTGGTGCTGACGGTGACGCAGGCCAAGGGCCTGGAGTTCGACGGGGTGGTGGTGGTCGATCCGGCGGGGATCCTGGAGCAGTCGCCGATGGGCGGCCACGACCTGTACGTGGCGGTGACGCGGGCGACGCGGCGGCTGACGGTGGCCCATGAGGGCGAGCTGCCGTCGATGTTGTCCCGCTTGAGATCTACAATGTAAAGCCGCTGGGCTGGTGACGATCACCCGTAATTCATCGAAAAAGCGGCAACGATCGGGAGCGCCCCCGGCGGGTCATTCGTTGTAGAGCTTGTCCGCGACTTCGCGGATGCGGCGGGTGGCGTGGTCGAGGGCGCGCAGGGTCTCGGTGTCGAGGTGGGACATGATGCGCTTGTAGTGTCTGAGGCCCGCGTCGTTGATCTCGGCGATCAGGGTGGCGCCGGCGGGGGTGAGCTCGACCCGGCGCACCCGGCGGTCGTTGGGGTCTTCGTGCCGGCTGACCAGGCCCTGGGCGACCAGGCGGTCGACGATGCCGGTGACGGTGGCGAGGCTGACGCCGAGGGTGTGGGCGAGGTCCTGGCCCGAGGCCGAGCCGTGCGTCGACAGCTGCATGACGACGCGGAGCTGCCGGATGGTGAGGTTGGAGCTGAACAGGGGGGACTGTTGCTGGGTGAACAGTCTTCCCAGGTCGCGCTGTGTCTCGGTGATCCGGCGGATCAGGTCTTCGCGGTCGTCGCTCACGCTCACCTCTCGCTTCCTGAGAAGGTTATCAGGAAAGCTGGATCAGGCTAAATATTCGTATAAGGCAAAGTGTTAGTCTGGGGCGAACTTTGGAGGGGAGCCTATGACCGCTTTCGCCCGGTTGAGTCTGGTCAACCGCAGTCTTGTGATCTTGGTGGCGGTCGTGATCACCGCGTTCGGCGCGTTCACGATTCCGCAGTTGAAGCAGCAGCTCCTGCCGTCGTTGGCGTTCCCGGGCGCGTTCGTCATCGCGCCCTTCCCCGGCGCCTCGCCGGAGATCGTCGAAGACCAGGTGACGAAGCCGATCGAGGACTCCTTCCAGGGGATCCCCGGCATGGAGCAGATGACCTCCACGTCGAAGGAGGGCATGGCCCAGATCCAGGTGGCCTTCGAGTACGGCACCGACATCGAGGCCTCGCTGAACAAGATGCAGCAGGCCGTCGCCAGGATCACGCTCCCGCAGGGCGTCGATCCGCAGGTGGTGGCGGGCAACACCGACGACATCCCGGTGCTGGTGCTGGCGGTGGGCGACGGCGGCGACGAGCGGGCGATGGCCGACAAGCTGCGCCGGATCATGGTGCCGGAGTTGCAGAGCGTGGAGGGGGTGCGCGAGGCGACGGTCACCGGCACTCGTGACGAGGTCGTCACGATCGAGCCGGACGTCAAGAAGATGGCGCTGGCCGGGGTGTCGGCGGCGCAGATCCCCGAGGTGCTCAAGGCGAACGGCACGCCGATCCCGGCCGGGTCGCTGACCGCCGACGGCAGGTCGCTGACCGTGCAGGTGGGGTCGCGGGTCGACTCGCTGGAGAAGCTGAAGAACCTGTACCTGACCCCCGCGCAGCCCGCCCAGCAGCAGGCCCAGTCCCCGACCCAGTCCCCGGCCCAGACGCCGGGGCAGGCGCAGGGCCGTCCGCAGGCCGGGCAGCCGGCCCAGACGGGCCGGGCGGCGCTGCCGCAGCAGGTGGCGCGGCCCAAGCCGCTCAAGCCGGTCAAGCTCGGTGACGTGGCCGAGATCAGGCGCGGCCTGGCCGACGCCTCGACGATCACCCGTACCGACGGCAAGACGAGCCTCGGCGTGTCGGTGACGATGACGCCCGACGGCAACGCGGTGACGATCTCCCACGAGATCCGCGAGAAGCTGCCGGAGCTGACGCGGTCGCTGGGCGACTCCTCCGACACGCAGGTGTCGGTGGTGTTCGACCAGGCGCCGTACGTGGAGGAGTCGATCGAGAACCTGACCACCGAGGGCCTGCTGGGGCTGGCGTTCGCGGTGCTGGTCATCCTGGTGTTCCTGCTGTCGGTGCGTTCGACGCTGGTGACGGCGGTGTCGATCCCGCTGTCGGTGGTGATCGCGCTGCTGGCGCTGTGGGCGGGTGACTACTCGCTCAACATGCTGACGCTGGGCGCGCTGACGATCGCGGTGGGCCGGGTGGTCGACGACTCGATCGTGGTGCTGGAGAACATCAAGCGCCATCTGGGTTACGGCGAGGCCAAGCTGCAGGCGATCCTGACCGCGGTGCGGGAGGTGTCGGGGGCGGTGACGGCCTCGACGCTGACGACGGTGGCGGTGTTCGCGCCGATCGCGATCGTGGGCGGCATGGTCGGGGAGTTGTTCCGGCCGTTCGCGGTGACGGTGGCGGTGGCGTTGCTGGCCTCGCTGGTGGTGTCGCTGACGGTGGTGCCGGTGCTGGCGTACTGGTTCCTCAAGGCGCCGTCGTTGTCGCCGGAGCAGGCGCGGGCCCAGCGTGAGGAGGCCGAGGCCAAGGAGCTGCGCAGCCCGTTGCAGCGGGCGTACCTGCCGGTGCTGCGGTTCGCCACGCGGTTCAAGCTGGTGACGGTGCTGATCGGGGTGGCGGTGTTCGTCGGGACGATGGGCCTGGCGGGCGGTCTGCGGACGAACTTCCTGGACTCCTCCGGGCAGAACACGATCTCGCTGACGCAGAAGATGCCGGTGGGCACCGATCTGGCCACGACGGACAAGGCGGCCAAGAAGGTCGAGGGCGTGCTGTCGGGGCTGGCCGGTGTGGAGACGTACCAGGTCAACGTGGGTGGCGGCAACGCCATGCAGGGCGGCGTGGGCGGTGGCGCGGACCGGGCGTCGTTCTCGGTGACGGTCAAGGACGGCGCCGAGCCGGCGACGGTGGAGCGGCAGCTCCGCGAGAAGATCACCGGTCTGTCCGGGGTCGGTGAGGTGACGGTCGGCGGCGCCGGCGGGGGCGGGTTCTCCTCCGACACGGTGAGCGTGATCGTGCAGGCGCCCGACGCCGAGTCGCTGCGCACGGCGACCGAGGCGGTCAAGGGCGCGATGGGCCAGGTGAAGGGTCTGCGTGACCTGTCGTCGAACCTGGAGGCCAGCGCGCCGCGCATCGAGGTCGCGGTGGACCGGGAGAAGGCGGCGGCCAAGGGGCTGTCGGAGGGGCAGGTCGGTCAGGCGGTGGCGCAGGCGTTCCGCGGCGCGCCGCTGGGCCAGATCACCCTGGACGGCCGCAGCAGCGACCTGGTGCTGCGCGGCGGTGACGCGCCCGAGGACGTCAAGGCGATCGAGGACCTGAAGCTGCCGACGGCGGCGGGGCTGGTGAAGTTGTCGTCGGTGGCCAAGGTGGAGCAGGTGGCCGGTCCGACGCAGGTGACCAGGATCGACGGTGAGCGTTCTGCGACGGTGTCGGGCAAGGTGGAGGCGTCGGACCTGGGCACGGTCACCCAGGAGCTGACGACGACGATGAAGTCGGTGGCGCTGGGCGCCGGCGCCCGGTACAAGATCGGCGGCGCCTCGGCCGACCAGGCGGACGCGTTCTCCGACCTGGGCATGGCGATGCTGGCGGCGATCGCGATCGTGTTCATGATCATGGTGGCGACGTTCCGGAGCTTCGTCCAGCCGCTGATCCTGCTGGTGTCGATCCCGTTCGCGGCGACCGGCGCGGTGGGTCTGCTGGTGGCGACCGACACGGCGATGGGCGTGCCGGCGTTGATCGGCATGCTGATGCTGATCGGCATCGTGGTGACGAACGCGATCGTGCTGATCGACCTGATCAACCAGTACCGGGATCAGGGGCTGGGCGTGGTCGAGGCGGTGATCGAGGGCGGCCGGCGCAGGTTGCGGCCGATCCTGATGACGGCGGTGGCCACGATCTGCGCGCTGACGCCGATGGCGCTGGGGGTGACCGGTTCGGGCGGGTTCATCTCGCAGCCGCTGGCGATCGTGGTGATCGGCGGCCTGGTGTCCTCGACGCTTCTGACGCTGGTGCTGGTTCCGACGTTGTACACGGTGGTGGAGCGGGTGAAGGAGCGGATGGGGCGCAAGCCGTCCGCGCCCAAGCACGAGGCCAAGGTCCTCACGCCGACGTCGTGAGCGGAGCACCCCGGCGCCGACCTCATGCGGCGCCGGGGCCGGGTGGGGTCGTGGATGCCCGGTGCGAGGTTTCTCACCTCGCGCCGGGCATCCGGCCGTTCGGGGTGGGGCCGTCAGACGTCGGTGAAGGAGGCGCTCTGGTCGAACAGGGTGCGGAAGGGGGAGAGGCTCTCGAAGATGACCGCGCGGGTGGTGACCTGCGCGCCGCCGACCGCCCATTGTGAGGCGATGACGTAGTGGGCGTTGACGGCGATGTTGGCGCAGCCGGTGAGGTCGAGGTATCCCATCGGCTGGCCGGATGAGGTGGCGTGGCCTTCGCCTCTGCAGCCGTTGCCGGTCTGTCCCTTGGCGATGACGTACATGTCGGAGATCAGGTCGAGCCCGTTCTTGCTGGCGCAGAGCCGGATGGTCCAGCCGTTCTGCGACCTGTCGGCGCAGCCGCCGGCGGCGTGCGCGGGGGTCGTGGCGCCGGCCACGAGACAGGCGCTCATCAGGAGCGTGCTGAGCACTGCTGCCGCCCGGCGGAGGAGATTGCGGCGGTCGCGGTGTGTTCCGTCGGCATGGGGCATGCGCCGTTCCTTTCGTTGCGGGAATTCGGTGTTTCTGGCGCGGGGGCCAGGTGCTTCATATGTAATTTGTGTGGTCTGCGGGCGGCAACGTGTTCATTTGGTCCACAGCGGGCTGGGCTGTGGTGGTTATGGGGGACGCGGGCACCACAGTGCGCCGTGGCGGGCCGGTTTTGCAGGCGTGATCGCCTTGCCACTCCGCGTGTTGTGAGAATGGCAATTACCAGTAATTCGGCCAGGTATATCGTGCCGGAGAAGGCGGCCGTTACAGATTTTATGTTTACCTTATTGTGATCCCTGATCTTGTTGCCTGGCGATCTTGACCGTAGGTAAATCTTGTTTGCTAATCCAACTCGGCACAGATTGTGAGTGTTAGTGAACAAGTTAGTCAGCGCGGCAACGGTGAGCGGGAAGCCGCCCAGGCGCCTCGCCGTCGCCGCGACGCTCATGGTGGCGGCGTCGCTGCTGGTGGCCAGCGCCACGATGGCGTCGGCCGATCCCGAACCGGCTCCGACCGCGACCCCCGCTCCTCCGTCGATGACGACCTTCCCCGAGCCGGAGGATCCGGACGCGCCGCTGCGGGCGGCGGTGGCCCAGGCGCGCAAGACCGGGCAGCCGGTGCCGGTGGAGGCGGCCTTCACCGAGTCCGCCCGCGTGTGGGCCTATCCCGACGGGCACCTGACCACCCACGCCTACGACGGGCCGGTGCAGCTCAAACAGGCCGATGGCGGCTGGGGCCGGATCGACACGAGCCTGGTGGAGCGGGACGGCGTGCTGAAGCCGAAGCTGGCCAAGGCCGACGTGAGCTTCTCGCTGGGGGGCGACGGCCCCTTCGCCTCGCTGGCACGTGACGGGAAGCGGCGGGTCGCCCTGTCCTGGGGCGCGCCGCTGCCACGCCCGGAGATCACCGGCGACAAGGCCCGGTACGCCGATGCCGCCGGGCCGGGCGCCGATCTCGTGGCCACGGCCCTGCCCACCGGGTTCCGGCACGACGTCGTCCTGCGCGAGCGGCCCACGAAGCCGGTGGAGTTCCGGCTTCCGGTGGAGACCGACGGCTTGACGCTCTCGATGTCGAAGGGGGGCGGGCTGGCGCTGAAGAACAGCAAGGGCAAGACCGCCCTGTCGGCTCCGGCACCCCGGATGTGGGACGCCGCCGCGGCCGACGCCGCCGACGGCCGGCCGGGCCGCGAGGCCAAGGTCAGGACGAGCGTGGAGACCAAGGACGGCCGGACCGTCCTGGTGCTGAAGCCGGACCCGGCCTGGCTGGCCGACCCGGCCACCCGGTACCCGGTGACCGTTGATCCCACCACCACTCTGGGCGTCACCCAAGAGGTGGGGATCATGTCGCCCAACTCCCAGATCGCGCCGGGCAGGGTGGGCCGCCAGAACTACCGGTACTGCACCGGGACGTGGCCCAACCAGACGTGCGCCGACAGGCCGGAGACGCTGCGGGCGCTGATGGCCTTCGACACCACGTCGATCGCCAACCGGAACGTGCTCAAGGCCACCATGCAGCTGACCCTGCGGGCCAACGCCAGCTCCTGCCTGGTCAACTACCAGTCGATCTTCGCGCACCGGATCACCGAAGCCTGGGTGGCCGACGACACGTTCTGGAGCAGGCAGCCCGCCACCACCCCCGACGGGCGCTCCTCGATCAATCCGTGCATCCAGCCGCAGACCGCCGGGGCGGTGTGGAGCTGGGATCTGACCGCGATGGCTCAGGCCTGGGCCGGCGGCGCCCCCAACCACGGGCTGATGCTGCAACTGGGCACCGAGACCACCCCTGCCTCCAACGCCAGCGAGAACTTCGACTTCTGGCCTCAGGGCCTACAACCAGAACGTGCCCAGGCTGAGCGTGGACTGGGTGCTGCCGCCGGAGATCCCCACGGTCGCCGCTGAGTCGATCGACTCTCTGAGCGGCAACGACGCCATCGCCCGCTCCACGGCGGTCAAGGTCACCTACAAGTCCAGCGTGCCCGAGGCGACCCCGCTCGACTACACCGTCAGCGTCAACGACTCCACCATGGCGCCGCCGCCCGCGCAGCTCCCCACCGGCGAGGCCGCCTACTGGAAGCTGGACGAGACGTCCGGAGCCGGCGCGGCCGACGCCTCCGGCCACAACCTGAACGCCACCCTGAGCGGCAACTACAGCCGCGTCCCGGGGCAGGTGGGCCAGGCTCTCAAGCTGTCCGGCGGAACCGGCGCCACCGCCGGGCCGGTGCTCAACACCGATCAGAGCTACACGGTGACGGCCTGGGTCAAGCTGGAGGACAGCGCCGACGACCAGGTGGTCTTCTCCCAGCAGGGCGTCAACCAGCCCGCTTTCACCCTGGCCTACGCCCGCTCCACGGTTCCCGAGGTCGATCAGCGGTGGGTGCTCGCCATGGTCACCCAGGACATCCCCGACCGGATCTACGAACAGTGGGCGGTCTCCAAGAACATCGCCCGGGTCGGCCGATGGAGCCATGTGGCCGTCCAGTACGACCAGACCGCTCACAAGATCCGCCTGTTCGTCGACGGCGAGCTGGCCGACGAACGCGATCACACCGCGAACTGGAACGCCCGCGGCGCCTTCCAGTTCGGCAAGGGGCAGATCGCCGGCAGTCACACGCCCTTCACCGGCGCGATCGACGACGTCCACGCCTACCAGCGGGTCCTGTCGCCGTCAGACCTGCGCACGATGGTCACCGCTCCGGGCACCACGACGAACAACGGCGTGCCGGCCGGCCAGACGCCGGAGAGGATCTTCTCGCTGGACAATCCGGCCAGCTTCAAGTTCGTGGTCAAGGCGTGCCGGACCGGCGTGACGCCGCCGTCGTGCAACGAGAGCCCGGCCTACCGCATCACCTCCGACGCGGCGACGCTGCCCACCGACACCGAGACCGGCATGGCCGACCCTGTCCAGCCGATCCTGTCCGGCATGGTCAACCGCCCCTCCGGCGGGCCGGTGACCGCCAAGTACTACCTGTACGACAACGCCGGAACCCCGGTCGGATCGGCTCCGCTCGGAACCCGGAACGTCAGCGGCGGCGAACGCGCCTCCTTCCAGATCCCGGCCAACACGGTCCAGCCCGGCACCACCTACAAGTGGCAGATGGTGGCCTGCGCCGTCGGCCAGGGCGGCACCACGACGCCGAACCCCACACCGACACCGACACCGACCCCCACGCCGCCTCCCCAGGGACTCGTGGCGGCCTACGGCATGAACGAGGGCACCGGGACGAGCGTCGGCGACATCTCGGGCAGGAACAACGCCGGCTCCGCCCAGAACGCCACCTGGACCACCGGCAAGTTCGGCCAGGCGCTGTCCTTCAACGGCACGTCCAGCAAGGTGTCCGTCCCGCACAACGCCTCGCTCGTGCTGCCGCAGGGCATGACCATGTCCGCGTGGATCAACCCGACCAGCCTGAGCGGCTGGCGCAGCGTCGCCTTCAAGGACTACACGGGCGGCGTCGGCTACGGCCTGTACGCCTCCAACGGCACGGCCCCCAGCAGCTGGCTGCGTTCCGGCGGCGTCCACCAGCAGGTCGACGGCACGGCGGCGCTCCCCACCGGCACCTGGTCCCACCTGGCGGTCACCCACGACGGCACCACCGCCCGCCTGTACGTCAACGGGCAACAGGTCGCGCAGAAGGCCGTCGGCGCTCTGGAGGACTCCGGCGGCGCCCTGCAGATCGGCGCCAACACCAACTGGGGCGAGTACTTCGGCGGCGCGATCGACGAACTGCGCATCTACAACCGCGCGCAGACCGCCGCCGAGATCCAGTCGGACATGCAGACCCCGATCGGCGCGCCCCCGACCTCGACGCCCACCCCCACCCCGACGACCACGCCGACCGACCCCACCACGCCGACCACCCCGATGCTTGAGGAGGTCTGCACCTCCAAGACCGCCCCGGTCTCCTTCACCACCCCGGGCACGCCCCCGCCGCCCCCGGTGGAGGACGTGCGGCACCTGACCCTGGGCAAGGACAACTTCGTCATCAAGTCGGCCAAGACCGACCCGGCCGCCTGCGACGGCGCGCCCTGCACGGTGACCGACGACACGGTGATCCGGATCGGCGGCACCGGCATCGACAAGACGGCCGCTGCCATCGGATTCAAGCTGGATGAACTGCCCGACGGGGCCGGCGTGTCCGAGGGCATGCTCAAACTCGGGGCTCCTACCTGCGCAGGAGGGACTTGCCCGGCCGATGCGGTCATCACCGCGACGCCGTTGAAGAGCCCGGTCACCGGAAGCAGCAGAGGGTCAGATCTCCCCGGCGACGCCGATACGACCGGCACCCCTGACTCGCTGCCCTTGTCCGCTCCAGAGGCTGACATCGCGGGGAGTGAGTACCAGTGGCTCCTGCTCACCTCCAACAAGGACGAGGTGATCACCTTCGGCGAGACGACAGCGTCTGAGCAGCCGTCCTTGGCTCTCACCTATCTGCCGGCTGGACCGCCGAGCAAGGTGCTCAACCTCGCCACCCAGGCAGGGGACGGCGGCGCCGTCGCGAGCTGGGGACTGCCCGAGACCAACGGCAGTGTGGCCATGCTCGACGGTTACGACGTCGAGGTGACCGACAACGGTGGCGCCGTCGTCAAGACCCTTGACGTCAAGGATCCGTACGCTGCGATCACCGGTCTGACGAACGGTTCGGTCTACACGGTGAAGGTGCGTGCCAAGACCGCGCTGGGGACCGGTGACTGGGAGAGTGCCTCAGTCACGCCCAAGGCGGTGCCTCCACCTCCCACGGGCAGGGACACGTGTGTCCTGGAACAGGGCAGCAGAGCGGTCGGCGCCCAGGCGGCCGGTGATTCGGGGGCGCAGGAGTACATCGCTCGCGTCAAGTCGTACTACGACGCGCAAGACGCGGTGCTGGAGGGGCGTGCCGCCACCATCTGGGACGCGCCCGGGGTCGTGCCGACCGCTTCGATCACCGCTCAGCTCTCGCTGCTGAACAGCCTTCTCCTGGACCAGCGCGCGGAAGCGCAGGCGCTGGGTGAATCGCGTGCGAGTTCTGCCGTGACCCTCGGCAACGCGGTCGTAGCGGCCGGGGACAACGGTACGGTCCGCGTTTCCGTCGAGACGAAGCGAACCTGGCAGACCCAGACGGCCGGCGGCGCGAGCCGGTCGGCGGCAACCCGCTCGATTGGGTCCGGCGCATCTGGCCAGGTCGAGCCGAGCGAGTTCACCATCTCGGTGTTCGTCTTCGACAGATGTGGCGGCCTGACCATCATCGAGCAGCCTCTCGAATGCTTCGAGGACTCCTCGGATCACATGGACCCCGGCGCCTGCCCCGGCTCCATTCCCGGCTCCCTTTCCCGGGGGCTCAGCACGCAGTCCGCATGCTCGAACGACCCCAACGACCCCTACTCGGATCCCGATGCGGACATCAAGAAACTGGTCGGGCAGTGCTTCTTCAACAAGGGCGCGCCCCACGGATGCTGGAACGCCGAGAAGCCGGGATTCAAAGTATCGGAGACATTGATAGCGAACGAATACACCGGCACCAGCAAGAAGCGCAAGGGGTGGGGTGTCACCGTAGATGCCCACTCATACTGGTTCGGGAACTACAGCGTTGAGCACGGGCCCACCAGAGACGTCTGGGATTTCGCCCACGACAACAACTTCCCCGCCTCCGATCGCGGAACGTTCGTCAACTACGTCCGAGTATGGCCGATGGAGAAGAAGGCGAACACCGCGGAAGCCAAGTACATCAGGAACAACCTCGTCCTCAAGAGCATGGGCGAAGCGTGCTTCATGAACACCAAGTACGACAACGAGTTCGGCACCGCCATCGAAGTCGACGGCGAGCTTGCGCCGAGCGGGGGTGTGACGACCACCCACACCAGCTCCAGGGAGGTCACCTGCAAGTCGTACGAGGCCACCGGGCCGACCAAGCCGTCCAGCCCGAACCCGAAGGACGACTTCGAGCTCCAGCCGCTGTGGAACCGGCAGCGACCGAAGTCGGAATGCTTCAACACTCTGCTGAAGTACTGCTCCATCGACGCGTACCGGCACGGCTTCAAGGCGGAAGTGACATTCTGCTATCACGTCAAGGCGCGTCAGGCGCGATGCATACCGTGGCAGTCGAACCAGTACTACAGCTGGTGGCTGAACTACTATAAGGGAACTCGATATGGCAGCACCTGACAGTCGGTGATCGACTCCGGGTCATGCTGACGTGGGGCCTCCGGCTGAACGCGGAGGCCCCACATCTTTTTCGGCCGAGCCCGGCCCCGCCGGTCATGGTGAGGAATGCTCATCTCCACCGTGGAAACAACGACAAGCCGCGCGGCCGTGAGCGGACAAAGAGAAGGGGAGAAAAGTAAAGCGTGCTTTCGGCGTCAGGCTCGGCGGCGTAATGAGCGGGCGGCCGGATGTTTCGGGCGGAGAAATGCGTTCGAGGCCGGAAAATAAATTCCGGGCGGATGCCTTGACGGTTGCCGGTAATGGCGGGTCACGATGGAGGGGCCAGAGGAAGATGTCCTGTGGGAGGAAACGTGTTCAAGGAAGCATGCGCTGTGAGCGCCCTTGTCGCTGCCGCCCTCGCCCCTTCGATGGCCTCGCAGGCACTGGGGGAGAAAGTCCACGCCACCACCGCCACGCCCGCCACGTCGGCCGCGCTTGCCGACTGTGCCGCGGGCGGCGCCGCCGGTAACGCGCCCAAGTGCAAATACCTGGAGGAAGGCAACAAGCGGTGCTACTACTGCCGCGACAAGAAGGGCAGCGGGTACAAGAAGCAGTACTGCGAGCAGAAGACCAAGCAGCCGGAGCAGTCGACCGAGCGCGAGTGCAAGACCACCAAGGAGCCGATCACGGGGAGCCCGGACCGTACGTGCAAGACCTGCACGGACGCCAAGACCGGCAAGGTCCTGTCCCGGGAGTGCAACAGCTAGCCGACGCGGGGCCCGCGCTTCCGGCGACGGTCCGGCCGGCCCGGTAGCGGGGGCCGGTGACCGGGAAGCGGGGGAGGCGGTGCGGTGCGAGGTCGGGACGACCCGCCGCGCCGCCCCCCAAGGCCGCGGCGGTCACTTCTTGAAGGCGTCCTTGACCTTCTTGCCGGCGTCCTTGACCTTCTCGCCCGCCTGCTTCAGTCCGCCTTCGGTCTGGTCGGCGCGGCCTTCGGCCTGGAGGCTCTCGTTGTCGGTGGCGTCGCCGATGTTCTCCTTGGCGCGTCCCTTGAGCTCCTGGGCCTTGTTGCGGATCTTGTCGTCGGTGCTCATGTTCATGCCTTTCTGGTCGGGTCCTCGCGACTTCCTGTACTTACCGGCCAGGGCGGGCGGAAACATGGCCCGCGTCCGGCCGGGCGCGTGACGGCGCTGGTCAGCGCCCCTGCGTGAGGGCGGACGCGGCCGCCGGGAAGCCGGCGCGGGCTGGATGCGGTGGGGGTGACGGGGTGTGAATAGACTTGTCCAACGTGACTTCCAAGCCGCGCATCCCGAACGTCCTGGCCGCCCGCTACGCCTCACCCGGGCTGGCCCGCCTGTGGTCTCCCGAGTACAAGATCATCGCTGAGCGGCGGTTGTGGCTGGCGGTGCTGCGGGCGCAGGCCGAGCTCGGGGTGGCGGTGCCCGAGGGCGCGGTCGCCGACTACGAGAAGGTGGTCGAGCAGGTCGACCTGGACTCGATCGCGGCGCGCGAGCGCGTCACCCGCCACGACGTCAAGGCGCGCATCGAGGAGTTCAACGCGCTGGCCGGACACGAGCAGGTGCACAAGGGCATGACCTCGCGCGACCTGACCGAGAACGTCGAGCAGCTGCAGATCCGCGACAGCCTGCTGCTGGTCCGCGACCGCGTCGTGGCGCTGCTGGCCCGCCTGGCCTCCCTGGCCGAGGAGCACACCGCCACCGTCATGGCCGGGCGGTCGCACAACGTGGCGGCGCAGGCGACGACGCTGGGCAAGCGGTTCGCCTCGGCCGCCGACGAGCTGCTGGCCGGCTACCACCGGCTGGAGGAGCTGATCGGCCGCTACCCGCTGCGCGGCGTCAAGGGCCCGGTCGGCACCTCCCAGGACATGCTCGACCTGCTGGGCGGCCGGCAGGACAGGCTGGCCGAGCTGGAGGAGAAGGTCACCGCCCACCTGGGGTTCTCCCGGCGGCTGACCAGCGTCGGGCAGGTCTACCCGCGGTCCCTGGACTTCGAGGTGGTCTCGGCGCTGGTGCAGCTGGCGGCCGCGCCGTCCTCGCTGGCCAAGACGATCCGGCTGATGGCCGGGCACGAGCTGGTCACCGAGGGGTTCAAGGAGGGGCAGGTCGGCTCCTCGGCGATGCCGCACAAGATGAACACCCGCTCCTGCGAACGCGTCAACGGCCTGACCGTGGTGCTGCGCGGCTACGCCTCGATGGTGGGCGAGCTGGCCGGCGACCAGTGGAACGAGGGCGACGTGTCCTGCTCGGTGGTGCGCCGGGTCGCGCTGCCGGACGCGTTCTTCGCCTTCGACGGGCTGGTGGAGACGATGCTGACGGTGCTGGAGGAGTTCGGCGCGTTCCCGGCGGTGATCTCGGCCGAGCTGGGCCGCTACCTGCCGTTCCTGGGCACGACGAAGATGCTGATGGCCGCCGTGCGCGCCGGCATGGGCCGCGAGCAGGCCCACGAGCTGATCAAGGAGCACGCGGTGGCGGCGGCGCTGGCGATGCGGTCGCGGGGCGCGTCCAACGAGCTGCTGGACCTGCTGGGCGGCGACGAGCGTTTCCCGCTGGACCGCGCCGAGCTGGAGGCGCTGCTGGCCGACCGGGTCTCCTTCACCGGCGCGGCCGCCGCGCAGGTGGCCGAGGTGGTGCGGCAGGTGGGGCAGGTCGTGGCCGAGCACCCGCAGGCCGCCGCGTACCGGCCGGGCGAGATCTTGTGATCCACCGGCTCGGCGACCCGGGCGCGCTGCGGGCCGCGTGCGGCGACGACGACCTGGTCGTGTGGACGGCCCAGGACCTGCGCGGCCGGGCCCGCGCCTGGGCGTCACGGCAGGCGGTGGTGGCCGCCGCCCCGGGCATCGCCCGGCACGACCGGCTGGCGGTGTGGGGCGACCCGGACGACGCGGCCGAGCTGGTCCGGCACGCGCTGGCCGAGCTGGGGCCCACCTACCGGCCGCTGGGCGAGCGGGAGCTGATGCGGCGGGTCGCGGCGAGGCTGGAGGGCGTGCGGGAGAGCGGCGCGTTCTCCTGGATGAGCCTGCAGGGGCCGCCGGCCGGCGCGTCGCCCCTGCACGCCGCACCACCGGGCGGCGCGGCTGCCGGCCCGCCGCCGGTGGTCGGCTGGCTGGACGGCGACGCCGAGCAGGAGATCGCGGCGCTGCTGGCCGGGGACGCGCCCTCGTCGTACGCGGTGCCGGGCGCGGCCGGGGTGCGGCGCTGGGCGGGTGTGCGGGTGGGGCGCGAGCTGGCGGCGGTGGCGGCCGACGCGTGGTCGGCGCCGTCGGTGGGTTTGCTGGCCGGGGTCGCCACGGCCGCCCGCTTCCGCGGGCGGGGGCTGGCCGAGCGGGTGTGCGGCTGGATGTCGTCCCAGCTCGTGGCCACGCACGGCCGCGCGGCCCTGATGGTGGACGACGTCAACGCCGCGGCGATCAAGGTGTACGAGCGGATCGGCTACCGCCGACGCCTGGTGCTGGCCTGCCACGTCGCCGGCTGAACCCCCCGCTCGAAGGCGGCGGGTCAGGTGATGGCGCGGTAGGTCAGGTGGGTGGCCAGGGGGGAGAAGTGCGTCTCGACCGGCTCCCACTGGCGGGGGCGCACCTGGGCGAACAGGCGGGTGCCCGCGCCGAGCAGCAGCGGCGCCAGGTGCAGGCGCAGCTCGTCGAGCAGCCCTTCGTCGGTGGCCTGGCCGATCAGGTCGGCGCCGCCCATGAAGACGATGTCGCCGTCCCCGGCCACGGTGCGGGCGTGCTCGACGGCCGCGGCGGGGCCGTCGGTGACGAAGGTGAACAGTTCGGGCCGGCGTACCGCTGAGGGCGGGACGTGGGTGACGACGAACACGGGCGTGGCCTGCGCCTGCTCGCGGGCCGAGCCGTAGCCGAGCGGGTCGCCCCACCCGTAGGGGCCGTCGACCACGTCGAAGGTGCGCCGTCCCATGATGACGGCGCCGGTGGCGCGGACCGCGCCGCCCAGGACGCGCGCGTCGACGTCGGTGGGCCGGCGGGCCCAGGCGTGCAGCAGTTCGCCGCCGGTGCCGAGGCCGTGTTCGAGGCCGGGGTCGGGGCCGGTGACGTAGCCGTCCAGCGATACGGAGATGTCGGCGACGACCTTGCTCAACGGGTCCCTCCCCCTGGCGTGTCCGGTCGGTCACCACGCTGTCATCGGCGCTGGGAAAACCGGGTGAGGTTCGGGCGGTGCTCGTGCAGAGTTGACGGCGTGATGTCCAACTTTGTGCCTGGTATTGAGCTTTCTCGTGCCTTCTACGGCGAAGTCGTCGCGCCGCTGCTTCCCGGCGTGCGGCACAGCGCCGCGCTGATCGGCCCGGGGTCTGAGGTGCTCGCGTTCGACACGGCCCGCTCGGCCGACCACGACTGGGGGCCGCGGGTCCTGCTGTTCGTGCCCCCCGGTCAGGTGGAGCCGGTACGGGAGCGGGTGACGGCGGGGCTGCCCGACCGGTTCGGGGGTTTTGACACCGTGTTCGAGTACCACGGGGTGCGGCAGCCGGGGGTCGTGGTCGCCGAGCTGGGGGAGTGGCTGGTCGGGCGGCTCGGGTTCGATCCGCGTGCGGGCGTGTCCCTGCTGGACTGGTTGTCCGTGCCGTGGCAGACGCTGGCCGAGGTGACGGGCGGTGAGGTCTTCTGCGACGGGTTGCCGGGTGTGGGGCTGGAGGCGGCCCGGCAGGCGTTGCGCTGGTATCCGCAGGACGTGTGGCGGTACGTGCTGGCCTGCCAATGGCAGCGCATCGGCCAGGAGGAGCCGTTCCCGGGGCGGTGCGCGGAGGTGGGGGACGAGCTGGGGTCGGCCGTGGTGGGGGCGCGGCTGGCGCGGGAGGTGATGCGGCTGGCGTTGCTGCTGCGGCGCCGCTACCCGCCGTACCCCAAGTGGCTGGGCAGCGCGCTGACCCGGCTGCCGGGCTCGGCCGAGCTGGGCGAGGCGCTGGGGGCGGCGATGGCGGCGCGGTCGTGGCGCGAGCGGGAGGAGGGCCTGACGGCGGCGTACGGACGGCTGGCGGCGCTGCAGAACCGCATGGCGCTGACCGAGCGGCTGGAGGAGGGAGTGCGGGGGTTCCACGACCGGCCGTTCCAGGTGATCGGCGGGGAGCGGTTCGCGCGGGCGCTGATGGCGTCGGTGACGGATCCGGTGGTCAGGGGGCTGCCGGTGGCGGGGTGCGTGGACCAGTTGTCGGACACGGTGGAGCTGTTGACCTCGCCCCGCCGGGCGCGCGCGCTGACGGCGGCCGCGCTGGACCTCCCGGCTTAGAAATCTACATTGTAAAGGTGCTGGGTTTGGACAAAATCCATATTTCCCAGCCGAAACCCAGCAGCCAGGTCAGAGGCGGCGGGCGTTGGCGTGGATGGCCTGGCGGTAGTACGCGGCCAGGCCGGGGGCGCGGTCGTCGTAGGTGGCGGTGAAGCGGGGGTCGGTGGCGTACAGGTCGCCGAGGCCGCGGTGGAGTTCGGGCGTGCAGTCGTAGAACCAGCGGGTGATGTGGGCGCGGTGGCGTTCTGCGATGTCCATGACGTCGGGGTGGTCGGGGGCGAGCCCGCGGGCGTGGGCGGCGCGCATGTCGTCGTCGATGGCGGTGGCTTCGGCGGTGAGCTGGAGCCAGTCGGTCTTGGTGTAGGCGGCGGCGCGGCGGTGGCTTTCGGTGTAGGCGTCGGTGTGGCCCCAGCGGCGTTGGACTTCGGCGTGGTGGTCTTCGGGGGTGAAGTGGCCGAAGACGTCGAAGCGTTCTTCGGGGGTGAGGGGGAGGTGGTGGGTGTGGGCTTGGATGGCGCGTTCGACGTTGGTGATGACCTGGTGGAGGCGTTGGGCTTTGCGGGTGAGGAGTTGGTGTTGGCGGTGGAGGTGGGTGAGGTGGTCGGTGTGGGGGTGGTCGAGGATGTCGGTGATCTGTTCGAGGGGGAAGCCGAGTTCGCGGTAGAGGAGGATTTGCTGGAGGCGGAGGAGGTCGTCGTCGGTGTAGCGGCGGTAGCCGGCGGTGGTGCGTTGGCTGGGGGTGAGGAGGGCGATTTCGTCGTAGTGGTGGAGGGTTCGTACGGTGATGCCGGCCAGTTTGGCGACTTGGCCGATGGACAGGGTCATGGGTCTGACGTTACGTGAGGGTGGGTGTGGTGGTGGATGAGGAGTTGCTGCCGATTGGGCAGTTTGCGCGGCTTGGTCGGTTGAGTGTGAAGCAGTTGCGGCATTACGACGAGTTGGGGTTGTTGCGTCCGGCGTATGTGGATGAGGTGACGGGTTACCGGTATTACCGGGCCGATCAGGCGCGGGAGGCGTTGTCGATCGGGTTGTTGCGGTCGTTGGATGTGCCGTTGGCGGTGGTGGGGCGGGTGTTGTCGGGGGAGGTGGGGGCTTTGGAGTCGGTTCGGGTGTCGTTGGAGGTGGAGTTGGCGCGTCGGCGGCGGACGCTGGCGTCGTTGGAGCGGGTGCTGGCTGTGGGGTTGCCGGCGGCTGAGGTGGATGTGGTGCGGCAGGGCGGGGAGCGGGCGGCGTTCGTGGGTGAGCGGGCGGCGGGGTTGGAGGATGTGGGGCGGGCTACGTCCGCGGCGGTGGCGCGGTTGGTGGCGGGGGTGCCGGAGGGGTTCGGGCCGGTGCGGTTGGTGGGGTTGTTTCCGGTTGATGTGGGTGAGGTGGTGGACGTCCGGGTGGCGTTGTTGCTGGACGAGGAGAGGGAGGTCGGTCAGGGTTTCGAGGTGGGGGTGTTGCCGGGTGGGGTGTTCGCGCGGGCGACTCATGTGGGGCCTTATGACCAGATCGCGTTGACGGTGCATGCTGTGCTGGCGTGGTGTGCTGAGCGGCGGCTGGTGGTGAGGGGTGCGGTGCGGGAGGTGTATGTGTCGGATCCGGGGTGTACGCCTCCTGGGGAGTTGGTGACGGACGTGCTGGTTCCGGTGGTGGGTGATTTGTCGGTTTCGTGAGGAGGTCACGGGCGGCCGGTGACGAGGTCTCTGGTTCGGCGATCGACGGCCCGGCAGAGTCGTGGACGTCCCCACCGGAACCGAAAGGCCCCTGATGAAATCCCTTGCCCTGTTGTCCGCGTCCGCCCTGACGGCCACCCTTCTGGCGGCTCCGGCGCACGCCGCCGTCACCTCGTGGAGCTCCTGCCGGCCGGGCGAGGGCGTCGATCCCCGCCAGGAGTGCACGACGATCGAGGTGCCGATGGACTACTCCGCCGCCGGCGGCCCGTCGGTCACGCTGGCGGTGTCGAGGATCAGGACGGCCCGTCCCGACGTGCGCCGTGGCGTGTTGCTGATCATCCCGGGCGGTCCGGGCAGCCCGGGGCTGAACCGGCCCAGCACCTTGGTGAAGAAGCTGCCCAAGGACGTGCTCGACCGCTTCGACGTCGTCGGGTTCGACCCGCGTGGCGTCGGGAAGAGTTCGCCGGTCTCCTGCGGGCTCGCGCCCGCCGACCTGTCGCTGACGCGCATGAAGCCCTACCCCGACGCCGACGGCGGGATCGCCGGGAACGCGGCGTGGTCGCGCCGGATCGCCGAGGCGTGCGCCCGTAACGGCGGGCCGCTGATCCGGCACATCAGTACCCGCAACCACGCCAGGGACATCGACCGGATCCGGGTGGCGCTCGGCGAGGACAAGATCTCCTACTGGGGCGTCTCGTACGGCACCTACGCGGGCGCCGTGCACGCCACGATGTTCCCCGGCACCACCGATCGGGTGATCCTCGACAGCAATGACGACCCCGATCCGCACAAGGTGGCGCGTCAGTGGCTGGCCAACTACGCCGTCGGGGTGCGGGACGCCTTCCCCGACTTCGGCGCGTGGGCGGCCGCGCGTGACGGCGACTACGGCCTGGGCGCCGACGTGGCCGCGGTGCGCCGGACGTTCCTGGAGCTGGCCGCGCGGCTGGACCGCGAGCCGCTCGCCTGGCCGGGGTCCGAGCCGGAGCAGCGGCTGACCGGCAACCTGCTGCGGGAGACCCTGCTCAACGCGCTGTACTCGCGGGCGAATTACCCGATGCTGGCCGGGCTGTTGAAGGCCGCGCTGAGCGGCGCCGAGCTGCCCGCGCCGAACCAGCCGCCGCAGGCCGCGCTGCAGAACACCGCCGCGCACGCCGGTGCCACGATGTGCAACGACGTCGAGTGGCCGAGCTCGCTCGCCCGGCACGAGCAGCAGGTGCGGCGCAGCCGGGCCGCCTACCCGTTGACGGCGGGCATGCCGGTGAATCTGGGGCCGTGTGCGTACTGGCCGTTCCGGCCTGCCGAGCGGGCCACGCGGATCGGTTCGCGGGGTCCGGCCAACGTCCTGCTGATCCAGAATCTGCGGGATCCGGCCACGCCCTACAGCGGGGCGCTGAAGATGCGTGCGGCGCTCGGGCAGCGGGCCCGGATGGTCGCGGTGGACTCCGGTGGTCACGGGGTGTATCTGGCCAACGGCAACGCCTGCGGTGACCGTGCCGTCACCGAGTTCCTGGTGACGGGCCGTCTGCCCGAGCGTGACCTGAGCTGCTGATGCACGGCTCTGCGGTCGGGCGCCGCCGAGCGGCGCCGCGGACGCTCACACGTTTTTCTCACCTTGTGCAGGTAGAACGATGTGGTGAGCGAACAATCCGCCGCGAAAGTGCTGGTGGTCGACGACGAGCCGAACATCCGCGAGCTGCTGTCGGAGGCCCTGGAGCTGAACGGCTTCGCCGTGCGGACGGTCTCGGACGGCCGCCGGGCGCTGGAGGAGGTGGCCCGGGAGCGGCCGGACATCATCGTGCTGGACGTGATGATGCCCGGCCTGGACGGGTTCACGGTGGCGCGCAGGCTTGGCGAGGCCGGTGACAGCCCTCTGGTGCTCTTCCTGACCGCCAAGGACGCGGTGCCCGACCGGATCGCGGGGCTGACCGCCGGCGGCGACGACTACGTGACCAAGCCCTTCAGCTTGGAGGAGGTCGTGCTGCGGTTGCGGGCGATCCTGCGCAGGACGCGCCCGCCGGAGGAGCAGGCCGACGACGGCGTCCTGCGGTACGCGGACCTGGAGCTGGACGAACAGGCCCATACCGTGCGCCGGGCCGGGCGGCAGATCCACCTGTCGCCGACGGAGTTCAGCCTGCTCAGGTATCTGATGATCAACGCGGGTCGGGTGGTCAGCAAGGCGCAGATCCTCGACCGCGTGTGGGACTTCGACTTCGACGGCGAGAGCAGGATCGTCGAGTCCTACATCAGCTACCTGCGGCGGAAGATCGACGCCGGTGGCCCGCCTCTGATCCACACGCTGCGCGGCGTGGGTTACCGGCTGCAGAGCACGTCGTGAGGGTGGCCCGCCGTCCGTGGCCGCTGCGGCTGCGGCTGCTGGTGGCTCTGCTCGGCCTGGCGGCGGCGGGGCTGGCCGTCTTCGCGGTCGCCGGCACCGTGATGCTGGAGCAGTCGCTGCTGTCGCGCGTGGACGCGCAGCTGGCCGAGTTCTCCGCGACCACCTCCGCCCGCCGGCCGCCGATCGGGCCTGCGCCGCCGCCCGGGAGCGTCCAGTTGCCGACCCAGTTCCGGATCGCCGTCTACGACCGTGCCGGGCGATTGGCCCGGCTGATCCCGGCGGACGCGACGGGCGGCCCGCAGGTCCCGGCCGAGGTGGTCAGGTCGGTGCCGTACCGGCCGTTCACCGTGCAGGACCGGAGCGGGCGGGAGGACTGGCGGGTGCTGCTCAGGCAGTTGCCGAACGGCGAGCGCGTCGCCTTGTCGATGTCGCTGGAGGCCAACCGGGCCACCGTGCGGCAGTTGCTGGTCATCGAGGCCGGCGCGGGAGCGCTGGTGCTCGTGCTGCTGGGCGCCGTGGCCTGGGCGGTGGTGCGGCTGGGCCTGCGCCCGCTCACGCGCGTCGAACGCACGGCGCGGGCGATCTCCGCCGGCGATCTGGACCGGAGGGTCGCCGATGCCGATCCGCGCACCGAGATCGGGCGGCTCGGCCAGACGCTCAACACGATGCTGGAGCGGCTGTCGGCCGCTCTGCGCGCCCGCCGGGAGTCGGAACAGCGGCTGCGCCGTTTCGTCGCCGACGCCTCCCATGAGCTGCGCACCCCGCTCACCTCCATCCGGGGCTTCGCCGAGCTCTACCATCACGGCCAGGGCCCGCGGGACGCGGTGGCCGAGCGGCTGCTGCGCAGGATCGAGGCGGAGGCCGAACGCATGGGCGTCCTGGTGGAGGACATGCTGCTGCTGGCCCGGCTGGACCAGGAGCCCGCCTTGGCGCCCACCGTCGTGGATTTGCACGTGCTGGCCGGGGACGTCGTCCATGCCGCTCAGGCGCGCGACCGCGAGCGGCCGATCCGGCTGGTCGTCTCCGCCGAGCCGGTGTTCGTGCTGGGTGACGAACATCGGCTGCACCAGGTCATCGCCAACCTGGTCGGCAACGCGATGCGGCACACGGCTGCGGAGGCGGAGATCCGGGTGGAGGTGGCCCCTCGCGCCGTGGCCGGGGTTCCCGCGGCCGGGGTGGTGCACGCCGGCGATGGGCCCGCTCCGCATGTCAGGGCAGCGCTGGTCGAGGTGCGCGACGAAGGGCAGGGCATCGAGGCCGGTCATCTGCCGCACGTGTTCGACCGCTTCTACCGGGCCGATCCCGGCCGTTCCCGTGACAGTGGTGGAACGGGGCTGGGCCTGGCCATCGCCGCGGCGCTCGTGCAGGCGCACGACGGCCGGATCGAGGTGGCCAGCGTTCCGGGGCGCGGCACCGCCTTCCGTGTGCTGCTGCCTCTTGAGCAGCGTCACGGCGGCTGAACGTCCCGGCCGTTCATCCTCTCGTCGGGCGCGGTTCACACATTGCTCCCAGCTTCGTGCGGTCAGATGTGTGCCGACGAAGGGAGGGACATTGCTGAAAAGGTTCCGCATACCAGCCGTTTCCGCAGCTGAGCAGGCCGGTCAGCCGCCGTCGGAGGCGGTCGGTGACCAGGGCCACCGGCTGCGGGCCCCCAGCAAGCTGCACGCCTTCAACCGCTACGAGATCAAGTACCTCGTGGACGCCTGGGAGGCGGTCGCGCTGCGGGAGGAGATCGAGCAGCGGCTCGATCGCGACCAGCACAGCGGCGAGGCGGGCTACGGCGTCTGGAGCGTCTACTACGACACCCGGCAGTTGCGCTTCTACTGGGAGAAGATCGAAGGGCTGAAGTTCCGCAGGAAGCTGCGGGTGCGCCACTACGGCGACCGCTTCTGTGTGGACGGCGCCACGCCGGTGTTCGTCGAGATCAAGCAGCGGGTCAACCGGGTCACCCAGAAGCGGCGGGTGTCTCTTGCGTACGCCGACGCGCTGCGCCTGTGCGACGGGCGGCAGATGGTCGGGCACGACCCGTCCCAGCGGGCCTTCCTGGAGGAGGTGCTCGACCTGGTGCTGCGCCTGGACCTGCGGCCCGTCGCGATGACCGGCTACCAGCGGCACGCCTACCTCGGCCGCGACGCCGACGTGGGCCTGCGGGTGACGTTCGACCGGCGTATCCGCGGCCGTGACCGGGACTTCCACCTCGGCGCCGACGCCGGGAACCGGTTCATCGTCCCGGCCGGCAAGTCGATCGTGGAGGTCAAGGCCGACGAGCGCGTGCCGTACTGGCTGACCGATCTGACCGCCAAGCGGAACCTGCAGGTGGTGCGGGTCTCCAAGTACTGCCAGAGCGTCGAGGCCCACGGGCTGGCGCCGCGTTCGATCTTCCACGTTCCCGACCACGATCTCGTCCCCTCGACCGTTCTTCCGGAGGCATGACCCCGATGGACTTCTCCTTCCAGGACCTGTCCGGCACGTTCAGCGTGGCCGACATCGCCGTCGCGATGGCCCTGTCGTTCGTGCTCAGCGCCATGATCGGCTGGGTGTACCGGGCCACGCACCGCAACGTGTCCTACAGCCAGTCCTATGTCCAGACGCTGGTCGTCCTGGGCATGCTGATCTCGTTGATCATGCTGGTCGTCGGGTCCAACATCGCCCGTGCCTTCGCCCTGGTCGGCGCCCTGTCGGTGGTGCGGTTCCGCAACGCCATCAAGGAGACCCGCGACGTCGGGTTCATCTTCCTGGTGATGGGCGTCGGCATGGCCGTCGGCACCCGCTTCTACCTGCTGGGCGTCGTCGCCGCCGTCGCCATCTCGCTGATCGTCGTGGTCATGCACCGGTTCGACTGGTTCCAGCTGGACGTGCGGCGTCAGGTCGTGAAGGTCCAGGTCCCTTCGGAGGAGGACCTGGCCGCCTCGATCCAGGACGTGCTCGTCCGGCACACCGACGAGTTCGAGCTGGTCAGCATGGAGTCGATCAGGGCGGGCGCGCTCACCGAGCTCATGTACACCGTCAAGATCAAGAAGGGTAGTGAGCCGGGCGACCTGATCTCCGCCCTGCGCGAGCGCAACCACGGCCAGTCGGTCACCGTCCTGACCGGGTACGACCAGAGCGACCTGTAGGCCCGGCACATGGCACAGACCAAGCGGCTCAAGCACCGTGTCCCCGTCAGGCTCCGGCAGAACTGGAGGCTCGTCGCGCTGTGCGCGGCGTTCCTGGCCGCCTGCTGGGGCGTCTTCGGCAGCGGCACGATCCGTCCGTACGTCACCACCGCCCAGGCCGCCGAGGCCAGGGCCGTCACCACGAATCTGACCGGCACCAAGGACCTGTTCGACGCCTCCACCGCGCACGAGGTGAAGCTCACCTTCACCGACGAGGCCTACCAGGACATGCTGAGCGAGTACTTCAAGGACGGCGAGAAGAAGTACCTCGAAGCCGACCTGACGATCGACGGCACCCGCGTCCCGAGCGTCGGCGTCCGTCTCAAGGGCAACTCCACGCTGGGGCAGCTGACCTGGAAGGGGCAGCCCAAGCGGCGAGCCGTGCCCGGCGGCTTCCGGCCGCCCGGCAACGGGCAACCCCAGAACGGGCAACCCCGGAACGGGCGGCCGCAGGGCGAGGGCGGGCCTTTCGGCGGCGGCATGCCCGGCGCCACCCTGAAGGCCGAGGAGCCGGAGAAGCTGCCCTGGCTGATCAGCTTCGACGAGTTCGTGGCGGGCCGCCGCTACCAGGGGCGCACCCAGGTCGCCGTACGGCCGGCCGCGATGGGCTCGACGACGATGCTGAACGAAGCGCTCGGCATCGCGCTGGTCGGCGCCTCCGGCGAGCCGACCCAGCGCTCGGCCTACAGTTCCTTCACCGTCAACGGCCGCGCGTCCGCTCCGCGCCTGGTGGTGGAGTACCTGGACGAGGGCTACGCGGCGGAACTCGGCGACGGTGTGCTGTACAAGTCTCTGGCCACCGGCTCCTTCACCTACAAGGGCGAGGACCAGACCGAGTACACCGGTGACTTCAAGCAGATCAACAAGGTCGGCGGCAAGGACCTGCAGCCGGTCATCGACCTGGTCAGGTGGACGGGCGAAGCCTCCGACGCCGAGTTCGCCGAGGGCCTGGCCGACCGCCTGGACGTGACCTCGTTCGCCCGCTACCTGGCCCTGCAGCACATCATGGTCAACTTCGACGACATGAGCGGCCCCGGCAAGAACTACTACCTGTGGTACGACACGGCCACCAGGAAGTTCAAGGTCATCACCTGGGACCTCAACCTCGCCTTCAACGGCGACGCCAAGAGCGGCGTGCACGACACGATCGGGATGGGCGGCTTCGGCCCTGGACGTCCCCAGCAGAACCAGCAGCAGGGCCAGACACAGACCCAGACACAGGGCCAGCCGGTGCAACCCCGGCAGGGGCAGCCGCCTCAGGGCCTCACCCCGCCCGGCGGCGGGCAGGGGCGTCCCGGCGGCGGCATGATGGGCATGAGCCACCCCCTGAAGGAGAAGTTCCTCAAGAACGCCACCTTCAAGAAGATGTACGAGGAGCAGTACCGCGCCCTGTACACCAAGCTGCTGGGCAGCGGCGCCGCCTCCGGCCTGCTCGACGACCTCGTCGCCGCCTACAAGCTGAACGACGGCGCCGACACCGCCAAGGTCGAGGCGGAGGCGAAGACCCTGCGCACGTTCCTGCGGACCCGGACCGAGACCCTGCGCTCGGACAGGGCGATCACCGGCGCCTGACCCGCACGCGGCGAACGGAATCTGGCGTTGTCCACGTCCCGGGGCCCCTGACGCGAGGGGGCCACCGGACCGGGAGACCCCGTTGACGCCGGATTCCGTTCCAGCGCTCGCCGGCCCCCGCTCGGCGGCGGGTTTCCGGCTGTGCTGGCTCTGCCACCCCGCACCCGCATTTGTCCAGATTCTGACGTATTGTCCACCGGCGCGGCCTTCGCCTGTTAGATTCCGAGTCGTGATCAAGGAGAGGCACGGCAGCGGCCCCGCAACAGACCGCTGAGGCAGGACGGGGGACGCTCCGCGGCCAGGCCAGGGGGCCCGATACGCGCCGTGCGAGCAGCCCCGCCCGCCGATCGACGTGCCGATCGACGATAGGAGCAATGTGCTGAGAAGAACATCCCTGCTCGCCACGGCCCTCATGGCGATGGCGACGCTGTTAGCCGTCCCCATGGCGGGGACGGCCGGCGCGGCGGTGACCCGGCAGGACGTCACGGATGCCGTCGGCAAGCGCGGCATCACCTGGGGGCCGTGCGAGGAAGAACCCACCGTCGAGTGCGGCACGCTGGCCGTGCCCATCGACTGGTCCGAGCCCGACGGGCCGACCGTCGACCTGGCCCTGGCCCGCCGCAAGGCCACCGCCCCGTCGGCGCGGATCGGCTCCCTGCTGACCAACCCCGGCGGGCCCGGCAACTCCGGCGTGAACGACATCCTGCGCCCCTCCGGCTTCAGTCAGGACATCCAGCGGCGCTTCGACATCGTCGGCTACGACCCCCGCGGCGTCGCCCGCAGCCGCTCGGTGACCTGCTCGGCCTCGGTGTACAACCAGATGCCCTACCCGGTCATGACCAGCCAGGCCGACTACCTGACGTGGGTCGCCTTCGACAAGAAGCTGCGCGCCGACTGCCGCAAGCTCACCGGCCCCCTGTACGACCACCTCGACTCGGTCAACGTGGCCCGCGACATGGACGCCATCCGCGCCGCGCTGGGTGAGGACAAGCTGACCTCCTACGGCGTCTCCTACGGCACGCTGGCCCAGCAGATGTACGCCGAGCTGTTCCCGGGCCGGATCCGCGCCATGGTGCTGGACAGCAACATGGACCACAGCCTGGACGTCAAGGCGTTCCAGGTGAGCGAGGCGGCCACCGTCCAGGACAGCTTCGAGGAGTTCATCGCCTGGTGCGCGCGCGACAGCGACTGCGTCCTGCGCGGCCGCGACATCCGGGCGTTGTGGAAGGGGCTGCTGGCCAAGGCGGGCCGCGGTCAGCTGTTGTGGCCGGGCGACGGCCGGCCGGTGAGCGCGCACAACCTGCAGTGGCTGGGCGTGGTGCTCAACGAGGCGCCCGCCTGGCGGCTGGAGGCCAAGGTGCTGCTCGCGCTGGCGGGCGGCCCGGTGCCCGAGGACATGCCCGGCCCTCCCGGCAACTGGCCGGTGAACGGCCAGTACGCCGAACTGCCCACCGCGATCTTGTGCCAGGACTGGAACCTGTCGCTGCGGGGCTACGCCGAGTACGCCGAGGTGATGCGCGCCTCCAACGCGGTGGCCCCCGACATGCGCTACAACCCGATGCCGATGGGCGACATGCCGATCTGCCAGGGCCATCCGGTCAACAACCCCCAGCACCCGCTGCGGTACAAGGGCAGCACGCCGCTGCTGGTGGCCACCTCCAGGCACGACCCCGACACGCCGTACGCGTGGTCGGCCAACGTGGCCCGTCAGCTGGGCCCCAAGGCCACCCTGCTCACCTACGACGGCTGGGGCCACGGCGTCTACGGCATGACCACCTGCACCACGGCCGCCATGGACAGCTACCTGATCTCGGCGTCCGTACCCGCCAAGGGCATCGGCTGCCCGGCGGAGGAACCCCAGGGCTGACCCCAGGGCTGACACTGGGGCTGACACTGGGCTGACCACGGGCTGATCGTGCCGCCCCCGGCACGATCAGCCCCACCCCTCCCGCGGCCGGTCAGGCAAGCGCGGCCGCCAGATGCTCGGCGGTACGGGACCCCGAAGCGGTCAGCAGGTCGGCGGGGGTGCCCTGGAACATCAGGCGGCCGCCGTGTTTGCCGCCGCCCGGCCCCAGATCGATGACCCAGTCGGCCCGTTTGACCATCTGCATGTGGTGTTCGACCACGATGACCGTGTTGCCGGCGTCGACGATGCGGTCGAGCAGGTCGATCAGGGTGTCGACGTCCGACAGGTGCAGGCCGGTGGTGGGCTCGTCCAGAACGTAGACCGCGCCCGTCTTGGTGAGCTCGCCGGCCAGTTTCATCCGCTGGCGTTCGCCGCCCGACAGCGTGGAGGTGGGCTGGCCGAGGGTGAGATAGCCCAGGCCGACGTCGACCAGCGTGGTGACGCGGTCGCGGATGGCCGGTTCGGTGAAGAACGCGGCGGCCTGCTCGGCGGTCAGGGCCAGGACGTCGACGATGGTGTGCCCGCGCAGCCGGTGCCGCAGGGCCTCGGGGTTGTAGCGGCTGCCGCCGCACATCTCGCACACGGCGGTGACCGGGTCCATGAACGCCAGGTCGGTGTGGATGACGCCGCGGCCCTCGCAGGCGGGGCAGGCGCCGGTGGAGTTGTAGCTGAACAGGCCCGGCTGGGTGCCGCTGGCGCGGGCGAACAGACGGCGGACCGGCTCCAGGACACCGATGAAGGACGCCGGGCTGGAGCGGGCCGAGACGTTCACGGCCCCCTGATCGACGATGACCGCGCCGGGATGCTGGGCGGTGAACACCTCGCCGATGAGAGTCGACTTGCCGGACCCCGCGACTCCGGTGACGCAGGTCAGCACACCGGTCGGCACGTCGAGGGTGAGATGGTCGAGGTTGTGCAGGGCGGCGTCGGTGATGGTCAGGTGCCCGGTCGGGCGGCGCACGGCGCTCTTGAGCGGGGTGCGGGCCCGCAGGTGACGGCCGGTCAGGGTGCCGGAGCGCGCCAGCCCTTCGACGGAGCCCTCGTAGACGACGGTGCCACCGTGCAGACCGGCTCCCGGCCCGAGATCGATGACGTGGTCGGCGACGGCGATCACGTCCGGGTCGTGCTCGACCACCAGGACGGTGTTGCCCTTGTCACGCAGGGCCCGCAACAGCGTGTTGAGCCGGCCGACGTCGGCCGGGTGGAGGCCGGCGCTGGGCTCGTCGAACACGTACGTCATGCCGGTGAGGCTGGAGCCGAGATGGCGGACGGTCTTCAGACGCTGGCTCTCGCCGCCGGACAAGGTGGTGGTCTCGCGGTCGAGGGTGAGGTAGCCCAGGCCGATCTGGTCGATGCGGCGCAACGCGGCGGCCGCGGTGTCGGCGACGGGGTTGCCGAGCCCGGTCAGGACGCCGATGAGGTCGGTGATCTCCATGGCGGCGTGGTCGGCGATGTTGTGGGGGCCGATCATGGTGGCCAGGGCCGCCTGGTTGAGACGCGCGCCCCGGCACTGGGGGCAGGTGCCCTCGGTGACGAAGGCCAGGACCGCCTCGCGGGTCTTGTCACTCAGCCCCGACAGGTCGCGTTTGAGGTAGAGGCGGGTGAAACGGTCGGCGACGCCTTCGTAGTCGACCTTGTTGAGGGTGCCGTTCTTGCCGCGGACCTCGACGGTGAAGCCGCCGCCGTGCAGCAGCAGGTGGCGCTCCTCCTCCGTGTAGTCGGCGACGGGCTTGGCCGGATCGAAGGTGCCGGAACGGGCGTAGATCTGCCACTGCCACGTGCCGACCCCGAACAGCGGGAAGCGGATGGCGCCGTCGTCGAGGGACCGGCCCGGGTCGAGCAGCGCGTCCAGGTCGAGGCGGACGGCCCGGCCGAGGCCGTCGCAGCCGGGACACATGCCGTGGGGGTCGTTGAAGGAGTAGGCGTAGGAATAGCCGGCGCTGGGCGTGCCGTAGCGGGAGAACAGCACGCGCAGGATCGGCAGGATGTCGGTCATGGTGCCGACGGTGGAACGCGAGCTGCCGCCGACCGGCTTCTGGTCGACGACGATGGAAGCGCCGAGGTTGTCGATGGCCTCGGCCTCGGGTTTCTCGTGCTTGGGCAGCCGGTTGCGGACGAACCAGGAGTAGGTTTCGTTGAGCTGGCGCTGGGACTCCACGGCGACGGTGTCGAAGACCACCGACGACTTGCCGGAGCCGGACACGCCGGTGAAGACGACGAGCCGGTTCTTGGGGATGCGCAGGGACAGGTTCTTGAGGTTGTTCACGCGCGCGCCGGTGATGACGATGCTGTCGTCCATACGGTCACGGTAGCGACGGGCGCCGACAGTTTCCGTCCCTGCCGGGAAGGGGCGGAAGTGGGCGAGGAAGTGGGCGCGAAAGTGGGCGAGGAGACGGCGTCCGGGGTCGGGCCGGCCGGGCTGGACATCGTGTACGAGCGGCTGGGCGACCGGGCCGCGCCGCCCGTGCTGCTGATCATGGGGGCGGGCGGGCAACTGATCAACTGGCCCGACGGGTTGTGCGCCGAGCTGGCCGGGCACGGCCTGCAGCTGATCCGGTTCGACGGCCGTGACTGCGGGCGCTCCACCCACTTCGACGACGCCGGCGAGCCGGACTTCGCCGCGGCGCTGGCCGGTGACCTGTCCTCGCTGGCCTACACGCTGGACGATCTGGTCGCCGACACCGTGGGGCTGCTGGACGTCCTGGGCCTGGACAGCGTCCACCTGGTGGGCGCGTCGCTGGGCGGCATGATCGCCCAGGCGGTCGCCGTCGCCCACCCCGGGCGGGTCAGGTCGCTCACCTCGATCATGTCCACGCACGGCGACCGCATGACACCCCCGCCGGCGCGCCCCGGCACCGCGCGCGGCGTCCCGGGGCCGCCGCCGACCACCCGCGAGCTGTACGTGGCGCGCATGGTGGCCGGCGCGAGCGCCCACGGCGTGGCCGCCGACCTGGAGGCGGTACGGGCCGTGGCCGAGCGGGCCTGGGACCGCGGCTGGTCGCTGGCCGGCATGCTGCGGCAGGCCGCCTCGGTGATCGGGTCGGGCGACCGGCGGGAAGGATTGTCTCGGCTGGAGGTGCCGGCGCTGGTGATCCACGGCGCGGCCGACGCCGCCGCCGACCCCGCCGGCGGGCGGGCCACGGCGCAGGCGATCCCGGGCGCGGAGTTCTGGCTGGTCGAGGGGATGGGACACGGGTTCCCGCCGGGGGTGTGGCGGCAGGTCAGCGCCCGGATCGCCGCGCTGGTCCACCGGGCGGAGAGGGGTCATGAGGAGGGGCGGATCAGGCCGCTCTCGTAGGCGAACACCACGACCTGGGCGCGGTGACGCAGCCCGAGTTTGAGCAGCACGCGGCTCAGATGCGTCTTGACGGTCGCCTCGGCCAGGTGCAGGGCGGCGGCGACCTCGGCGTTGGACAGGCCGCGCGCCACCTGGACGAGCACGTCGTGCTCGCGGGCGGTCAGCAGGTCCAGCAGCCGGTGCTGTTCGCGGGGGCCGGGGGTGAGCTGGGGGGCGAACCTGTCCAGCAGGCGGCGGGTGACGCGCGGCGACAGGACGGCCTCGCCCGCGGCGACGTTGCGGATCGCGCTGAGCAGGTCGGCGGGCGGGGTGTTCTTGGGCAGGAACCCGGCGGCGCCGGCCTTGAGCCCGGCGAAGGCGTACTCGTCGAGGTCGAAGGTGGTCAGGATGAGCACCTTCGAGGCGGGACAGTCGCGGACGATCCGGCGGGTGGCCTCGATGCCGTCCAGGCCGGGCATGCGGACGTCCATGAGCACGACGTCGGGGCGCAGCCGGCGGGCCTGCAGGGCGGCCTGTTCGCCGTCGGCGGCCTCGCCGGCGACGTGCAGGTCGGGTTCGGCGTCCAGCACCATGCGGAAGGCCATCCGCAGCAGCGCCTCGTCGTCGGCGATCAGCAGCCGGATGGTCATGGCGCGTCCGGGCCGGTCAGGTCGATGCTCATGGCGCGCCCGGGCCGGTCAGGTCGATGCTCATGGCGCGCCCGGGCCGCTCGCGTGGGGGCCGGTCAGGCGGAGGGCGGTCAGGTCGAGGTTCATCGCGTGTCCGGGCCGCTCGTGTCCGGGCCGGTCAGGTCGAGGGCGGCCGCGACCCGCCAGCCGCCGCCGGGGGCCGGGCCGGCGTGCAGGGTGCCGTCGTAGGCGGCGACGCGTTCGCGCATCCCGGCCAGCCCCCGCCCGGCGGGCCGCAGGGGCCCCGGACGGCCGCCGTCGTCGGTGATCTCGATGTCGGCCCGCCGACGGGTCAGGCGCACCCGGACGTGCGCGCGGGCGCCTGGGGCGTGCCGCAGCGTGTTCGTCAGCGCCTCCTGAGCCAGCCGGTAGAGGGTGAGCTGCGCGGCGGCCGGGACGTCGGCGGGGTCGCCGTCGACCCGCAGCCGGGTCGGCAGGCCGGCGGCGCGCATCCGGTCGGCCAGCGGGCCGAGGTCGGCGATACCGGGCGCCGGGTGCAGCGGAGCGATGCCCGGCTCCTGCTCCTGGCCGATGCCCTGGCCGATGCCTCGGTCAACGCCTCGGTCAACGTCCTGACCGGTGGATCCGGCGGCGGCTCGATCGGGGGCTCGGTCGGCGTCGTGGTCGGCGTCGTGGTCGGTGCTGAGGGAGCGGCGCATGTCGCGCAGCGCCTGGCGGCCGGTGTCGGCGATCTGCGCCATCGCGGCCACCGCCTGACCGGGCGCACGGTCGTGGACGTAGGCGGCGCTGTCGGCCAGCGCCACCATGACCGACAGGTTGTGGGTGACGATGTCGTGCATGTCGCGCGTCATCCGGGCACGCTCCTCGGCGACCGCCAGACGTGCCCGCTGATCGCGGTCGCGTTCCAGGGAGGCGACGTAGGCCCGCCGGGTCCGCGTCCACAGCCCGGCTGCCAGGGCGGCGGCCGACATCGCGCTCAGCGCCGCCACCGTCAACGGCATCCGGCCAGGCGGCGCCCACCGGGCCGCGGCCGCCACCACCCCGGCCTCCAGCACGAACGCGGCGGCCAGCGTCGCCCGCCACGGGCGGCGGGCCGCCACCGTGTAGAGCGCGACCAGCAGCGCCGCGTCGGCCGGAAGCTGCACGTCGATAGCCCACTGCAGGGCGGCCGCGCCGCCGATCACGCACAGCACCAGCAGCGGGGCGCGCCGCCGCCATGCCAGCGGCGCCACCAGAGCCACCTGCAGGGCCAGCACCGCAGGGCCGCCCTCGGCCACCCGGCCCGGCCCCAGCGTGACCACGAAGATCACAGCAGCCAGCAACGCGTCGGCAGCCACAGGCGGCACCGAACCGATCACCGAACGGATCGCCGAACGGATGACGGAGCCGATTGCCGAGCCGCTCACTGGGCGGACCGTCGAACCCATCACCGAGCCGATCACCGAACGGACCACCGAACGAACCATCGAACGGACCACTGGGCGGACCATTGGGCGGACCGCCGAGTCGATCGTTGAGTCGATCGTTGAGTCGACCGTCGAGCGGGGCGGCGCGGTCGGGCGGGGCGGCGCGGTCGGGCGGGGCGGCGCGGTCGGGCGGGCGGCCGGAGTCATGCGCCCACCCTAAAGGCCGCGCCCCGGCGCCCCCCATCCTCCGCAAGGAGGAACATCTCGGCCCCTCATCCGAAAGTCGTACCCGCAGGTCAGCCCGTGGCCGCTGGCCCGCTCGCGAGCCCGCCTGCCAGCCTCGGACCACACCCCCCGCCTTCCGTCCCGTTCGAGGAGAACACCGGCATGCCCGTGAAGACGTACGCGGCCCCTCTGGCCGTCGCCGCCCTGACCCTCACGCCCGTCACGGTCCCCCTGCACGCGCACCAGGCACAGCAGGCGCGGCAGGCGGTCACGGTCGCCCTGCCCGCGCCCGGCGGCCCCCACCCGGTGGGAACCGTCGCCCTGCGCCTGGTCGACCGCTCCCGCCGCGACCCCCTGGTGCGGTCGAAGCCGTACCGCGAGCTGATGGTCAGCCTGTGGTACCCGGCCAAGGGCGGCACGCAGCCGCTCGCCCCCCACATGGCGCCCCTGGCCGCCGCCGACTGGGACCGCCGCTCCGCGCCGCCCATGGGCATCGCCAAGGGCGCCGTCGACTGGGCCGCCACCCGCACCGCCGCCCGTACCGGCGCGCCGGTCGAGCGCGGCGCGGGCCGGCTGCCCGTCGTGCTGTTCGGCTCCGGCGACGGCGGGCCGCGCACACTGGGCACCACGCTCGTGCAGGACCTGGCCTCGCGCGGCTACCTGGTCGTCACCGTGGACCACACCTACGAGGCCGACCAGGTGGAGTTCCCCGGCGGGCGGGTCGTGCGCGCGCTGCCGCTGCCGGCCAAGCTCACCCCGCGCGTCATCGCGGCGCTGCTGGAGCGGCACGCGCGGGCGCGGCTGGCCGACATGCGGTTCGTGCTGGACCAGGTCACGGCCCTGGGGCAGGGACGGACCATCGGCGGCGGGGAGATGCCCGCCGGGTTGCGCGGCGCGCCCGACCTGACGCGGGTGGGGGCGCTGGGGCAGTCCCTGGGCGGGTCGGTGGCGGCCCAGCTCGTCCACGACGACCCGCGGGTGGACGCCGGGGTCAACCTCGACGGCGGCTACGTCGGCCCGGTCGCCGCCACCGGCGTGGCCAGGCCGTTCCTGCAGCTGGCGGCCCAGACGCACACACGGGACAGCGAGCCGAGCTGGAAGTCGTTCTGGCGGGCCTCGACCGGGTGGAAGCGGGAGCTGCGGTTCAAGGGCGCCGCGCACGGCTCGTTCACCGACCTGCAGGCGCTGCTGCCGCAGATCGCCGCGGCGCTGCCCAAGGCGGGGGAGGGGAAGCAGGACGGGAAGCAGAGCGGGGTGCCGGTCGCCGACTTCGTCGGCACGATCGATCCGCAACGGTCGGTGGCGGCCCAGCGCGCCTACGTCGGGGCGTTCTTCGACCTGCACCTGCTGGGCAAGCCCACCCGCCTGTTCCAGGAGCCCGACAGCCGTTTCCCCGAGGTGTCCCGCATCCCCTGACCCTGAGGCCGGATCGGAGGTCCGCCCGAGGGCGATAACAATACCGGTATAAGTATCCCGCGGGTGTAGGGTGGGCGGCATGGTGCGATCCCCGCTGACCCCCGAGGAGCGGCTGCGCGGCGAGCAGCTCGGCCACATGCTGCGCCAGGCCCGAGGCGAGCGCAGCATCGTCGAGGTCGCCGCCGCGGCCGGCATGTCCGCCGAGACCCTCCGCAAGATCGAGACGGGGCGCATCGCCACGCCGGCGTTCTTCACCATCGCCTCACTGGCCGACGTCCTGGGCATCTCCCTCGACCGCCTGGCCGTCCGCGCCACCCCCGCCCGCACCTGACCCGCCCGCACCTGACCGTCCGGGCCGGGGTCATTCCGTACGGGAGCGGCGTACCTCGTCCAGCACGTCCTCGATGCGCCGCCAGGCGTCCTGAGCCGCGGCCGGGTGGAAGGTGTCACGCTCGTCGGCGGCGAACCCGTGGCTCGCCCCCGGATACACCACCGTCTCCAGCCGCTCGGCGATCGCCCGCTGCTGGGCGCCGTCGATGATCGGGTCGTCGGCGCCGAGCAGCACCACCAGCCGCCCCGGCGCCCGCGCGGCCCGCTCCAGCGTCGGCTCCGGCCGGCTCAGCGGCAGCTCGGTGCCCGTCAGCCAGCCCGGGTACAGCGCTATCGCCGCCGCCAGCCCCAGCTCACCGGCCACCGAGCACACCACGTGCCCGCCCAGGCTGAACCCGACCGCCGCGGCGGGCCGGGCGCCCACGCGCCGCAGGTGCTCAGAGGCGGCACGCGCGTCATCCAGCACCTGCTCCGGGCGCAGCAGCCAGGCCAGCTCCAGCCCTCGTTCCCGGCCGGCCGCATCGACCGGCAACTCCACCACCCGCCCCACCGGGCCACCCGTCACCGCATCCACGGCAACCGTCACCCCGCCACCCGCTTCGCCATCGTCCCGCACGAGCCCCGCCGAAGAGCCCGCAGGGGAGGACGCTGACAAATCCCCTGAGGGGCCCGCCGATGTCCCCGTTGACGGGTCTGTTGACGGGCCCGCCGGGTCTACCCCCGCCAGAGCCGCCGAAGGAGCCCCCGAAGGCGCAGGGGAGGGCCGCAGCTCGTGCCGGTGGTTGAAGTCGGGCACGACGGCCGCATGCCCCAACCCCGCCAGCCGGTCGGCCATCCGCCGCGCGTACCCGCTCACCCCGAAGATCTCACCGGCGACCAGCACGCCCACCGGCCGCCGCACCCCCACGGGCAGGGCCGTGTAGGCCGCCATACCCGCGATGTCCACCCATCCGGTGGTGATCTGTCCGTTCACGCGGCCGAGCTAACCAGCCCCCGCCCGCCCCCGGCCAATCACCAACCCGATGGCCGCCATCACGACCCCGATCGCCCCCCCGGGGCCGAGGCCCTATCGCGACGGCTTGTCACGCAACAGCGGATGCGACCGCATCGCCACCTCCAGCTCCCCGGGCAGCTCGTCACGGTAGCGCCCCAGCGTCGACAGGTCGCTGTGCCCCAGCACCCGCCGCACCGCGTCCATGTCGACCGCGTCGGCCAGCAGATGCGTGGCCGTGGTGTGCCGCAGCCCGTGCGGCGTCACCGAACGCCGCTGATCGGGATCGACGTGCCGCTGCACCCGGTCGATCACCGCCTGCACGTCGCCCCGCGCCAGCCGCCGCCCCCGCCACGACAGCAGCAGCGCCTTGCCGTCGTCGGCGCCGGCCACCTGGCCCCGCCCCCGCGCCAGGTAGGCCTGCAACACCTCGGCCACGTCGTCGGGCAGCGGCACGTCACGCGTACGGCCGCCCTTGCCGAAGATCCGCCAGTAGCGCACCCCGTCGTTGGTGTAGAAGTCCTCCACGTTGGCGCGCACCAGCTCCGACACCCGCGGCCCCACCGTCGACAGCAGCAGCACGATCACCGCGTCACGCAACTGCATGCGCTGGTCGCGTCGCTTGCCCTCCTGCTCGGGCGCCTCCCGCAACTGCCGCGCCGCGCCGATCAGCCCTTGGGCCTGCTCCCGCGTCAGCGCCCGCCGCTCCGGACGCAGCCCGCCCCGCTGCTTGGCCGTCACCGTCGCCGCCGTCATCGGGTTGATCTGCACCCACCCGGCCAGGGTGGCGTGCTTGAACAACGCCGAGATCGACCGCCGGAACCGGGCCTGCGAGGACGGCGACTGCCCCGCCCCCGACCCGCCCGCCTGCCGCGCGTCGGGCTTGCGCGCGAACGCCAGCAAGATCGCATCGACGTCCTCGCCGGTCAGGTCGTCGAGCACCACGTCGGCGCCGGCCAACGCCACCAGCGTGGCCACGTCACGCGCGTAGACCTCGGCCGTGGCCGGGGACAACGCGCCCGTCGACGTCTTGGCCACCACCAGCTCCACGTAGCGGTCAGCCGCCTGTCCCACCGTCAACCTGTCGAGCTCCGCGGGCCGCACCGGCTCCCCTCCTCACATCTCGGCGACGCACCGAACGCACCTGCCCGCGGACGACGCCGCGCGCAGGGATGCAGCTTGCAGAGGAGACGGTAGCGGCCGCCACCGACGAAAATCAGATGTCGCGGAAGGTCTCGATGCGCGCGCCCAGCGCGTTCAGCCGCTCGGCCAGGTCCTCGTAGCCGCGGTTGATCACGTACACGTTGCGCAGCACCGACGTGCCCTCGGCCGCCATCATGGCCAGCAGCACCACCACCGCCGGGCGCAGCGCCGGCGGGCACATCATCTCGGCGCTGCGCCACCGCGTGGGCCCCTCCACCAGCACCCGGTGCGGGTCCAGCAGCTTGACCGAGGCGCCCAGCCGGGTCAGCTCGGTCAGGTAGATCGCCCGGTTGTCGTAGACCCAGTCGTGGATCAGCGTCGAGCCCTGCGCCGCGGCCGCGATCGCGGCGAAGAACGGCACGTTGTCGATGTTCAGCCCCGGGAACGGCATCGGGTGGATCTTGTCGATGGGGGAGACCAGCTTGGAGGGCCGCACCGTCAGGTCCACCAGCCGGGTACGCCCGTTGGCCGCCCAGTACTCGCCCGTGCGGTCGCAGTCGAGCCCCATCTCCTCCAACACCGCCAGCTCGATCTCCAGGAACTCCACCGGCACCCGGCAGATCGTCAGCTCCGAACTGGTCACCACCGCGGCCGCCAGCAGGCTCATCGCCTCGACCGGGTCCTCGGAGGGGGAGTAGTCGACGTCACGTTCGATGGAGGCCAGCCCGTGCACCGTCAGCGTCGTGGTGCCGATGCCCTCCACCCGCACGCCGAGCTGCTCCAGGAAGAAGCACAGGTCCTGCACCATGTAGTTGGAGGAGGCGTTGCGGATCACCGTCACCCCCGGATGCCGGGCCGCGGCCAGCAGCGCGTTCTCCGTCACCGTGTCGCCGCGCTCGGTCAGCACGATCGGCCGCGCCGGGGCCGCGCCGCCGTCCACCTTGGCGTGGTAGAAACCGCCCGTCGCGGTGATGTCCAGCCCGAAGTGCTTCAGCGCCGACATGTGCGGCTGGACGGTACGCGTGCCCAGGTCGCAGCCGCCCGCGTACGGGATCTGGAATTCCCCCGTACGGTGCATCAACGGCCCCAGGAACATGATCACGCTGCGGGTACGGCGGGCCGCCTCGGTGTCCATCGCCTCCAGCTCCAGCCGGGCCGGCGGCACGATCTCCAGGTCGCTGCCCTCGTTGATCCACCGCGCCCGCACCCCGATCGAGGCCAGCACCTCCAGGATCCGGTAGACCTCCTCGATCCGCGCCACCTTGCGCAAGATCGTGCGGCCGTTGTTCAGCAGCGACGCGCACAACAACGCCACACAGGCGTTCTTGGACGTCTTGACGTCGATGCTGCCCGACAGCCGGCGCCCGCCCACCACCCGCAGATGCATCGGACCGGCATACCCCAGGGACACGATCTCGCTGTCGAGCGCCTCCCCGATCCGGGCGATCATCTCAAGACTGATGTTCTGGTTGCCGCGCTCGATCCGGTTGACCGCGCTCTGACTCGTCGCCAGCGCATCGGCCAGCTGAAGCTGCGTCCAACCGCGATGCTGACGCGCATCCCGGATGAGCCGGCCGATCCGCACAAGGTAATCATCTGCCACAACACACGACCATATCTCACATATGAGATGCCGCCGCGACCCCGGGTCCCGACGCGCCGGACAGCTCCCGATGACCCGCCAGATGCGGGGGAGTGGCCTGCGCCCGCGCCTTGCCCACGAACGCCCGGCGCGCCTCCCGGAACCCGTTGCGGTCGTCGAACATGTCCCGGCTCATCTCCGCCAGCTCCTCGGCCCGGTAGGCGTCCAGCGGCTTGCGCCGCTCGTCGGCCTCCCGCGCCTGCCGCCGCGCCGCCAGCAACGCCTCGTAGGAGGAGTCCTGGGCCAGCCGGTGCGCGAAGTCCACCACCCGCCGCTCGAACTCCTGCCGCGACCCGCCCGCCACCCGATCGGCCAGCCCCAGCTCCACCGCCTCGGCGGCCCCCACCGGCAACGCCCGCCCGGTCAGCTCCGCCGCCGCCTGCGCCCCCACCCGCCGCGGCAGCACGTACGTCCAGAACTCACTGCCGAACAACCCCATCGTCCGGTAATGCGGATTGAGCACCACCGGCTCCCGCACGATCACCCGGTCGGCGCCCAGCCCCATCATCACCCCGCCCGCCCCCGCGTTCCCCGCGATCGACGTCACCACGAGCTGCGACGTGCAGGCCACGATCTCCCGGCACACCGCGTTGATCGCGTTGATGTTCATCCACGCCTCCAGCTCCGGATGACGCGCCGCCTCGATCACGTTCAGGTGGATGCCGTTGGAGAACACCTCGCCACCGCGCACCACCAGCACCCGCGTGTCCTGCGCCGCCGCGTACCGCAACGCCGCCGCCAGCCGCCGGCACTGGTCGGTGGACATCGCGCCGTTGTAGAAGTCGAAGCTCACCACCCCGACCTCCTCGCCGCGCTCGTAGGTGATCTCGCTGTAGCCGGCCCGCTCACTCACACCCGCCAGCCGCTCACCCAGCACCATCGTCGCCGGCAGCTTCACGCCACTCACCTGAGAGCCCGCCTCCGCGCCCGCCTCCAGGCGCAGGTGGCCCACCCACACGGTCCCCTGACCGGTGTGCACCAGCACCGCACCCTCACGCCGGGCCGCCACCGCCCCCGGCGCCCCGGCCAGATCGGGACCCCGGTGCACGTCGAACACCCGCACCGGCAACTCGCACAACCGGGCCCGGCCGCCCGGCGCCCCGTCAGCCGCCCGCACCAGCCGCACGATCTCCTCGGCCGGCTGCTCCCAGGAGAACTCCCGGTCGGCGTGCCGCATCGGCCGCCGCAGCCGCCCCGTCACCTCGGGGGAGCGGTAGTCCAACGGCGCCGGCGCGAACAACGGGTCAGCCGCCTTGCCCGCGACCTCGGCCACCAGCTCCACCGCCGCGTCGGCCACCGGCCCGTTGTACAGCGCCGACTTGCGCGGCGGCTCCGACGGCATCGGGAACGTCCGCCACCCCCAGATGGGGCCGGCGTCCATCTCCTCCACCGCCTGCAGCGCCGTCACCCCCCACTCGCGCTCGCCTTCGGCGATCGCCCAGTCCAGCGAGGACGGCCCCCGGTCCCCGGGCGGCCCCGGATGGATGATCACCGTACGGTGCCCGCGCCACAACGCCTCCGGCACCCGCTCCTTCAGGAACGGGCAGATGACCAGGTCCGGCTTGACCAGCTCGGCCGCCTCCACCATGACCCGCTCGGAGATCGCCAGCTCGACGCTCACATCATGGCCGGCCCGCCGCAGCTCCAGCCAGGCACGCTGGGTCAGGCCGTTGAACGAGGAACACAGGAGCAGGATGCGCAACGCGGAACTTCCTTCACGAGACGTCAAGGGCAGCGGGCAGGGGAGAGGCGTCAACCGATCGCGAGCGGACGAACACCACCAGTACCGGCATTAACGGCAGTCCCATAAGGCCCGGGCATCTCTAGATGTTGACACGAATCTTCCACCGATGCTGACAAATCACCACAGACAGCCGGGCTGAGCAGCCAAATTGCCCTGATATGCCCGAAAAAATCCTGGCGGGGGAGACACCTCAACCCCGACCAGCACCCCCACCCGAAACCCACCGCAAGGGACAACCCACCCCACAATGGATCACATGGACACCCGCGCCGCCGCCCAGCACTTCGCCGACACCTGGCAACACGGCTGGACCCACCACGACACCACCGCCATCATCGCCCTCTACAGCGACGACGCCACCCACACCAGCATGCCCTTCCGCCCACCCCACCACGGAAAAGCCGCCATCGCCGACTACATCCGGCAATCCTTCACCGGCGAAAGCGACCCCCACGTCACCTTCACCGCCCCCATCGTCGACGGCGACCAGGCCGCCATCGAATACCGGGTCCACGCCCTCGACAACGGCCACCCCATCACCCTCGCGGGCTGCGTCTTCGCCCGCTTCAACCCCGACGGCCTGGCCATACAGACCCGCGACTACTGGCACACCACCCCAGGCCACCGATAAGCAGACAAATCAGCGCCGCCCCATCGGCACCGGCGCCACCACCCCCGGCACCGGCAACGGACGCGCCACCTGCCGCGTCTCCTCAACCTCCGCCACCTCCGCACGCCGCTCGGCGTGCCCACCCCCGCAATACCCGTTCGTCAGGATCAACCGCCCCCGCAGCGGGGTGTACGCCTCCCTGTCGGAAGCAGGCAGAACCCCCTGACACACCGGACATAAAACCGACTGGTTCCCCACGTGCTGCTCCTCTCGCTGAGCGAATAGCAGGAGCTCTACCCTAAAACCACCGAACATGACAAAGACAGTGAATCAACACGCCGTCAAAGCCCCCGTCAGTCCCCACGAGGGCCCCGCCACACCACCCCACCGCCCACAAAACCCCAGATCACACCCCCATTCCCAATTCACCCGCCAAGATCACAATGAAGGCGGAAACACCCGAAAAAACTTCCCACCAACCCCACAAGCAACCCAAGGGAACCACCGATGACGAGCCAGCCCTTGCTCAACCGCATCAACCAGGAACAACCGCGCACCTAGCCCACGTCTCCGTGCTCGTGGGCTACTCTCCGCCCATGGCCAAGTTCCTCGCCGTCCTCAACGGCGCCGCCGACAACGCCGACAAGGCCGAACTCACCGAGCAGCAGCAGAACGAGTTCATGCACGCATGGGCGGCATGGGCCCAGAAGAACGAGCACGCCCTGATCGACCCCGGAGCGCCCCTCTTCCGCAAGAAACTGGTGACGACCCACGGCATCGAGGACTTCACCGACGCCAAGACCGGATACGCGATCGTGGAGGCCCACACCCACGAAGACGCGGCACAGCTCTTCAGCGACCACCCTCACATCGCCCTGATGTCCGGCAACTCGATCGAAGTCCTCGAATGCCCACCCATCCCGTCCTGACAAACGCCCAACCGCCACGCGCGGGCCCCACCACCCCGGCGCCCCTCACGGGATGAACAAAGACCCACTCACCCCCACCGGCTCCCACAGGCCGAGCACCCGCAGCAGATTCCTCGCCAACGCCCGATGCCCGTACTCATTGGGATGACACCCGGACCCCATCCAATGCTCGCCACCGTCCCAGGCCGCATGATGATCCACCAGCACATCCGCCTCCAGTGAACGCACCACCTCGGCATAAGCCGGCAGATCCGCCCAGCCGGACTCCGGCGCCCGATTCGGCGTCTGAAGCACCACCCTCGCCCCCGCCTCCCGCACCCGGGAAACCACAGCGGCATAGTCACGGGCAAAAGCCGCAAGACCCGCCGGCCCCGCCACACAGTCGTTCAGCCCGAACATCAGCACCACCACATCAGGCCGATGACGCAACACCGCGTTCTCCACATCGAGCTGAGAGACCTTCTGACCACTCACCCCGGTGTTGATCACCACATCGGACGGCCGGTTCAGCTCGAACCGCACCCGCTCGGCGAACAACTGCGTGTAGTCACGCCACCCGAACGTGTGCAACGCCCCCTGAGTCACGCTGTCACCCGTGAACAACCACACCGTGCTCATCCCGATCACCACACCCCAGACGACGACCATGCCGCACGAAAGGCTAGACGATCATCGCCCCCACCACCCTGCACGGGGGAGTAGCGCTACGAACCAACGCTGGGACAACCACCAAAAGGTAGCGCCGCCGACACAACCGCCCATCGGCCTCATCCGCAAAGGGGGAGGCCGAACCGCGCCGCCAAGCCTCAGGCGCCAGAAGCGGGTCGCCCATCCGCCCCGTACGCACAGACCCCCCGGCGGGAAGCACGACAGCGATCGCACCCGAGTTCGATCACACAGCTGCCGAACGCAGCCGACCGCCACCGCGACGGCACACCCACCCGCGACCGGAAGCGCGGAGGAGGCCCTCGATCAGCTCTACTTGACATAATGTTCATTATCGAGCAACCAGCCAACGCCACGACGCAGCAAAAACATCCCGCATGAACAGTCACCCGCCGGGCAGATTTCCACCATGCCCAGCCTGACGTCCAGCCAGTTCCTCGCCGCCCCGCCGGCTCTGGCCGCCTCGACGGCCGGCCTCGTCGCACTCACCGCGGTCATCGTCGCCGCCGTCATCTGGCTGATCATTCTGGCCGTACGGTTCACCAAAAGCCCCCGCAATCGCCCCAACCCCAGCGTCGACCTGGTGGACCAGGCCCGGGAGCTGAAGGCCCTCGGTCAGATCCAGGAAGCCGTCTTTTTGGTGCGCGGCGAGACCGGCATGAGCCAGCGTGCCGCCTCCCGCTTCGTGAACCGCCTCTAGCCGGACAAACTGCTCATACCGTACAGAACGTGGATTCTGTGTGGTTTGGGTAATCCGTCCGCAAAAGGGCTGCTCGTGGGGCTCTGGAGATCCCCGCGATTACGCACGGCGGTCGGACGGCTGCTCTATGCTGTCGGGGTGCGGGTGTGTGAATAGGGGGCGTGAAACCCCTCCGGCCTCGGCGAGGCCGCCTTGGTCCAGGGGGGTCGGCGGTCCCGGCGTACGTCACCGGCCGCACGGTCCACGGTCCACTCCCCCCTTCCGACACCGGGCATGTGTGAGCCCGGGAATGGCGGCTTTGTCGTGAATACCCCGGACCCCCTCGGGTGTGCGTCCCTCCCCCATCTGCTCTATGTCGATCACCAGTTGCGCATCACGTGCTGCCCGATGCCGGGTCCGTCGATCATCCGGTTGGTGGGCGAGGTGGACGCGACGAATCAGGTGGCGCTGGCCGAGACGTTGGGCCGGGCGCGGCGGATCGACGAGTCGCTGGTGGTGGATGTGAGCGGGCTGGATTTTCTGGGGGTGGAGGGGGCGCGGTTGCTGGTGGTGTCGTGCCGGGCGGGGCGTACGCAGTTGGTGGGGACGCCGCCGCATGTGTTGCGGTTGTTGCGGGCGATGGGGTGGACGGGTGGTCAGGGGGTGTAGGGGTGGGTGGCGGTGACGGCGGTGACGGGGAGGGGGCCGTAGAGGTGGGGGTAGCCGTTCTCGGTGCGGATGTCGAGGCCGGTGGGGTCGATGTCGAGGACGAGGAGGGGTTGGGTGACGGCGGTGTAGTAGGTGTCGTGGACGGTGCGGAGTTGGGTGTGGTCGTGGCTGAGGTGGATGAAGCCGATGTCGTCGAGGGTGTGGCCGAGGGTGGAGATGCGGTACTCCCCTGCTTGCTGGGCGTGTTGCCAGTCGGTTTGCAGGGCGAGGTGGTGGAGGACGGTCATGGGGTCCATTCGGTTTCGAGGATGGCGTAGATGGTTTCGCTGGTCCATTCGCCTTTGACGATTTCATTGTCGATGAGGGTGGCTTCGTGGCGCATGCCGAGTTTTTCCAGGACGCGGGCTGAGGCTTTGTTGCGGGCGTCGAGGCGGCCGGTGATGCGGTGGAGGCCGAGTTGGGTGAAGCCGAGGTGGATGAGGGGGCGGGTGGCTTCGGGGGCGTAGCCGTGGCCGTGGTGGTCGGGGTGCAGGACGTAGCCGATTTCGCCTTGGCGGTGTTGTGTGCTGGTCCAGATGAGCAGGGCGTTGCCGATGAGTTGGCCGGTGGTGCGCAGGGTGATGGCGAGGTCGAGGGCGTCGCCTTCGTCGTGGAGGGTGTGGCGGGTGATTTTTTTGTCGAGGGAGGTGCGGGTGGTTTGGCGGTCGCGGGGTTCCCAGTAGAGGTAGCGGGTGACGTCGGGGCGGGATTCGTAGGCGTGGAGGGCGTCGAGGTCGTCGGGGGTGAAGGGGCGTAGGCGGAGGCGGGGGGTGGTGAGGGGGTATTCGGGTGTGAGCACGGGGGCAGTGTAGGGAGGGGGTGGGGGGTGTTCAATGCGTTTTTGGTGGGGTTCAGTGGCTGCCGGCGAGGTTGAGGACGATGACGCCGCCGATGATGAGGAGGATGCCGCTGATCTTGAGGGGGGTGAGGGTTTCGCCCATGAGGGTGGCGCCGATGAGGGCGATGGCGGCGGTGCCGGCGCCGGACCAGATGGCGTAGGCGGTGCCCATGTCGAGTTGGAGTTTGAGGGCGCGGGCGAGCAGGACGAAGGAGGTGATGTAGCCGGTGGCGACGGCGATGGTCCAGCCGATGTGGGTGAGGCCGTTGCTGAGTTTGAGTGCGGTGGTGGCGAGGACTTCGGAGGCGATGGCGAGGGCGAGCAGGATCCAGGCCATGGGGTTCCTTCGGGGTGTGGGTGTTGCGGGTTCGGCTTGAAAAGGTAGTCGAATGCGTGTTCCACTGGTTGGGTGGGTTGGGATGCGCTGGCGCTTGTCGAGGCGGTCGATGAGCGGCCGCTGATCGAGCGGCGCGCGGTGGTGCGTGACGGTTTTTATGAGACGCAGGCCCGTACGGTGATCGAGCGGGTGCCTGGGAGTGCGGGCATCGTCGAGCGGTGGGCGGTTTCGCCTTATCGGGGTTGTGCGCATGCGTGTTTGGGGTGTGGGGCGCGGGCGGGTCATCGCAGGCTGGGGTTGGATGCGGGGGCTGATTTCGATGCTCGGATCGTGGTCCGGGCGAATGTGGTGGAGCGGTTGCGGTCGGAGTTGGGGCGGTGGGAGGGCGAGCCGCTGGCGGTGGGGGTGGCGGGCGATGGTTATCAGCCTGCTGAGGAGAGGTATCGGTTGATGCCGGGGGTGGTGGCGGCGCTGGGGGCGGCGGGGGTGCCGTTCACGGTGTATACGCGTAGTGCGTTGGTGTTGCGGGATGCGGAGGTGCTGGCGCGGGCGGGTGCGCGGGTGGCGGTGTCGATCGCGTTCGTGGACGAGCGGATCAGGCGTGCGGTGGAGCCGGGTGCGGTGGGGGCGCAGGCGCGGTTGGAGTTGGTGTCGGCGCTGGTGGAGGCGGGGGTGGAGTGCCGGGTGTTGATGGCTCCGGTGTTGCCGTTGCTGAGTGATGCGGCTGATCAGTTGACGGCGACGGTGCGGCGGATCGCGGGTGCGGGGGCGGTGGCGGTGGAGCCGGTGGTGTTGCGGTTGCCGCCGGGGACGCGGCAGTGGTATTTGCGGTGGTTGGCTGGGGCGCATCCGCATCTGGTGGAGCGTTATGAGGAGCTCTACGATCGGGCGGGATTCCCCTCCCCCGGCTATGAGCAGCGGATCACGGGGCAGATCGCGCAGTTGTGCCGGGTTTATGGGATGCGGTGCGGTGCGCCCGAGCCGGTGGGTCGGGGGCCGTCGGCGGCTCAGTTGTCGCTGGTGTGATCGCCGGGGTCAGGGGCGTTGGCGGAGGATCATGCCGGGCCACTCCCCTACGGTGAAGGGCTGGTCGCGGGTGAATCCGCAGCTTTCGTAGTAGGAGACGAGGCGTTCGTCGTCGCCGGCGTAGCAGTCGACGCGGACGAGTCCGAGGCCGCGGTCGCGGGCTTCTTGCAGGGCCCATTGCAGGAGGTGTCGTCCGACGGATCGTCCTGCGTGGCGTTGGTCGATGACGAGGACCTGGACGTAGAGCTCGGGTTCGGTGGCGGGGGTGACGTAGGGCATGGCGTCGCCGACGACGATGCAGCCGGCTGGTTGGTCGTCGATCTCGGCGATGCGCATGCCGCCGCCTGCGAGCCAGTCGGCGGCTTGCTGGGTGCGGCGGGGGTCGCCGGTGAAGGGGCGGGTGCCCCATTGGCCGGTGCGGTTCTGGCTGACGAGCCATTGCACGGCGCTGTCGAACATGGTCAGGAGGACGGCGTCGTCGCCGGGGCGGCCTTCTCTGATCTTCACCGGTGACACTGTAAGGGGTGGTGGGTGGGTTGGGTGCTGACGGGGGTCGGGTTGGTGGTGTGGTCCCGCTCCCCCGTCTGGGGTCGTGTCTATGGGGCGTTCGTGGTTGTGGTTTTCGGGAGTGCGAGCATCACGAGTGCGGTGATGAGGTAGAGCGCGGTGGAGGCGATCAGGACGATGCTGAGCGCGTGACTGTAGGCGGGCGGCGCCGGTGGTGTGGTGGCTGGTGGGGTGGCGGTGGTGAAGAAGATGGTGCCGAGGACGGCGATGCCAGCCGCGCCGCCGATCTGGTTGACGGTGGACAGGACGCCGCTCGCGGCGCCTGCGTTGCGTCCGGGGACGCCTGCCAGGACGACGTTGACGAGGATGGGTGCGGCGAGGCCGAGTCCGAGGCCGCCGGCGAGCAGTGCGAGGGCGAGGGGCCAGTAGCCGGGCTGGTTGCCGTCTTTGACGATGGACCACAGGGTGAGCTGGGATGCGGCGATGGTGAGTGAGCCGGTGATGAGGAGCGTTCTGCCTGCTTTGGTGGCGAGGGCGACGCCGAGGCCGGAGGTGATGATCGAGCCGAGTGCGTACGGGAGGATCACCAGGCCGGTCTGCCATGCGGTTCGGCCGGTCGCGTTCTGGAGGTAGACCGACAGGGTGAGGAAGGACGGTGCGATGCCGCCGAAGAAGAGCGTGGAGGCGGTCAGGCCGACGGTGAAGGCGCGGGTTCTGAGCAGGGCGGGGTCGAGGACGGGTTCGTCGCCGCGTCGGGTGAGGCGGCGTTCGTGGGCGAGGAAGATCGTGAGCAGGAGGGTTCCGGCTGCGAGGAGGGCGTAGCTGGTCCAGGTCCATCCCCAGGTCTGGGTCTGGATGATCGGCAGGAGCAGGAGGAGGATGCCGGTGGCGGCCAGGAGTGCGCCGGTGAGGTCCAGTCGGGCGGTGGCGGTGGAGCGGGACTCCGGCAGGGCTTTGGCGCCGACGGTGAGGGCGAGGATGGAGAGGGGCACGTTGATCCAGAAGATGGTGCGCCAGCCCAGTCCGAGCAGGTCGGCGTCGACGAGCAGGCCGCCCAGCAGTGGTCCGGCGACCGCGGCGAGGCCCTGGACTGCTCCGTAGGCGCCGAAGGCCTTGGCGTGTTCCCCCGGGGGGAAGGTGGCCCGGATGATGCCGAACACCTGCGGGACCATGATTCCTGCGGTCAGTCCTTGCCCGGCTCGCATGGCGATGAGCATGCCGGGGTCGGTTGCCAGGGCGCACAGTGCCGAGGTGGTCATGAAGCCGGTCAGTCCGATGGTGAACAGGCGCTTGCGGCCGTGCTGGTCTCCGAGGCGTCCGCCGGTGATGAGGCCCGTGCCCAGGGTGAGGGTGTAGGCGGCGATCGTCCATTGGATCTGGGTGTCGTCGGCGGCCAGGTCGTGGGCGATGGCGGGGGCTGCGACGGTGACGATGGTCGCGTCGAGAAGGTCCATGAAGGATCCGAGGAGGACCACCAGCAGCGCGGTGGTCGCGCGGGTGCCGGTGTCGCGTGTGGGGGGCGCTTCGGTGGTTCGGGGGCTGGGTGTGTCGGTCATGGCGGCCACTTTTGTCGGCATGGTTGCCATCGAGTGGCCGCTTTGGGTGGGAGGATCGGGCAATCATGGCTGCCACGTCCGCGCGTACGCTCAAGCTGCTGTCGATCTTCGGGATCGGTGCGACTCTGACGGCCGGCGAGCTCGCCGGCCGGGTCGGGGCGTCGGTGAGGACCGTGCGTCGCGACATCGAGACGTTGCGGGATCTCGGGTACGAGATCGAGGCCGTTCGCGGTGCGGGTGGAGGGTATCGGCTCGGTCGTGGCGCCCGTTTGCCGCCGGTGGTCTTCGACGAGGATCAGGCGGTGGCCACGGCGGTCGCGCTGCAGACGGTGCCGGCGGTCCTGTCCGGTATCCGGGAGAACGCGGCGCGTGCTCTGGCGACGCTGCACCAGGCGATGCCGGTGCGCGGCCGTCTGCAGGCCGAGGCGTTCACCGTGTCCTCGGCGCGTAACTACTGGGAGTTCCCCGCGCCGCCGATCGAGGCCGGGGTCGTCGCGGCCGTGGGCGGTGCGGTCAACCGGCGGCATCTCGTGCGGGTGGACTACACCGGCGGCGGCGAGCCTGTCACGCTCACGTTGGAGCCGCATGAACTGGTGGTGTGGGCCGCGCGCTGGTATCTGGTCGCCTTCGACCGGGACGCCGGCCGGTGGCGCGCGATGCGGGTGGACCGTTGCGCGCCGCACCCGCCCACGCACGTCCCTTTCGAGCGGCGTGACGTCCCGCACGGTGATCCTGTCGTCTTCGTGATGACGGCGCACGACCGTGGGGACGCCGCCGCTGAATGGCCGTGCCGCGGTTCGGCCGTTCTGGCTCTGCCCGCTGCCACGGTTGCCCGGTTCGCCCCTGGCGGGTCGACGGTGGAGTACGTCTGCGAGGGCACGTGCCGGCTCACGCTCGGCGCGTGGTCATGGCCGGGGCTGGCGGGGCTGCTGCTCACGTTCGACGCCGATCTCGCGCACATCGAACCGGCCGAGCTCAGGCAGGCTTTGTGCTCGCTGGGCGCCCGGATCGGCAGGGGGCTCGACTCCGCGGCGCGGTGAACCCTGCTGTCGTGAGGCGCCTCTCCCCTGGTCAAGAGCCATGAGCTCCTCCCTGCCATCGGCTGCGTCCGCGTCTCGCCGATGCTGGGCAAGGCTGTGCGGAGGCGCCCACTCCGAGGAGGGCGGATGCTGGGAGTTGTTCGGCACGTGGTTGATTCGGCGGGAAGAAGGGGGCCCAGTTCGCTGGGGACGGCACATCTGTAGGCTCTTGAGCGGCGAAGCGCGGATATCTGACGCCGCTGTGCTTCTCATCGCGATTTCGTCTTACTCGTGCATCAAGGAGTGCCGTCGTGGCGATCGGCAAGGCAGTGCACGTCGCAGCCGGGTTGTTCCTGACCGGGGTCGGCTCGCTGATGTTGCTGGCGTTCAGTAGCCTGGCCGTCGGCGTGCCCGTCGGGTTCCTGCTGGTTTGCGTGTTTCTTCTGAGCGCGGGGCTGGTGGGGCTGTTCCGAAGTCAGTACAAGGACTTCTTCGCAGGCTGGCTGCTGTGGGCTGCGACATTGACCACGTTCACGGGGGGCGTGCTCTTCTAGGCGTCTTCGGGGCATCGGGAGTCGAGCGGGCAGCTGCGCAGGCCTCCACGACCAGGTCAGATCCCAGGTCGTCTCGTCGATGACACCGGTCGGCGTCGCACCGGCCTTGTCCTGGTAGCTGGCGCACACGGCCTTCGACTCCGGGCCGTAGACGCCGTCACGTCGCCTGACCGGGGCCCCGCTTCACCCGCGCGTACAGCTCCTTCCCTCGGGCGCGAGGCGGAGTAAAGGAACTCGTACAAGCGCCAGGGTGAGCAGACGGCATCTGGTCGGAGACGGGGTGGATGGGGCCGCCCAGGACGAACCCGGCCCGCCGAGCAGGCGGCCGCGACCTGCCGGACCCTCTGCCTGGCGGGCCTGTGCCGGGCGTGGGTGCGCGGTGGCTGGGCGCGCCGCCCGGGGCGGGCCGTCGCGTCTGTCCCCGTACATGCAGCCCCGGAGCTCACTCGCCCTGTCCAGGATCATCGTGCGCAAATATGCACGCCTCCCCCTATTTGCTGCTAAATATCTGAAACGATTGCTTTTTATTTGTCTTTCGAAACTCCTTACCTTCCACAGAAAAACGTGTGTGCTTTATCGCTTCGCCGAAGGGGTACTTTCAAATTTGCAACCATTTAGGGGCAGCTATTGGCCCCATTCGTTCGAATCTGGCATCTACAGGGGAAACACGTGGCTCCATACCAGAGCGGGCGCGCTTCGCACCCACTCGGCATCACACGCGTGCTGGCGTTTGCTCTAGCCGCTACGGCAACCAGCGCACTCACGGCTCTCTCAGTTCCAGCGCCGGCCTTTGCCGGCGTCCACACGACACCGGTCGCCGGCGTTCACGGCCTCGCGGATGCCAAGGTCGTGAAAGCAAAGAACCGCTCCTTCCCCGGCGGGATGGACGACGACAACGCTGTCGCGATCGACTCGGCCTTCCAAGGGGACCCCGAGGACGAGGAGAGGCCGCCGACCAAGTTCGTCGGGGTCGTTCGGGAGGACAAGGTACTGATCAGGGACCCGCGGACGACGCCACGATGGCACGACCTGTCCTCGCGGCTGCCCAGGAACTTCGGCCGCCTGGTCGACATCACTCTGGCTGCGCCCGACGAGGGGACGACCGTGCATGTCACTGTCCTCAACGCGCACTCCCGCATAGCGCAGAGCACGTGCACCGTCTTCCCGCCTCCGGGCACCATGGCGACGCGGCCCTGGCCCGCCAACTGCAGCCCCTTCTTCGACATCACGCCGCCCAACTGAGTCGACAGGGTCTGATCCGCTGACGCCGCTTGCCGTGCCCTGAAACCTTCGGGGCACGGCACTCGCGTTGATCTCGACCGTTTGGCCCATGTCGGGCCACGTGAGTAACTGGCATGTCGCCGTTGAGGCTGATCCGGCCGTGCATCCACCACGGGTCGTCACGTGACCAGTGGTTCTCGCGCGCCCGCCACTGCCAGCCGATCCCCCACTCGCCGACGGACACGTTGATGACGCGTGGCTCGTAGCCCTCGGCGCCGAGGCGGCGCTGTAGCCACGTGCCGAACGCCTCGGGGTGGAGGTAGAGCGCGCCGAGCGGCCACACCCTCAGGTGCCCGGACACGGTGTGCTCGGTCCCGGCCGCGCCGATCGTGAGCTGGGCGGAGAAGACGCCGAACGTCCTGCCGAGGACGAACTCGCCGCCGAGAGTGCCGGTCGGCCGGTCAGACCACGGACCGGGCCCCCACGTTGTCGAGTCGAGAGCCTGCATGGTCTGGGTGAACTCGGGCGTGTACACCTTGCCGCTGTAGGGCTGGCCAACGTCGAAGTGCCGCACGTGGAGGCTGCCTTGCGGGTCGGGGCGGCACCGCACCGATCACAGACCACCCAGCGGGCCGCGTCGGTGCCGGGCGGCGTCGGCCCGTACCTGTCGACCACCGGCTTGTGACCACGGAGCCGGCACCAGAGCATGAGGCGCGGCACCTGGTGCGCCCAGAACCCGCGGTGGACGAGCATGCCGCTGGCGGCCGTCGCGCTTGAGGCAGTCGGTCGAGTGCCACATGATCAGTTCTCCGAGGGGTGAGAGATGGTAGGCGCGGGGCGGCCAGTGCCAGGTGCCGGGCTGGCCGCCCTCGATCCGGCTGGTGACCCAGTAGGTGTCGTTGCCGTCCAGGTGGACCTGGAGGTTGGCGTGGGCGGTGCCGGACGTGCGCACGACCATGGCGGGAAGACGTCGCCGACCATGACGCGGGAGCCGACGTGCGCGACGTGGCCGTCCCGGTCAGCCAGTCCGGGGAGCGCGGGCGTGCAGCCCCGCTGGAACGCCTCGTAGGCGTCTCGGCGGCGGTTGATGTCGTCTGCGTCTTCGTTGGTGAGCTGGTAGTGGACGATGCGGCCGAGGGGCGGCGCGGCGCTCATGCGGAGGGCTCCCGAAGCTCGTGCAAGGTGGAGGGGGTCCCGTGGCACGGCCCAGAAGACGACCTTCCCCTCCGGCTTCGCATCCTCGTCAACCTCGGGCTTGAGCAGTGGCGCTCGATGCACAACTTCGGGCTGATGGATGACTCGGAAATCCGTCGGCTTGTTTCAGGTCTCTTCGCGGGTGAGGCAGGTCGGAGACGCTGGGCGGAGTGCGACGACGGGTACAGGGCCGATCGGCGAAACGTCCGCACCCGCGCTTTTCCCGGATAATGGACGAAGAGCTGGCGAAGGCTACTCGGGTACCAGCAATGCCCATAACTCGTCCACAGACCGCGCCGGGCAAGAGGCACTGGCGTGCCGCTGCGGCAGCAGGAGCTGCCCTCATCGTCGGCGTTGCGATAGGACGGCTCCGATAGCCCGTCAGGCCCACCTCGGCACACGGACGCCGCCCTATCAACCACCTAATGGAACAACGCGTGATCAGCATGTCGGAAGGACGACATGCTGATCACAGTCGTGGGCGACCTCGTGGCCTCTTCGATCGATGCAGCAACGAGGTCGGACGGATCGTCCTCCAGCCGCCGAGCGGCCGCCAGGTAGATGTCCGTGGTCGAGGACTGGGCGTGGTCCAGCGCCTCATGGATCTTCTTCACGCTGACGCCCGCCTCCTGGGCGAGCGTCGCGAAGGTGTGCCGCAGCTTGTGCGGGTGCAGCCGCTCCATCCTGGCCTGACGGTCGGGCCGCCGCCCCGTGGCCGCATCGGCGTTCGGGTGCGGCACCAGCTCGGCGGTCACGGTTCGCCTTCGCCATCGAGGAGCCTGTCCACTGGTTTCCGTCATGCCGGCCTTGCCGAGGAGGTCATCGATGAACACCGCCCGGTAGGGCAGCTCGGCCGCGAGCCAGAGCACCTCGTCGTCGTAGCCGGCCGCCGTCGGTCGTGGACCAGACGCAACGCCGGTTCGCTGGATGCGGCGAAATGGCACCGGCCGGAGCGCCCGGGCAGGCGAGAGACCCCACGAGAGACGCCACCAGCTCGAAACTCGACATGCCAAAGGCGTCGAACGAAACTGAGGCGACGTCACCCCTCACGTCAGCCAAGAAGCTGCGACATTTGGCCATGGACGAATCTCCTCGGCACGCCGTAGCGTAGCCCTGACTATTAACCCTTAGGGGGAAGCAACAGTCACGGGGAGACCAACCATGCCACGCTGCAAAATTGCACGTATCAGCACCACGGCCCTGCTCCTCTCCGCAACCTTAGCGGTCGCAACACCGCCGGCACACGCCGTGCAGGATGCCACATCAGCCGCCTTTACTTATGACCCAAAGTGTCAGTTCCGGGCTGCGAGGAAAGTCGGCAATAACTGGCACATCAGTGAAGGAGGCGGAAATCTCCTCAGGAGCGGGGAAGAGGTCTGCCAGACTGGCGCCGCGAAGCTGATCATGCAATCCGACGGTAACCTCGTGCTTTACAACAACGGCAGAGCGGTTTGGGCGGCCAACACCACCGAAACGTTGACGAAGCCCAGTGGTTATCGGGCCGAGTTCCAAACCGACGGCAACTTCGTGGTCTACGCCTACAATCCCCCTATCGTCAGATGGGCCTCCAACACATGGTCAACGTGCAGCGGCAGCGCGGTTTGTGAACTCGTCATCCAGGCCGACGGCAACGTGGTGATCTACAACATGAGCAACTCGAACAAGGTCGTCTGGGACGCCTGGTAGTGCGGCACAGCTTCGCGACGCTCGCCCAGGAGGCGAGCTTGTGCGGGTGCAGCCCCTCGATCCCGGCCTGACGGCCGACACGCCGGACTCGTACACGTCCTTGCGGTCGAGGCGCCGGCCCGTGGCGGGCGCGAACAGCGGGCCGGTCAGCGCCGCCACCGCCACCGCCACCCCGGCCTGCTCGGCGCGGTCGGCCAGGTACACGTCGATCGCGTGCGCCGCCGCCGGCGGGACCATGCGGTCTTCGGCTTGTCGCTCTCCTGCTGCTCTACCCTTGCCTTCAAAACAGGCAACAGAGGGGTTTGCGTGAAGCCTGACGCCAACGGTTCGCTCGGTGTGTCCCTCGATGCGGTGCTTGAGCGCATCACCTTCGCCAGTGAGGAGACGGGGTACACGATCGCGCGGGTGGCCACCGAGCGGTCGGGGGCGGAGTTGCTGACCGTGGTGGGGCCGTTGCTGGGGGCGCAGGTCGGGGAGTCGTTGCGGTTGCGGGGGCGGTGGACGTCGCATCCGCGGTACGGCAGGCAGTTCGAGGTGTGGTCCTACACCACGGTGTTGCCGGCCACGGTTCAGGGCATCCGGCGATATCTGGGGTCGGGGCTGATCAAGGGGATCGGTCCGAAGATGGCCGAGCGGATCGTCGATCATTTCGGTACGGGGACGCTGGAGGTGATCGAGCAGGAGCCGCAGCGGCTGGTGGAGGTTCCGGGGCTGGGTCCCAAGCGGACGAAGATGATCGCGGCGGCGTGGGAGGAGCAGAAGATCATCAAAGAGGTGATGATCTTTCTGCAGGGGGTCGGGGTGTCCACCTCGATCGCGGTGCGGATCTTCAAGCAGTACGGGGAGTCGTCGATCTCGGTGGTGCGCGGGCAGCCGTACCGGCTGGCCGATGAGGTGTGGGGCATCGGGTTCAAGACGGCCGACACGATCGCCCAGGCGGTGGGGATCCCCCATGACAGTCCCGAGCGGGTCAAGGCGGGGCTGCGGTACACGTTGTCGCAGGCGGCCGACGACGGCCACTGCTATCTGCCGGCGCCGAACCTGGTGGCCGACGCGGTCAAGATCCTCGACGTGCCGGCCGAGCTGGCCACGCGGTGCATGGAGGAGCTGGCGGCCGAGGAGGGGGTGGTGCGCGAGCAGGTGCCCGCCGGGGACAACAGCGTGCCGGCGGTGTATCTGCCGCCCTTCCACCGGGCCGAGCTGTCGCTGGCCGGCGGGTTGTTGTCGTTGCTGAACAGCGGCCATGACCGGCTGCGGTCCTTCGCCGACGTCGACTGGGAGCGGGCCGAGTCGTGGCTGGCGGCCCAGACGGGCGCCGAGCTGGCGCCCGAGCAGCGTCAGGCGGTACGGCTGGCGCTGACGTGCAAGGTGGCGGTGCTGACGGGCGGGCCGGGCTGCGGCAAGAGTTTCACCGTGCGGTCGATCGTGACGCTGGCCAGGGCCAAGCGGGCCAAGGTGATCCTGGCCGCGCCGACCGGGCGGGCGGCCAAGAGGTTGTCGGAGCTGACCGGGCACGAGGCCACCACGGTTCACCGGTTGTTGCAGCTGAGGCCGGGCGGGGAGGCCACCTTCGACCGTGACAACCCGCTGGACGCCGACCTGGTGGTGGTGGACGAGGCCTCGATGCTGGACCTGCTGCTGGCCAACAAGCTGCTCAAGGCGGTGGCGCCGGGCACGCATCTGCTGCTGGTGGGCGATGTGGACCAGCTTCCCTCGGTGGGGGCCGGGGAGGTGCTGAAGGATCTGCTGGCCGCGGTGGACGTGCCGCGGGTGCGGCTGACGCAGATCTTCCGTCAGGCGCAGGAGTCGGGGGTGGTGACCAACGCCCACCGGGTCAACACCGGGCACCATCCGGTGCTGGCCGGCATGTCGGACTTCTTTCTGTTCCCGTGCGAGGAGCCGGAGGAGATCGCGGCGATGACGGTGGACGTCGTCGCGCGGCGCATCCCGTCCAGGTTCGGGCTGGACGCCCGGCGTGAGGTGCAGGTGCTGGCGCCGATGCACCGCGGCGCGGCCGGGGCGGGGGCGCTGAACATCGCGCTGCAGGAGGCGCTGACGCCGGCCCGCGAGGGCATACCCGAACGCCGGTACGGCGGGCGGGTGTTCCGGGTGGGCGACAAGGTCACCCAGTTGCGCAACAACTACGACAAGGGCGCGGCGGGGGTGTTCAACGGCACGGTGGGGATCGTCACCGGCATCCGTCCCGACGACCACAGCCTGACCGTGCGCACCGACGAGGACGAGGAGGTCGACTACGCCTTCGACGAACTGGACGAGCTGGCCCACGCCTACGCCGTCTCCATCCACCGCAGTCAGGGCAGCGAGTATCCGGCGGTGGTGATCCCGCTGGCCACCAGCGCGTGGATGATGCTGCAGCGCAATCTGCTCTACACCGCGATCACGCGGGCCAAGAGGCTGGTGGTGATCGTGGGGTCGCGGCGGGCGCTGGCCCAGGCCGTACGGACCAAGGGCGCCGGACGGCGGCACACGAGCCTGACCCATCGCCTGGAGCGGCGCTGAACCCTCACGGGCAAGAGCGTTGATCGTCGCGTTGACGCAGGTTGACCTGGGGTTGACAGCAATTAGTGATGCAAATGTGACCGAACTCTCCTAAATGCTTCTGCGTCATACATGCAGGAGCATTAAAGTCTTTGGGGTGGGTTTGCCGCCCTGGGGGAGAGGACAGTCTTGAACGTTGCGCCCGCATGGACGAAGTCTGCCGTCGGCCTCGCGCTGCTGGCGGTCGCGGCCCTGACGGCATCCTGCTCGAGCGGGAACGCCGCCTCGCGCGGGCCGGAAGCGCCCGAAGCCACCACCGTGGCCACCCCGCAGGCGCCCACCGTCACCATCAGCCCCGCCGAAGGCAGCGCCAAGGTCAGCCCCGACAAGAAGGTCGTGGTCACCGCCGCAGGCGGCGCGCTGGAGGAGGTGACCGTCGACGGCGGCGGCCACACGGTCGAGGGCAGGTTCAACGCCGACAAGACCAAATGGGTCTCCCGGACGCCGCTGAAGCCCTCCACCAACTACAACGTCTCGGCCAAGGCCGGCGCCACCGCCGCCACCAGCACCTTCACCACGGTCAAGCCCGAGCGGGAGCTGCAGGTCGCCGACGTCACCCCCAACGCCAAGGGCGAGACCCTCGGCGTCGGCGCCCCGATCATCGTCACCTTCAACCAGCCCGTCACCGGCAAGGCGGCCGTCGAGCGCGCCCTGGAGGTGGAGGCCGAGAAGCCCGTCACCGGCGCCTGGCGGTGGATCAACGACACCACCGTCATCTACCGCACCGCCAAGTACTGGCCCGCCCACCAGAAGGTCACCTTCAACGCCCGCATCACCGGCGTCAAGGCCGGCAAGGGCCTGTACGGCGTGAAGGACTACTCCGCCAGCCTCAAGATCGGCGCCAAGGTCATCAGCAAGGTCAACACCAAGACCCACATGATGTACGTCTACAAGGACAACAAGCGCGTGCAGACCATGCGCATCAGCGCCGGCATGGCCACCACCCGCGAGTACACCACGACCTCCGGCGTGCACCTGACGATGGAACGCGGCAACCCGGTGCGCATGATCTCCCCCGGCCGTAAGAAGGGCGACCCCGGCTACTACGACGTGATGATCAACCACGCCGTGCGCATCTCCAACTCCGGCGAGTACGTCCACGCCAAGGACAACGTCTGGGCCCAGGGCGTGCGCAACGTCAGCCACGGCTGCATCAACTCCCGCCCCGACCAGGCCAAGTGGTTCTACGACAACTTCCAGCGCGGCGACGTCGTGGAGATTACCGGCACCAACCGCGAGCTGGAGTGGAACAACGGCTGGGGCTACTGGCAGCTGCCCTTCTCGCAGTGGAAGAAGGGCAGCGCCCTGCACGCCAAGTCCTGACCGCTCCCCCGCTCCCCCTCCTTTTTTCGGGCCGGCTTCCAGCCGCTCACCGCCGCCGGCAGGCGCGGCGGTGAGCGGCTTTTTCGACGGCCCGGACCGCTGTCGTCAACCGTCCTCGACGGCCCCGCGCCCCCGCCATCAGCGAAAACGCCTCGACGTGTACGAAGGGTTGCCATACGATTACCCACCGTGGGCATTCGTCAGGAACCCTCGAAGGAGTACACGTTGAAGAAGATCCTTCTCGTCCCCGCGATCACCGCCGGGTTCGTCCTCGCCTCGGCCGGCGCCGCGTACGCCTCCCAGTACGTCGCCTACGAAGGCCCCGGCTTCACCGGCCGCTCGGTCGTCCTGGACGCCTGCGGCGTGTCCAACATCCCCTACCACGGCTCCTACAAGTGGTACGGCGACGGCCAGAGCGGCCGCATGTACAACCAGCCCAACGCCTCCGGCGTGATGCACTTCGAACTGGCCTCCAACCGCAACGCCGAGCAGCGCACCCCCGTCGGCTGGAAGAGCATCTTCATCGTGTGCTGACCCGCCGCCCCTGACCGGCCGTCCCCCGGGCACAGGGGGCGGCCGGTTTCGGCATGCGCGCGTACGGACGGCCGTGCGAGGCACACTTGCCAGTACGACCATCGGCACGCGCGGGGGGCGAGATGGGCAGGAGCGCAGGCACCACCGCGAGCAGCAGCACGGCGGCCAGTATCACGGGCGCCGACGCGAGCACCGTGGGCACCAGCACCAACACAGCGAGCGCCAGCAGTACGGCGAGAGCCAGGACGATCAGCACCGCGGGCGCCGACGCGAGCATCACCACGAGCACCACGGTCTTGGCGCTGATGTCGCTCGTGGTGATGGCGGTGTTGTCCGGCTGCGCGGTGCCCTCTCTGCCGGGCGCAGGCGAACGGTCGCCTTCGGCCGGCGGGCAGGCCTCCTCGCCGCCCTCCGCAGTGGCACCCCTTCCTCGATCGTCCCAGGAGGCGACTCCCCCGCGGACGCAAGGCCCGGTGCAGGACCCCGCGCTGGGCGGGGCTCAGGGCCGGACTCCCGGACAGGCGCAGGGCCGGACTCCCGGACAGGCGCAGGGCCGGACTCCCGGACAGGCGCAGGGAGACGGGCAGCGGCAGGGGCAAGAGCAGGGACAGGACCTGGGGCAGGAGCGGATGCGGGAGCGGGTGCGGGGTGCGGCGAGCAGTGGGTGCGCGGCCACGGCCCGCCGGCTCGCCTCCGGTGCTCACCAGCTGACCACCGCCGGTCTGACCCGCCGCTACCTGCTGGCCGTCCCCGACGGGCCCGGCCCCCACCCCGTGCTGCTCAACCTGCACGGGCTCGGCTCCAACGCCGCCGAACAGGCCGCCTACAGCCGCCTGCCCCAGATCGGCCCGAGCCGCGGCTACATCGTCATCACCCCCCAATCGGCGCCCGGACGGCTGGCCTGGACCCTGCCACACACCGCCGGCCCCGACGACACCGCCTACCTGGCCGCCCTGCTGGACGAGGTCGAACGCCACCAGTGCGCCCACCCCGGACGCGAGTTCGCCGCCGGCCTGTCCTACGGCGCGGGCCTGGCCGCCTCGCTCGTCTGCGCCCTGGACGGACGCCTGAGCGGCGTGGCCGCCGTGGCCGGCATCCCCATCGCCCAGCCCTGCGCCCAGCCCGTGCCCACCACGATCGTCGCCTTCCACGGCACCGCCGACCGCCTGGTCCCCTACGACGGCGGCCACCCCGAGCCCGGCGGCCGACTGCGGCACCTGGCCGCGCTCATCGTGCTGCCCCCGGTCGAGCAGACCATGGACGCCTGGGCCACCGCCCAGCGCTGCACCTCCCCCGCCACCAGCCATCCCCTGCGCCGCGTCCGGCTGCGCCTGTGGACGTCCTGCGCGCGGGGAGCCACGCTGCGCCTGTACACGGTGGACGGCGGCGGCCACACCTGGCCCGGCCCCATCGAGGTGGCGGGCCTCGGCGACACCGCCCGCGACCTGGACGCCAGCCGCCTCATCCTCGACGCCTTCGACCGCGCCCCCACCCGCTGACCGGCCCCGGACGCGATCAGGGGAAGGGCGGCGGACGGAGAGAGCGGCGCGTGCGCCTCCCGGTGCCGGGTCACGGATTGTGGAAGCCGACTTCGGGGTTGTCCGGGGTGGGCCCGTCGAGCAGGGGCCGTCTGATGTTCCTCAGGTGCTGGTCGAAGAAGGCGGCGACGTAGGCGCGGGTGAGCGCCAGGCCGCGCTCGGCGGCGATGACGCCGGAAGCCGGCGGGCCGATTCTGCTCTGCGGGATGGCCAGGTCGGTGAAACTGCTGTGCTGGGCCTGGGCGACGGTGAGCCAGCGCTTCCAGCCGCGCAGGGTCCGCCAGGCGCTGTCCCAGGTGTCGTCCTTGCCGGGGCTGTGGTCGCTCTGGCTGCCCATCAGCAGGAACGGGCGATCGCCCAGGCCGGTGGCGGGGAGGGTCGCGCTGATGGTGCCGTCGAGGTTGATCCCGGCCTTGACGCGCTTGTCGGTCGCCATGGTGGTGGAGGCGGCCTCGCCGCCGAGTGAGTGGCCGGCCATGCCGACGCGCCTGGAGTCGATCAGGTCGGCGCGTTTCCAGGCCGGGTGGCGTCCGGTCAGCCGGTCCAGGACGAAGGAGACGTCCTTGGCGCGGTTCCTGGCGATGGCGGCCTTGCCGCCCTCGGGGGGTTTGGGCTGGTCGCACAGGGGTGCGCAGGTGAGCAGGCCGACGCCGGGGAAGACGGTCCCCGACGATTCGTAGGCGTGGTCGAGCGAGGCGACGACGTAGCCGCGGCTGGCCAGGTCCTCGGCCAGGGAGGTGAGGCTGGCCCGCGGCAGGCCGAGGCCGGGTGAGAGCACCACCAGCGGACGGCGGCCGCGCCTGGGGGGCGCGCCGGTGTGGGCGTAGGTGCGGATGCCGCTGACGATCTCGGCGGGCAGGTCGGCGCCGGGGGCCTTGCGCCGCAGCAGGGACGCGGCCTCCTCCACCGTCATGAAGGGCGCCGGGGCGCCGGTGGCCGAGCGAGCGGGGTAGTACATCGAGACCATCAGCCGGCGCGGGCCCGATCGCGGGACCCACGGGTCCTTACGGCTGGTGTCGACCAGGGACAGGACGTCGCGGCCGACCGGATCGGGGCCGGTGGGGCGCGGCAGTTCCAGCCGGGCGATGGCCGGCGACGCGGTGACGGCCGGGGACCCGGTGGCGGCCGGGCCGGAGGCGGTGGAGGGGCCGGAGGGAGTGGCCGAGGCGGTCGGCGTGGCGCAGGCCGTGACGGCCAGGGCCAGGCAGGCCGCCAGCGGCCGGAACAGCAGGGAGTTCATCGGATTCCTCTCAGGAGCGGTCAGACGTCGCGGCGGTGCACGACGAGCACGGTCAGGACGGCGGCGGCCAGCGGCCAGGCCGCGAACACGGCCCAGGAGCCGGCCACCGTGGGCAGGGCGGGGTCGTCGCGGAGCTGGGGCAGCCCCAGGCAGGTACGCCAGACGTAGAAGGGCACCAGGGCGTAGAGGTCGTTGAGCCACTGGTGGACGGTCGGCCGGAAGAACGTCGGCACGATGACCAGCACCGCGCAGACGGACACGACGGCGGCCGCGGTGTGCCGCAGCAGCGCGCCGATCCCCATGCCGACCAGCCCTGACAGCGGAGCCAGGAGCGCGTTGGCGGCCAGCACGCGCAGCACGCCGGGATCGTCGAGGGCGACGGCGACGCCGCGGCCGGACAGGATGGCCTGGCTGACGCCGAAGGTGGCGGCCGAGACGAGCACGCCGATGGCCAGCAGCACGCCGCCGACGACGGCGAGCTTGGCGGCCACGACGCGGTGACGGGCCGGGACGGCGGTCAGGGTGGTGCGGATGAGGCCGGTGGCGTACTCGCCGACGATCGTCAGCGCGCCCAGGCCGCCGGCCCCGATCATGAACATGGTGGCCGACAGTCCGCTGAACGCCTCGTTCAAGGGGCTGAACGTCGCCTTCTGCATCGGCGGGAAGCTGGGCCACTCGCGGTAGGCGTTCAGGCTGCTCTGGGCGGCGAAGGCGACGATGGCCAGCGGGCCGAGGCCGAGCAGCCAGCGGGTGGAGCGCAACGACCACAGTTTGATCCACTCGGCGGCCAGCAGGTCACGCCGGCGGGCGGCCGTCATCGCCGGTCACCTGCCAGGGCGGCGGCATGGGAGTCGGCGCGGTAGTCGGCGCGGTCGGCGGTCAGCTCCATGAACGCCTGCTCCAGCGAGGCCCGGCGCGGAGCGAGTTCCCGCAGCACGATGCGCCGCTCGAAGGCCAGCTCCCCGATGCGGGCGGCGCTCAGCCCGGTGACGGTCAGCGCGCCGTCGTCGTCCTGATGCGCGCGGGCGCCTGCCTGGGCCAGCACGGCGGCCAGTTCGGCGGGGTCGCCGCAGCGCACGGTCACCGACGAGCCGGTGCCGCGGGCGGCGAACTCGGCCACGCTCTCCTCGGCGATCAACTCGCCCCGGCCGATGACGACGAGCCGGTCGGCGGTGTGCTCCATCTCGCTCATCAGGTGGCTGGAGACCAGCACGGTGCGTCCTTCGGCGGCCAGGCGGCGGAACAGGCCGCGCACCCAGCGCACGCCCTCGGGGTCCAGGCCGTTGACCGGCTCGTCGAACAGCAGCACCGGCGGGTCGCCCAGCAAGGCGGCGGCGATGCCGAGCCGCTGGCGCATGCCCAGGGAGAAGCCGCCCACCCGGCGGCGGGCCACGCCCTCCAGACCCACCTCCCGCAGCACCTCGCCCACCCGGCGGCGGGGCAGGCCGTTGCCGCGGGCCAGCGCCGACAGGTGGGCCGCCGCGGTGCGCCCGCCGTGCACGTCGCCGGCGTCCAGCAGCGCGCCGGCGTGCCGCAGGCCGGCGCGGTGACGGGCGAACGGGCGGCCGCTGATGGTGGCGGTGCCGCTGGTGGGCCTGTTCAGCCCGAGGATCATCCGCATCGTGGTGCTCTTGCCTGCGCCGTTCGGGCCGAGGAACCCGGTGACGCAGCCCGGCCGCACGGTGAAGGTCAGCGCGTTGACGGCCCTCACCGCGCCGTAACGCTTGGTCAGTTGGTTGACTTCGATCACCCGGCCAACGGTGTCGCAGGCCGGGCAGGCGGGACATCTGGCCGCAGGCCGGTTCGCCTGCCGGTGGGGTGGCCCGCGGGCATAGGCCGGCAGGCCGATGCCCGCGGCGGCGACCGGTGACTACGATCGGCCGGGTGCGCGAACCAACGCCCAGGCCACCCTTGACGCAGCGGCTGCCGCACGGCGTGCGGACGGCGCTGTCGTGGTGCGCCGTGGTGGCCTGCCTGCCGCTGCTGTACGTCGTGACGCTGACCGACGGCGAGAGCCCGCTGCCGGTGGGCGCGGCACACATCGGGTTCGCCGCCGTGATGTCGGTCCCGATGGTGTGGGCCCGGCGGCGGCCGTGGGCGGTGCTGGCGGTGCTGCTGGCCGAACTGGTCGTGGCGGTGGCCGTGGCGCAGCCCGCCGACCGGATCTGGCCGCTGCTGCCGGCGGCCGACCTGCTGGTCTGTCTCATCACGGCCACCCGTACGCGCCGGAGGGGGCTGGTGGCGGCGGCCGCCACGCTGATCGTGCAGCAGGCGGTCTGGCATGGGACCCTGCTGGCCCAGGGGCTGCGCGCCGCCGCGCCGGGCTTCCTCGCGCTGTCGCTCCTGCTCGGCCTGGGCGTCGTGGTCGCCTGGACGGCGGGCACGACGCTCCGGCAACGACGCGAGTACGGGCAGGCGCTGCGTGCGCAGGCCGAGCTTCAGGCGGTCACGGCCGACCGGCTGCGCATCGCGCGAGAGCTGCATGACATGGTCGCCCACAGCATCGGCGTCATCGCCATCCAGGCCGGCGCGGGCGCCCGGGTGATCGACAGCCGGCCGGACCAGGCGCGCCAGGCGCTCGGCGCGATCGAGGCCGCCGGCCGGCAGACCCTGCAAGGGCTGCGGCACATGCTCGGCGTGCTCCGCGAGCCCCCGGCCGCCGGAGAGCCGGAGACGTGGACGGGGCCAGGGGCGGGGCCGGAAACGGTGCCGGGGCCGAGGTCGGTGCCGGGGTCGGGGTCGGGGTTGCCGGCGGGGCTGGCGGACCTCGACCGGCTCGCCGCGACGACCACGGCCGCCGGCCTCCACGTGGACGTGCGCCGCCGAGGCACGCCACGCGAGCTGCCCCCGGCCGTCGACCGGTGCGCCTTCCGCATCGTCCAGGAGTCGCTGACCAACGTCGTCCGCCACGCCGGCGCCCGCCACTGCCAGGTCGTCCTCGACTACGCGCCCGGCGAACTGCGCGTCGACATCACCGACGACGGACGCGGCACCGCCTCAACCGGCGCGGGCTCAACCGGCAGCGGGTACGGGATCGCCGGCATGCGTGAGCGAGCCGCCCTGCTCGACGGCCGCCTCAGCGCCGGGCCGCGCCCGCAGGGCGGCTTCCGCGTCACCGCCGCCCTCCCGCTGCCACACCTCGCCCCGGTGGGCGAGAGCGGCCGCGGCACGCAGGAGGAGGCACGGTGACCGTCCGCGTCCTGCTCGCCGACGACCAGCCGCTGATCCGCGCCGGTCTGCGCATGGTCATCGACGGCACCGCCGACGTCGTCGTCGCCGGGGAGGCCGGGACGGGGGCCCAAGCCGTCCAGCTCACCCGGCAGCTACGCCCCGACGTCGTCGTGATGGACATCCGCATGCCCGGCATGGACGGCATCGAGGCCACCCAGACCATCACCGCCGAATCCCCCGCCACCCGCGTCATCATGCTCACCACGTTCGACGACGACGCCAACGTCCACGCCGCGCTGCGGGCCGGAGCCAGCGGGTTCCTGGTCAAGGACATGGCGCTGGAGGACATCCTGTCCGCCGTCCACGTGGTCGCGGCCGGCGACGCGCTGATCGCGCCCAGCGTCACCCGCCGCCTCATCGCCGAGTTCGCCGGCCGCCCCCAGCCCCGCCCGCTGCCCCGCGAGCCGCTGGGCGTCACCGCGCGCGAACGCGAGGTGCTGACCCTGGCCGGGCGCGGCCTGTCCAACGCCGAGATCGCCGCCCAGCTGCACATCAGCCCCGGCACCGCCAAGGCCCACATCGCCAGCCTGCTCACCAAACTCGGCGCCCGCGACCGGGTCCAGCTCGTCATCGCCGCCTACGACGCCGGCCTGGTCACCCCGCACCACGATCGATGACAGCCCGGCCGGCCGAGGCGAGGCGGCAGGTACGCACCTGGCGGCCACCCGACGCCGCTAGTCTTGTCGCCCATGAGTCAGGTGGGACAGGTGACGGCCCGCGCGCTGCTGCGCAGGCTGGCCGTCGAGCAGGCCGAGTGCAGGGTGCCGTCGCTGACGGCGGCGATCGTCCGAGACGGGCGGACGGTGTGGTTCGGCGGCCGCGGCCGCGTCGGCGACGGCCCGCCGACCCCGGCCACCCAGTACCGGCTGGGATCGATCACCAAGTCGATCGTGGCCGTGGCCGTCATGCGGCTGCGCGACGAGGGCAAGCTCGCGCTGACCGACCCGCTGGAGCGCCACCTGCCCGGCACCGCCGCCGGGCAGGTGACCATCGCCCAGCTGCTGTCGCACACCTCGGGCCTGACCGCCGAACCGCCGACCGACTGGTGGGAGCGCACCCCCGGCCTGGAGCTGCCCGACCTGCTCAAGCGGGTGGGCCCCGACCAGGTCAGGCACCGGCCCGGCCGCCTCTTCCACTATTCCAACGTCGGGTTCGCGCTGCTGGGCGAGCTGGTGGCCCGGCTGCGCGGCGCCGACTGGCAGCAGGCCGTGCGGCAGGAGGTGCTGGCGCCGCTGGAGATGAACGCCACCACCGCCCGCCCCCGCGCCCCGCACGCCACCGGCTACGCCGTCCACCCGTGGGCCGACACGGTGCTCACCGAGCCCGAGCACGACGCCGTGGCCATGGGGCCGGCCGGGCAGCTGTGGTCCACCCCGCACGACCTGGCCCGCTGGGCCGCCTTCGTCGGCGGCGACACCGGCGGCGTGCTGTCGCCCGACACCCTGGCCGAGATGCGCGAACCGGCCGGCGTCGCCGACGGCGACTCCTGGACCGCCGGCTACGGGCTCGGCCTGCAACTGGCCCGCGTCGGCGGGCGCCGCCTGGCCGGGCACACCGGGTCCATGCCCGGATTCCTGGCCACCGTGTGGGCCGACCCGGCCGAACGCGTCGGCGTGCTGTTCATGGCCAACACCACCAGCGGCATGACCGGCTCCCTGCCCACCGACCTGCTCGACATCCTCGACGAGCACGAGCCGCGCCTGCCCGAGGAGTGGCAGCCCGCCCCCGCCGACCCCGACCTGCTGGCGCTGACCGGGCTGTGGCACTGGGGTCCCAAGCCGTACGCGCTGCGGCTGCTGCCCGAGCGCGGGCTGTCGCTGGCGCCCGTGGACGGCAGCGGGCGCGCCTCCCGGTTCGTGCCCCAGGACGACGGCACCTGGCTCGGGCTGGACGGCTACTACGCCGGCGAGAGGCTGCGCGTGGCCGCCGACCACCTCGACCTCAACACGTTCGTCTTCACCCGCGAGCCCTACGACCCGGCCGCGCCGGTGCCGGGCGGCGTGACCGGCTGGCACGCCTGACCCGTCCCCTGCCGGACCCGACCGGCCCGCATCCGGCGCGTCAGGCCGGCGGGCCGGTCAGGGCCCTTGCCAGGGTGGCGGCCGGGCCGGGCGGCAGCGCGCCGTGCACCAGCTCCACGCGGTGCACCAGGCGCGGCGCCACCAGCGGCACCCCCCGCCCGGCCGAGGCGGGCAGCAGGGTCAGCCCGTGCCCGGCGGCCACCAGGTTGAGCACGGTGTGCACGTCGTCGCCCTGGTAGACCAGCGCGGCGGCGAACCCGTCACCGGCCAGGTCACGCAGGCGCGGCAACGGGCACAGCGGCGTCTGCAGCCAGCGGGCGTCGACGAGGTCGGCCAGCCGCAGCGCCCGGCGTCCCGCCAGCGGATGCCCCGGCGGCAACGCCACCACCAGGTCCTCCTCGCTGACGCCCACCGTGGTCATCGGGCCCGACTCCGGCAGGCGCAGCGGGTCGCTGGGCGCGGCGATGCCGTCGGCCAGCCCCAGCTCGGCCTCACCCTCGGCCAGCAGCTCGGCCAGCCGCTCCCGGTCACAGGTGCGCACCTCCACCCGCAGCCGCGGCTGGGCGGCGCGCGCCTCGGCCAGCCGTCCGGCCAGCACCGCGTTGACCGCCAGTGGGGTCGCGGCCAGCCGCAGCCGGTGGGCCGGCTGGGCCGCCGCCCGCAGCACGTCGGCGCGCGCCGCCCGCAGGCGCAGCAGCAGCGGCCCCGCGTGCTCCAGCAGCCGCTCACCGGCCGGGGTCGGCTCCACCGGGCGGCGGCCGAGCAGCGGCAGCCCCAGATCGGCCTCCAACGCCGCCACCTGCTGGGAGATCGCCGACTGGGTGTAGCCGAGCTCGTGGGCGGCGGCCGAGAAGGAGCGCAGGCGGGCCACCGTCACGAACGTGCGCAACAGATTCGGGTCCATCAGTAATGCTTATAGCAGGTGCAGACATCATCGTTGGCGCTTAAGGGCGGGTGGAGGTCACGATGGGAGGCATGAGAATCGCCCTGGTCGCAGACCGTTCACCCGGCGTCCGGTCCCACGCCCGCGTCCCCCGCCTGATCGAGGCGCTGCGCGAACGCGACGGCATCGCCCTGGACCCCTACTGGACCCCCACCACCGAGGCCGACGACCTCGACGGCTTCGACGGCATCTGGATCATGCCCGGCAGCCCGTACGCCAGCGAGGCCGGCGCCGTCAACGCCGCCCGCACCGCCCGCGAGCGGCGCATCCCGTTCCTGGGCACCTGCGGCGGCTTCCAGCACATGCTGCTGGAGTACGGCCGCAACGTGTGCGGGATGGACGTCGAGCACGCCGAGAACACCCCCGGCGCCGGGGCGTTCCTGCTGGAGCCGCTGTCGTGCTCGCTGGCCGGGCACGAGGGGCTGGTGCGCCTGACCCCCGGCTCGCGGATCGAGCAGATCATGGGCACCACGTCCATCGTCGAGGCCTACAGCTGCTCCTACGGCCTCAACGACGCCTACCGCGGGACGCTGACCGCACACGGGCTCGTCTTCTCCGGCCACGCCGAGGACGGCATGGTGCGGGTGGCCGAGCTGCCCGGCCACCCGTTCTTCGTCGGCACGCTGTTCCAGCCGGAGCTGGCCGGCGACGGGCGGCGTCCGCACCCGCTGATCGCCGCGTTCGCCGCCGCCGTGCGGCGCCACGCCCAGCCCGCCGCCGTGACCCGCTGAACGTCAGTCCGTACGGGCGCTGCGGGTCAGCGCGTGCCGGCCGGCGCTGACAGCCGGCCCGTACGGCGGGCCAGCAGCGCCAGGAGAGCGGCCGTCACCAGGCCGAGCACGGTGAGCGAGACCCGGTCGGCGGCCGTCTGGCCGTTGGCGAGCACGCCGAAGGCGGTGTGCCCGATCAGCGCGCCGCCCGCCAGCGCCAGGCTGTGCCGGTCGCCCCAGCCGCCGTGCGCGGCCCACCGCCGTACCAGCAGCGCGGCCACCACGGCCAGCAGCGCCGCGGCCGCCATCGGCGCCGCCACCCAGCCGCCCTGGGTGAAGGCCGGATGCCGGGCCCCGCCGAAGGGGAACAGCAGCGCCAGATACCCGAACGCGACGACCCCGGCCCCCACCGCCACCGGCGCCGGAGCGGGCACGCCCGCCGGCCCCCCGGCCGCCCGCGCCGACCCGGCCGGCGGCGGCGGGACGACCCGCAACGCCAGGACGGCTAGCGCCGCCACCGCCAGCAGCATCCCCGCCTGCACCGGCCACGGCGCCAGGTAGCCGGGGTCCATGAAGGCCGCCGTCCAGCGCAGCAGCAGCACGCCCAGCACGAACACCACGCCAGCCACCACCAGCCCGGCCCGCCCCAGGTAGGGGCGGTGGCGCAGCGCCGGGAACATCAGGTCGGCCAGCAGGATCGGCAGCGCCACGCTGAACACCGCGTGGTAGGGGATGTTCAGCTCGGTGTAGGCGCTGTTGAGGCCAAGGACGCGCGGCGCCCACTCCGCCGCGCCGTACAGGGTGGGGCTGGTCAGCGCCTGCAGCGCCAGCCCCTCCTCCACGATCCCGTACGCCGCCCCCAGCAGCAGCACCGACCCCCACCCGCGGCCGGCACGGCGTACCAGCTCGCGGATCAGGACGGTGCCCGCGCCGTAGATCGGCGTCCACACCAGCAGCAGCCACGCCTGGCGCAGCGGCGGATTGCCCAGCGTGAGCTCGGCGACGACCGGGGTGAGCCCGGCCAGGACGAGCGCGGCCCACCGGCCGCGTGCCTGAAGGGAGACCATGCCCCCACGTTCCCCTCCCGCGTGGGGGCGGCGCTGCTGCCTTGCGGCCGGTCCGTGGCCACCGCGGTCGCGCCCCGGGCACGACTTTGGTTGCCACGGCCGGTGACCACGGTTGCCGCCCGGCACGGCGGGTGCGGGCTACGATCGGCCATGGTGTTCGGGGCGAACAGCCCGCAGACGGGCGACGAGATTCAGGGCGGGCGGTCGCGGCGGGAGCGGGTCGCGGTTGCCGGAGGGGTCGTGCTCGCCCTGGCCGGCGCCGTCTCGGTGGTGTGGGGAGACCTCGGGCCCGGCACGCCCCGCTGGTACGTGTGGGCCGACGTGATCGGCGGCGCGGCGGCGTGCGCGGCGCTGTGGTGGTGCCGCCGCCGTCCGGTGGCCGCCGGGCTGGCCGCGGTCGCGCTGGCGATCCCGGCCGCCGCCGCCTCGGTCGCCGCCGGGATCGCCACGTTGGTCGTCGCGCTCTACCGGCGTCCGCCCGCGGCCGTGGCCGTCGGCGCGGCGTGGGTGGCCGCCTCGCTGGCCAGGTTCGCCCTGCGGCCGCCGGGGCTGGCGCCGTACCCGGTGTGGGCGCTGGTCGCGGTGCTGTTCGGCGGGGCGGTCACCGGCTGGGGCATCCTGGCCAGGACCCGCCGGCAACTGCTGGCCTCGCTGGCCGAACGCGCCCGCCGCGCCGAGGCCGACCAGCGGCAACGCGCCGAGGAAGCGCGCCGCGCCGAACGCCTGGACATCGCCCGCGAGATGCACGACGTGCTGGCCCACCGGCTGTCGCTGCTGGCCGTGCACGCCGGCGCGCTGCGCTTCAACGCCGCCGCCACGCCCGCCGAGGTCGCCGAGGCGGCCGAGGTCATCCGCGCCAGCGCCCACCAGGCGCTGCAGGAGCTGCGCGGCGTCATCGGCGTGCTGCGCCGGCACCCCGGCGACCAGCCCGCCTCGGCCGAGCGGCCCTCCGCCGAGCAGCCGCCGGCCGGGCTGGAGCCGCTGGTGACGGAGTCACGGCGGGCCGGGATGCGCATCGACCTGCGCGAACACGGCATACGCTTCGCCGACCTGCCCGAGCCGACCCGGCGCACCGCCTACCGCGTCGTCCAGGAGGGCCTGACCAACGCCCGCAAGCACGCCCCCGGCCGGACCGTCACCGTCGAGGTGCGCGGCACGGCCGGCCGGGAGCTGACCGTCGAGGTGCGCAACCCGCCGCCCGCCGGGCCGCGGGCGGAACTGGCCGACACCGGCGCCGGGGCGGGGCTGGCCGGCCTGGAGGAACGCGTCACCCTGGCAGGCGGCAGGCTGGACCGCGGACCGGCCGGCGACGGCGGGTTCCGGCTGGCCGCACGGCTACCATGGCCCCGTGGAGGAGTCGCGGAGTGAGCCCGGCCCGATCCGGGTGCTGATCGTCGACGACGACGCGCTCGTCCGCACCGGGCTGACCCTGATGCTCAAAGGCGCGCCCGACCTGCGCGTGGTCGGGGCCGTGGCCGACGGCGGCCAGGTCCAGGCCGCGGTCGCCGAGCACTCCCCCGACGTGGTGCTGATGGACATCCGCATGGCCGGCCTCGACGGCATCGAGGCCACCCGGCGGCTGCGCGCCCGCACCGGCGCCCCGCAGGTCATCATCCTGACCACCTTCGACGCCGACGAGCACGTCTTCCGGGCGTTGCGCGCCGGAGCCGGCGGGTTCCTGCTCAAGGACACCCCGCCCGAAGGAATCGTCGAGGCCGTCAAACGGGTGGCGGCCGGGGAGCCCAGCCTGTCGCCCAGCGTCACCCGCCGGCTGATCGCCCACCTGATGCCCGAGGAGGACGACCGGCGGCGCGCCGAGGCCCGCCGCGTGCTGTCGGCCCTCAGCGAGCGGGAGCGCCAGGTGGCGCTCGCCGTCGGGCAGGGCAAGCCCAACGCGGTCATCGCCGGCGAGCTGCACATGAGCGTGGGCACCGTCAAGGGCTACATCTCGCGCGTCCTGACCAAGGCGGGCCTGGACAACCGGGTGCAACTGGCTCTGGTCGTCCACGACGCCACCTAACGGGCCGGCGCCTCCAGCAGGCGCGCCAGCCTGCGCAGCGAATGCCGGGCCAGGGCCGTCACCACCGGACGTCCCAACGGCCACAACGCCCGGCCCGCCGCGCCCAGCGGCAGCAGCAGCTCCTCGGCCCAGATCACCCGGCTGCCGCCCCGCCACGGCCGCACCCGGATCGCGCCCCGCCCGCGCACCAGCCGCCCGGTGTGCTCCATCAGCACGTACGACGGCGGCTCGAAGGCCACGATCGTCATCGTGTCCAGGAATCCCACCGGCCGCACCCCGGTGTAGGCCTCCACCCGGTGCTCGCCCACCTGGCGCGCCGACGTCATGAACATCCATTCGCTGTGCCGCGGCCAGTCGGTGATCAGCGCGAACACCTCCTCCGGCCGCGCGGCCACCTCCACCGCCGCACCGGCGTACACCGGTCTCATCCCTGGCCTCCTCCTTCTTCTTCTTCTTCAGGACATGAGATACGTGCTCATGATCCGGCCGGACGAACCCGGCACGGGCGCAGGGGTGGGCATGAGAAGGTCCCGCCGCCGGGCTGAGGACTGGGGAAGTCAGACCCGGCGGCGGGACCGGCATCGGGATCACGACCCCGGCGAGGAGCTCCCGCCGTGGCCGGCCATGCCGTACGCGGTGGGGTACGGCATGGGCCGGCCGGCCGGGCGGTACGCGGTTGCGCTGCGGACAACGGCCGGCCCCGCGTCATGGGGGTGACCGTCGGGGTGACCGTGGTGACCGCAGCGGCTCGCGGCCCTGACCGGGGACGTGCCCGTGCCCGTCGCGGCCCGAGCCGCGACTCCGCCGCCGGCGAGCGTGACCGTCGGCACCTCGACGACGGCCCCCGGCCCGCTGACGGCTGTGCCTGTCATGCGCTCCTCCTCCCTGCCCGAGCGGGCGACTCTGCACCGTGACTACCCCATGTCACTCTCCGTGAAGCTCGATGGCCGGGTAAAATCCCCGGTCAGCAGCCCAAAGGCAGGGCTGCGATCACATTGGGTGAGGGAAACGGCGGCGCGGGAGGCGTGTCCGCCGGAACTGTCGGTGCCTGGTGGCACACTCGGCGGGCATGAGCGATGACGTGCGGCTGCGGCCCGTCCTGCAGGCCGATCTGGAGGTGTTCCTGGAGCACGAGCACGACGAGGAGGCCGTCCGGCGGTCCAGGTTCGCCCCTCGCGAGCGGGTGGCCTTCATGACCCACTGGAACACCCGGGTGCTCGGCGATCCCACCGTCCTGGTGCGCACGGTCACGGTCGGGGGTGAGGTGGCCGGGAACGTGGTGTCCTGGTGGGAGGGCCGGCGGCGGTTCGTCGGCTACTGGCTGGGCCGCCCCTTCTGGGGGCGCGGCGTCGGCACCGCGGCTCTGGGGCTGTTCCTGGCGGAGGAGAAGACCAGGCCCCTGTACGCCGACCCGTTCGCGGGCAACACCGGCTCGGTGCGGCTGCTGGAACGCCACGGGTTCCGGCGCGCCGGCACGGTCCGGCACGGCGAGGACGAGCATCTGCTGCTGGTGCTGGGCGACGACCTGTCCGCCTGACCGGTCAGGCGGATGGTGGCTGGGGTCAGCTGCGGCCGCCCGTGAAGGGGGGTTCGCCGTCCTTCAGTGCGCGGAAGCGCAGCGCCGACCACGTCTCGTCCACCGCGACCTGGCCGTTGGGACGCAGCCCGTACTCGCCGACGATGGGCCACAGGGTGTCGCGGTTGATGTCGGACTTGTTGCCCTTGGGGTAGGCCACCCAGACCACGGGCGGCGCGGTGATCTCGTCGCGGTGCTCGTCCAGGATCCGGCGGGCCGCGGCGGCGTCGGAGGCGAAGATCAGCGCGACGTCCGCCTCCTTGACGGATCCGGCCTCGCGGGCGCCCTCGGGCAGCGCCCCCAGGAGCGGCCGATGGGCGGGGTCGGAGACCCACACGGTGGTCGCCGGCTTGACGAGCAGCTTGTCGGCGACGGTCTTGGCGGCCATGTCACGCCCTCGTGTAGATCAGGTTCAGCACGCCGGTGCTGAAGGTGGTGGAGGTGGTCAGGGTGAGCGGGATCTGCTCGCGCGCGTCGTCGAACAGTCGCTTGCCCGAGCCGACGACGATCGGGTGGAGCAGCAGGTTGAGCTCGTCGAGCAGGCCCTCGCGCAGCAGCGAGACGACCAGGGTGCCGCTGCCGACGACCGAGATGTTTCCGCCGGGGCCCTCGCGCAACGCCGCCAGGTCGGCCAGGCTCACGACCTCGGTGTTCTGCCAGGACGGCGAGGTCAGCGTGGTGGAGACGACGTACTTGGTCGAGGAGTTCATCGCCTCGGCCATCGGCTCCTTCTCGGGGTCCTGGTGCGGCCAGTATCCGGCGAACTCCTCGTAGGTGTGCCGGCCCAGCAGCATGGCGTCGGCGGCCTGCATCTGCGCGCCGACCGACTGGCCCATCTCGTCGTTGAAGTACGGGAAGTGCCAGGTGTCGGGGGCCTCGACGACGCCGTCGAGGGAGATGAACAGGCCCGCGGTGATCTTTCGCATGATTGTCGCTCCTTGAGTTCCTGAGGTGCCTCAACCTTCCCACCGACAAATGAAGTTGTCAAGACGACTTCCGTTGTCCGAAGTGCGCGTCCGGGCCTGCTGGGCACGTGCGGCCGGGCCGGAAGGCGAGGGCTGCGTGACGGAGGAACGGAGCGGTAGAACCAGCAAGGCTCCGGCGCGGGGCGCCCCCTTCGGGAGGAAGCGAATCTGCGCACCCGCCTGGCCGGGCGGCGGCTCTCGGGCCGAGGGCGCTGGGGGCGGTCCTCCGGGCATGTGCCGCCATCGCGACGGGCGGGGATCCGCGCCACAGGTCAGAGGATGCCTCCTGGCCTGGAGTGGCGAGGATGCCCCAAAGGCGGGCCTGAAGGCACACCCATGCGGCCTCCCCCCGGATGGGGTGCCCGTGTGGGGCTGCGGGAACGGCTCGCCGGTGGACGGGTCTCCGGTCGTGGGTCGCCCCGGAACGCTCTGGATCAGTCGCGGAACGGCTTCGGTGTCGGTCGCGGGGAACGTTCCGACCTTAGGGGGAAGGGCTTCCAGGGGCGGGGAGCATTCAGGGGGTGGTGGCGGACAGGAGGGTCAGGGCGGCCTGGAGGGCGTGGTCGGCGGCCGCTGCGCTGTCATGATGGGCCGCGACGACGGTCGCGCCCTCGACCAGCATCAGCAGCTGCCGCCCCACCAGCCCCGGATCGCCGGCCCCGGCACGTTCGGCGACGCCGGTCAGCAGCTCAAGGTAGCGGTCCAGGTGGCGGGCGGTGATGGCCCGTACGGGGTCGGCGTGGTGCTGGGCGGCGGCGTTCAGCAGGGCGCAGCCGCGGAAGCCCGGGTCGGCGTACCACTGTCGCAGGGCGTCGAACACCGCGGCCAGCTGGGCGCGCGGATCGTCGTCCGCGGCCTGGACGCGACCGGCCAGCCAGCGGGCGACCCGGTCGCTGCGCTCCCGCAGCACGGCCTCGACCAGGCCCTCCTTGGTGCCGAAGTGCCGGTACAGGGTCTCCTTGGAGATGCCGATCCCGGCGCACAGCCCGGCGACGCCGATGCCGTCGAGCCCACGCTCGTACAGCAGGTCGGTGGCGGCGCTCAGGATGGCGGCGCGGGTGCGGGCGGGGTCGATCGTGGAGCCTTTGGCCACGGGCATGGCTTGGATAGTACCGGTCGGTTCGATCGGCTGCTAATGTCTCGGGTCGTACCGGTCGGTTCGATCTCGGGGAGTTCACCCATGTCTGACCCGCTTGCCGCTGACCCGCCGCGCGACCCCGGCTTCCCGGCCACCACGCCGCACGTGACGTTCGACAGCGGCGGCGAGCGCCTGCTCGGCGTGCTGCACCTGCCCGCCGGACGCGGCCCGCACCCCGTCGTCGTGCTGCTGCACGGATTCCCCGGCAACGAGCGCAACTTCGACCTCGCCCAGACGCTGCGCCGCGCCGGCTACGCCGCCCTGGTGTTCCACTACCGCGGATCATGGGGCGTGGGCGGCACCTGGTCCTGGTGGCACGTGCTGGAGGACGCCGCCGCCGTCGTCGCCGCCCTGCCCGGCCTGGCCGCCGCCCACCGGCTCGACCCGCGGCGCCTGGCGCTGGTCGGCCACAGCATGGGCGGGTTCGCGGCGCTGACGACGGCCGCGGCGGACCCGTCCGTGACCGCCGTCGCCTCCGTCGCCGCGTTCGACCTGGGCGTGGCCGCCGCGCTGTGCCGCGCCGACGCCGAGGTACGCGCCGGGTACGTCAAGGCGTTCGACGGCGAGCTGGCCCCCCTGCGCGGCACCAGCGGGCAGGCGCTGGTCGAGGAGATGGAGGCGAACGGCGACGCCTGGCGCCTGGCCCGGCTCGCGCCCCGGCTGGCCGGCCGCCCCGTGCTGCTCGCCGGCACCGGCCACGACGTCGTCACGCCGCACGAAGTGCACCACGAACCCCTGGTCGCCGCCTACCGGGCACACCCGGTCGAACGCCTCGAAGACCACCTCTTCCCCACCGACCACGCCCTGTCGGACCACCGCGTCACCCTGGCCCGCACGATCCTCGGCTTCCTCGAACGCTCCCTGTGACCGGCGCGCCTGCCACGGGCGGCGGGCCGTCAGGAGGGACGGGCCACGTACGCGTGCTTGGCCTCACCGGAGAAGCCGCAGGCGCGGTAGAAGGCGTGGGTCGCAGGCCGGCGCGAGCTCGTCATCAGCATCGCCTTGTAACAGCCGGCCTCCCACGCGGCCTGGAGGGTGGCGGCCATGATCTGCTTGCCCAGCCCGGCGCCCCGCCGGGACGCCTCGACGACGACATTCTCGATCACGGCGTACGGCGAGGCCGACCGGGTGAGGTTGGGGATCACGTTGAGGTACGTCGTCGCGACGACGGCCCCGTCCAGTTCGAGCACGAAGAGACGCAGCGCGGGGGATGCGAGGATCTGCCGGAAGACCGCCATATCGGACCCGTCCACGACCTCCGGGTCATCCGGCTGCAACTGCCGATAGAGGCGGACGATGTGCTCGAAGTCGTCAAGCCGGGCCTCGCGGAACATGCGGGGAGCATAACAACAGGCCGCGCTCCCTCCGTGCCTGTCGCCGCTCAGCGGCCGGCCCCAGGTCAGCGGGTCGGCGGGCCAGCGGGTCGGCGGGCGGGTCAGCGCGGCAGAGCGGCACGGATCAGCGCCGCGTCCTGGTCGAGCCGGGCGCGCGAGCGGCTGCGCCACTCGGCGCCGACCACCACGCCGTCGCCCGCGAAGCGCGGCACCACGTGCAGGTGGAGGTGGAAGACCTCCTGACCGGCGGCCTCGCCGTCGGCCAGCGACAGCCGCACCCCCTCGCAACGCAGCCCCGAGGCACGCAGCGCGGCCGCCACCCGCCGGGCCGCCCGCCAGATCGGCCCGCCGACCGCGTCACCGGCCTCGGCCAGGCCGGCGACGTGCGCGCGCGGGATCACCAGGACGTGACCGGGCGTGGCCGGACGGAGGTCGAGGATCGCCAGGACGTCGTCGTCGCCGTAGACCACGCTGGCCACGGCCCGCCCGGCGACGATCTCGCAGAACACACACGCTTCCATACCGGGCATGATCGGCGACGACAGACGGCGGCCGCACCCGGATTTCCCCGCGGCCCGTCAGCGGCTCACGACGGTCTCATGCCCGATCCGCGACAACTTGCCGGGGTTGCGCACGGCGTACAGGCCGCTGATGAGGCCGCCGTCCAGGCGGATCGCCACGACGCTGTCGATCTCGCCGTCGAGGTCGACGAGCAGCGCCGGATGGCCGTTGACGTGGGCCGGGCGCAAACGGGCCGTCCCGGCGAGCCTGGACAGCACCCCGGCCACCGTGGCCGCACCCTCGATCGGCGCCAGCGCCGCCCGCACCACGCCACCGCCGTCGGTGAGCAGGACGACGTCAGGAGCCAGCAGGTCGAGCAGACACTGCAGGTCGCCGGTCTCGATCGCGCTCTGGAAGGCCGCCAGCGCCTGACGCGCCTGCTCGGCCGACACGCTCGCCCGGGGACGGCGTGCGGCCACATGCCCCCGGGCGCGGTGGGCGATCTGCCGCACCGTCGCCGGGGTCTTGCCGACGGCCTCGCCGATCTCGTCGTACTCCAGGCCGAACACCTCGCGCAGCACGAACACCGCGCGCTCGGTGGGATGGAGCGTCTCCAGCACCAGCAGCATCGCCATCGAGACGCTCTCGGCCAGCTCGACGTCCTCGGCCACGTCCGGCGAGGTCAGCAGCGGCTCGGGCAGCCACGGCCCGACGTAGGACTCCTTGCGCCGGCGCATCGTGCGCAGCCGCGTCAGCGCCTTCCTGGTGACCATGCGGACCAGGAAGGCGCGCCGGTCACGCACGGACTCCAGCTCGACCGACGCCCACCGCAGCCAGGTCTCCTGCAGGATGTCCTCGGCGTCGGCGGCCGAGCCCAGCATCTCGTAGGCGACGGTGAACAGCAGGTTGCGATGCTCGACGAACGTCCGGGTCGCGCTGTCGGCCTGGTCCGCCTGGTCCGCCGGTTCGACGCTGGTGTCCATCTCGTGCTCCCGCCTGTCGGTTCTCGACCTTGCCACACGCACCAGACGCCGGTCGCCGCCGCCGCGTGACATCCGGGGACAGTGGCGCCCGTCACATCGCGCGGGCGGTCAGCGGGACTCCGCGGCGGCCTTCAGGTCGCGCAGCCATGCCTCCAGCCCCGCGCCGAGAAGCTTGGTGGCGGTGGCCACGTCCGCCTCGACCTGGCCGCCGGTCCAGGTCTCCTCGGTGTGCACGCGCACACCGCCCTTGACCTCGGTGAACGTCCACAGGTGCACGCCCCGGTCGATGCGCACGCCCGTGCCGACCGCCGGGCCGCTCCACAGCAGGCAGGCCTCGCGCCTGACGCGCCGGAGGGTGGAGGTGATGTGCATGGTGGTGGCCGGGGTGGTGGCGGTGGCCGGAGCGGGCGTGGTCCACCGCCACGACGAGCCGGGACGCAGCGGGCCGTGGTCCAGCCGCTTGCTGGACAGGACGGGCTGCTGCCAGTCGGGCCACTGCTCCACCCGCGTCTGCAGGCCGAAGATCCTGCTCAGCGGAGCCTTGATGACGATGTCGGCCCGGTAACGGATGCGGGCGGCGGCGTCGACCCCCTCCCCCCGGCACTGGGCCGCCCCGGCGGCGGCGTGGGCGGCCGGGACGTTGCCCGCCAGGACGCCGGCCACGGCGAGCGGGATCAGGATCGAGGCGACGCGGACGTTGCTGAACATGGTGTTCCTCTCGTTGAGGGATCGAAGAAAGGGCGGCCAGGCCGGGGATGCCGTCAGCGCCGTCCGGCCCGCACGATGGCCGCGACGAGCGCGGCGCAGGCGGCGACGATCAGCACGGCGAAGGCGGGGTGCATGTCCTTCGACAGGCTCGGCGCACCGCCGGGCCGGGCCACCCAGACGGCGAACGGCGCCGCGTAGGCGAGGGCCACCAGCACGGCCGCCCACCGGACCAGCCGGTCCCGGGCCTGACGCAGCGCGCCGACCAGCACGACCGCGACCGGAACGATCGCCAGCAGCGCGAACTGGCCGACGATCATGACGGGGACCGCCCAGGCGGCGACGCTCACCGCCACCGGCGTACTACGACCGGGACGGGTGGACGGCTGGTACGTGGTCATGACGTTCCCTTCACCTGGACGGATGCGAACGGCTAGAAGCTCATGCGTTCGTTAGAAGTTATAACCGCACAGAGAAAGGAGTGTCAACAACCTTCGTGATAGCCTCTAACTAAATCTCTTGGGTGTAGCGGCGGAAGGCGGCACGGCATGGCGGACACCGGCACGGCGAGCCCGCGCGAGCGCTACCGCGCCCAGATCCGTGCCGAGATCAAGGAACACGCCTGGCAGCAGATCGCCACGACGGGGGCCTCCGCGCTGTCCCTCAACGCGATCGCCAAGCAGATGGGCATGAGCGGCCCCGCGCTCTACCGCTACTACGCCAACCGCGACGAGCTGATCACCGAACTCATCCGCGACGCCTACCGCAGCCTCGCCGACACCCTCCGCTCAACCGCCGAGAAGGCCGCCGAAAAGGCCGCCGAAGGGGGCGGGCTGGCCGGGCTGGCTCACGCCGTCCGCGGCTGGGCCCTGCGCGACCCCCAGCGCTACCTGCTCATCTACGGCACCCCCGTCCCCGGCTACCACGCCCCCGACGACATCACCGCCATCTCATCCCAGATCATGACCCTCCTGCTCGACGCCGCCTCGGCCGCCCCGCCCCGGCATCCCGAAACCCAGCTCGACCACCACCTGGACGCCCACCGCGACTGGGCCGGCGACCACCTCGCCCCGCCCGCCGTCCTGCACCGGGCCCTCAGCTTCTGGACCCGGATCCACGGCGTGCTGTCCCTGGAACTGGCCGGCCACTTCGCCGGCATGGGCTTCGACCCCGCCCTGCTCTTCGCAGCCGAACTGGACGACCTGCTGACCCCCTGACCCGCTGACCCCGCGCGCACGACAGGCCCGGCCCGCCGCAGAAGGCGAGGCCGGGCCTGTCACAACAGGCAGAGCGTGTTACCGGACGTCCTGGGGCAGGTGGGTCTTGGCGTCGTCGTAGGAGCCCTCACCGGCCGCCCCGGCCGGCCGGTAGACCAGGTACAGCACGCCCGTGGCGAACGTCTGCGAGCTGACCAGCTCCAGCGGGATCGAGCTGTCGCCCTCGTCGAACAGCCGCTCGCCCTTGCGCACCGCGATCGGGTGCACCAGCAGGTGCAGCTCGTCCAGCAGCCCGGCGGCCAGGAGCTGCCGCACCACCGAGACCGAGCCGCTGATCGCGATCGGGCCGCCCGGCTCGGCCTTCAGCGCCGTCACGCCCTTGACCAAGTCGCCCTGCAGCAGCTCGGAGTTGCGCCAGGTGAACTCCAGCGGCTGGCGGGAGACCACGATCTTGCGCGCGTCGCCGATCGTCCTGGCGAAGTCGGCGTCCTCGCCGCCGGCCGCCTCGCGCTCGGGCCACGCCCCGGCGAAGCTGTCGTACGTCTCGCGCCCCAGCAGCAGCGTGTCGGCCATCTGCGCCGTCACCGCCGCGCCCATCTCGTCGTTGAAGTACGGGAAGTGCCAGTCCGCCGGGTCCTGGACGACGCCGTCGAGCGAGATGAACAGGTTCGCGCTGATCTTCCTCATGATGGTTCTCCATGCGTCTCGGGATGTGCCTGAAGTCTCGCCGGACCGGCTTACGGATCTCTTAAGGTCTTCCTTCCCGGCTGAGCCCGGCGACCAGGAGCCCGACCAGGCGGCGGGCGTCGTAGCGGGGGTCGGCCTCGGCCCCGATGCACAGGTTGCCCACGCCGCGCATGAGCTCGAAGGCGTCCAGATCGCCGCGGATCTCGCCGGCGGCCGCCGCGGCCTCCAGCAGCTGGGCGCACACCGGCACCAGGCGGTCCAGGAAGTAGGCGTGCAGCGCCTGGAAACCGGTGTTGTCCGGCTGCAGCACCGCGGCCAGCCCGTGCTTGGTGACCAGGAAGTCGACGAACAGCCCGATCCACTCCCGCAACGCCGCGTACGGGCTCGGACCGGCGGCCAGCAGGGCCGGACCGGCCGCGGCGCAGGACTCCACCTGGTGGCGGTAGACGGCGATGACGAGGTCGGCCCGCGTGGGGAAATGGCGGTAGATCGTGGCGGTGCCGACGCCGGCCTCGGCCGCGATGTCGCGGATCGGCGCCTCCACGCCCGAGGCGACGAACACCGCGGCGGCCGCGCGCAGCAGGTTCTCCTCGTTGCGCCGCGCGTCGGCCCGTTTCGGCCGCGACTCCTCCACGCCGGTCCTCCCAGGGTCGCATTGCTAAACGGGACACGGTCCCGTATCGTCGAAAACGGGACACGGTCCCGCTTGCAACATCATGCCAGAGCGAAGGCCCGACGGCCAAGCCCTGCCCTCTCCCACGCCCACCTGCACGCCCACCTGCTGGCAACTCCACCCGGAAGGCATCACCATGCCCGCATCGCCCACCGCCCCCGTCGTGTCGGTCCGGCCGGTCGTCCTGCCCGCCCCCGGACGGGGCCAGGACCTCCAGGTCCGCGTCTCGGCCCCCGCCACCGGCGACCACCTGCCCGTCGTCGTCCTGTCCCACGGCCACGGCTGGTCCATGGACGGCTACGCCCCCCTCGCCGACTTCTGGGCCGCCCACGGCTTCGCCGTCCTGCAACCCACCCACCTCGACTCCCGCACGCTCGCCCTGCCCGCCGACGACCCCCGCACCCCCCACATCTGGCGCATCAGGGTCGAAGACCTCAAGCGCGTCATCGACGGCCTCGACGTCCTGGAGAAAGCCCTGCCCGGCCTGGCCGGACGCCTGGACCGCGGCCGTGTCGCCGTCGCCGGCCACTCCTGGGGAGCCCACAGCGCCAGCATGCTCCTCGGCGCCCGCATCCTGGACGCCGACGGCCGCCCAGGGCAGGACCTGTCCGACCCGCGCGTCACGGCCGGCGTGCTGCTCGCCCTGCCCGGCACCGGCGGCCGGGACCTGTCACCGTTCGCCGCCGAGCACTTCCCCTTCATGAACCCCGCCTTCGAGTTCATGACCACCCCGGCCCTGCTGGTCGCCGGCGACAAGGACGACTCACCCCTGTCGACGCGCGGACCCGACTGGTTCACCGACGGCTACCGCCACAGCCCCGGCGACAAGAGCCTGCTGACGCTGTTCGGCGCCGAGCACACCCTCGGCGGCGTCGCCGGACACCACGTCGCCGAGACCACCGACGAGAACCCCGAACGCCTGGCCCTGCTGCAGCGGCTCACCACCGCCTACCTGCGCACCGCCCTGAACCCCGGCGACCCCGCCTGGCCCGCCGCCCGCGCCGCCCTGGAAGCGGCCCCCCACCCCCTGGGCCGGATCGACGGCAAGCAGGCCGATCAGCCGGCCGGACGGCGGTAGCCGTAGGTCTCGTGCCGGCGGACGAAACCCAGCGAACGGTACAGCTCGCGGGCGGCCACGTTGTCGGCGTCGTGGTTCACCGTCACCGCCGTCATGCCCGCCGCCCGCATGCGGCGCATCGCGTGCAGCATCGCCGCCCGCGCCAGGCCCCGCCGCTGGAACGCCGGATGCGTGCCGACCGGCTCGAAGTGACCGGTCGCGTTGCGGCCGTCGAGCCAGCCGACCGCGAAGGCCGCGATCCGGCCGTCCGGCGCCTGGACCACGATCTCGTCGGCCGGGTCGTAGCCGGGCCGCTCCATCACCGCAGAACGGTAGAGCGGCCCGGTCCAGTCGTCGCCGAATGCCGCGTTACGCGCCTCGGCCAGACCCGGAGCGTCCTGCGGCCGGGCGTGCCGCACCTCGAACCCGGCCGGCGCGCCCGGCTCGGGCAGCGGGCCGCGCAGGTCGCGCTCGTTGACGTGGTCCCACACCCGGAACCGCGCGAAACCGGCCCGTCCCAGCAGCCCGATCCGGGCGGCGTCGCAGTCGAGGACGTCGGTCAGCACGTACCGCTCGCCCGGGTCCATCAGGCGCGCGGTGGCGGCGGCCGCCTGCTCCAGCATGTCCAGCTCCGCCGGCCCGCCGCGCAGCCGGGGCGCGGCGAAGACGTCGAAGGCGCAGCCGAACCGCAGCAGGATCGCGATCCCGGCCAGGCCACCGGCGTCCTCCCACAACCGGACCAGCTCGGCGGCCGGACGGCGGTCGCGCAGGTTGTCATAGACCCGGTGCGGCAGCTCACCGGCGTGGTCGTAGCCGCACCGCCCGGCCTCGGCGATCCACCCCGACAGGACCTGCCGCAGCCGCGGCAGGTCCTCGTGACGAAAGACGCGCGGACGCACGAAGGTCCCCTTCAGGACTTCAGGAAGTGCAGGACGGCCAGCACCCGGCGGCTGTACCCGCTGGCGTGCGACAGGCCCAGCTTGTCGAACAGCGAGTTGACGTGCTTCTCCACCGCGCTCTGCGACACGTGCAGCTGCCCGGCGATCGAGGCGTTGGTCATGCCCTGGGCCATGCGCTCCAGCACCTCCCGCTCGCGCGCCGTCAGCCGGGCCAGCGGATCGACCTGCGTGGTACGGGCCAGCAACTGCCGCACCACCTCCGGGTCGAAGGCCGCCCCGCCCGCCGCCACCCGCTCCAGCGCGTCCAGGAAGTCGCCGACCTGCGCCACGCGGTCCTTCAGCAGATAGCCCACGCCCTCGACGTCGGCGCTCATCAGCTCGGTGGCGTACCGCTTCTCCACGTACTGCGACAACACCAGCACCTTGACCTGCGGCCAGCGCCGCCGGATCTCCAGCGCCGCCCGCAGCCCCTCGTCGGTGTGGGTCGGCGGCATGCGCACGTCCACCACCACGACGTCGGGGGCGTGCTCGGCCACCGCCGCCACCAGGGCCTCGCCGTCGCTCACGGCGGCCGGCACCTCGTGGCCCTCCTCGCCCAGCAGGCGGACCAGACCCTCGCGCAGCAGCGTGGAGTCCTCGGCCAGGATCACCCGCACGGCAGCCCCGCCGCCACCGTCGTCGGGCCGCCGGGCGGGCTGACCACCTCGAAGGCGCCGTCCAGCGCCGCCACCCGCCGGGCCAGCCCCGACAGGCCGCCTCCCGAGGGGCGCGCGCCGCCCGTGCCGTCGTCGCTCACCCGTACGAGCACCCTGTCGTCCTCCTGTCTGACCTCGACCGTCACCATCGTGGCGGCCGCGTGCTTGGCGGCGTTGGTCACCGCCTCGCTCACCACGAAGTACGCCGCCGTCTCCACCGCCATCGGCGGCCGGCTCGGCAGGTCGCACACCACCTTGACCGGCACGCCCGCGCGTTCGGCCACCCCGGCCAGCGCCTCGCCCAGCCCGAGGGAGTCCAGCCCGCTCGGGTAGACCCGCCAGGCCACCTCGCGCAGCTCGGCCAGCGCCTGCTGGGCCTGCTCGTGCGCCTGCTCCAGCAGCTCCGGACGCCCCCGCCGGGACCGCCCGATGAGCATCGACAGCGCCACCAGGCGCTGCTGCAGCCCGTCGTGCAGGTCACGCTCGATCCGGCGGCGCTCGGAGTCGACCGCGGCCACGATCCCGGCCCGGCTCTCGGCCAGCTCGGCGATCCGGCGCTCCAGCGCCTCGGTACGGTCGGGCCCCAGCAGCCGCCCGGCCAGCCGCCGCTCCAGCGCGTGCACCCCCACCAGCCCCGACACGGCGATGAACAGCAACACGCAGCCGCCGACCAGGAAGTACAGCACCAGCGGCGGCGTCGGCGTCATCCCGTCGTACGGCTCGCCGCGGGCCCAGGCCCCCAGCAGCAGGATTCCGGCGCGCGCGCCGAGGACCAGCAGCGCCACCACCAGCCCGCCCAGCACCCCGGCCGGGATCCTGGCGGCCAGATAGCGCGCCGGCCGGGTGTCCCAGCCGGACAACGCGTCCAGCGCGGCGGTGTCCAGGCGCAGGCGGCGAGCCTCGAACCCGGCCAGCCCCGCCGCCAGCGCCCGCACCCGCGGCCGCCCCAGGAAGGGCAGCGTGAGCAGCAGGAACAGCGCGCCGGCGAGGGCGGTCAGCCCGCCCAGGACCACCGCGCCCAGCACCCTCAGCCCCTCAGCGGCGGTTCGCATGCCTTCCCTTACGCCGTTCCGTCAGCCGTACCGCGACGAAGACCGCGATCGCCAGCGCCACCAGGCCGATCACCACGTAGGTGCCGATCCCCACGTACGCCTCGACCAGCGACCAGTTCTCGCCGAGAAAGTATCCCGCAAGCACGAAGATGGTGTTCCAGATGGCGCTGCCGGCCGTCGTGAGCAGGGTGAACGTCACCAGCGGCATGCGCTCCACCCCCGCCGGCACGGAGATCAGGCTGCGGAAGATGGGGATCATCCGGCCGAAGAACACGGTCTTGCGGCCGTGCCGCAGGAACCACGCCTCGGTCTTCTCGATGTCGGTCACCTTGACCAGCGGCAGCTTGGCGGCGATGGCCAGCGTGCGCTCGCGGCCGAGCAGCGCGCCCACCCCGTACAGGGCCAGCGCCCCGACCACCGAGCCGAGCGTCGTGCACACCAGCACGTCGAGCAGGTCCAGCTCGCCCCTGCTGGCGGTGAAGCCGGACAGGGGCAGGATCACCTCGCTGGGCAGCGGCGGGAACAGGTTCTCCAGCATGATCGCCAGCCCGGCCCCGAAGGCGCCGAGGTTCTCCATCAACGCAATCAACCAATCCGTCATGTCCCCCAGGCTACGAATGATCCGTTATGGCGGTAATGAGGCGGACGGCCGATGTGCTCTGTGGTAAACCACACCCCGATGTACCGTACACTGTACGGCCTATGAGTGCTCTTCCGGATCTGGCGCGACACCCAGCGATCTTCCGTCCCGGCGATCCCCCCAGGTCCGGCCACCTGGTCTTCCTCGACGACCAGGGCGACGGCACGGCCACCGTGATCGAACAGGACGACGACGGACAACCTCGCGCGCGCGAGCGCGCCGTCACCGAGATCCCCGTCGCCGACGCCGTCGCCGTGCTGGCCAGGGCCCGCGCCGACGCCGCCGCCCACCCGGCCACCCGCTTCTGGGGCGCCGTCGCGCTGGTCGCCCTCCAGCTCGTCACCCGCGGCCGCATCCTGCCCGCCGTCTCACCCGACGGCCACGACTCCTGGCGCGCCGGCCCCCTCGACGCCGCCGACGCCCGCCGCGTGCGCGAGCTGGCCGCGGCCATGCCCGCCGCCGCCCGCGCCATCCCCGTGGGCGACCTGCTGCTGCCCGACGCCGAGCCTCTGGTGCGCGCCTTCCTCGACGCCGTGGCCGACGCCATGCCGCGCTCGCCCGGAGCCGTACGCGCCACCGGCACCACCGCCTTCGCCGCCGTCAAGCCCGTCAAGGTGCCCCACCTGCGGCCCTGGGCCGAGGAGGTCTCGGCGGGGCTCGACTCCGGCGTTCGGCTCTCGCTCCGGCTGGAGGCCGACGACCTGGCCCAGGCCGAGTTCCGGGCCGTCGTCCAGGTGCACGGCCTGGCCGACCCCTCGCTCGTCGTGGATGCCGCCGACCTGTGGCAGGGCCGCGACCCCGGGTTCGGCCTGCGCGCCAGGATCGAGGTCACCCTCGCCCTGCGCCGCGCCGCCCGCTCCTGGCCCCGCCTGGAACGGCTGCTGGAGCACGCCGTGCCCGACGAGCTCGCCCTCACCGACGGCGACGTGGCGGACCTGCTGACCGGCGCGGCCGACCGGCTGGCCGCCGCCGGCGTCGAGGTCCACTGGCCGCGCTCCCTGGTCCGCGGCCTCAGCGCCCAGGCCGTCGTCGGCGAACGCGACAGCGCGCCCTCCGACCTGCCCTCCTTCCTCGGCGGCCACCACCTGACCAGCTTCAACTGGCGGCTCGCGCTCGGCGGCGCCCCGCTGACCGCTGCCGAGATGGACCTGCTGGCCGAGTCCCACCGGCCCGTCGTACGGCTGCGCGACCAATGGGTGCTCATCGACCCCGCGCTGGCCCGCAAGGCCCGCCAGCGCGACCTCAAGCCCCTGACCGGCCTGCAGGCGCTCGGCGCGGCCCTGACCGGCACGGTCGAGATCGACGGCGGGGACGAACCCGAACAGATCACCGTCGAACCCACCGCCTGGCTCGCCGACCTGCGCGACCGGCTCACCGACCCCGAACCCGTGCCGCCGCCGCCCGGCCTGGCCGCCACCCTGCGCGACTACCAGCTCCAAGGGCTGCGCTGGCTGGCCAGGATGACCTCGCTCGGCCTCGGCGGCTGCCTGGCCGACGACATGGGCCTGGGCAAGACCATCACCCTGATCGCGCTCCACCTGCACCGCGCCGGCACCGGCCCCACCCTCGTGGTCTGCCCCGCCTCGCTGCTGGGCAACTGGGAACGCGAGATCACCAAGTTCGCGCCCGGCGTCCCGGTCCGCCGCTACCACGGCAACGCCCGCACCCTGGCCGACGACGGTTTCGTGCTCACCACGTACGGCACCATGCGCCTGGACGCGGCCACCCTGGGCGCCCACCCCTGGGGGCTGCTGGTCGCCGACGAGGCCCAGCACGTCAAGAACCCCGCCTCCAGCACCGCCAAGGCGCTGCGCGAGATCCCCGCCGGCGCCCGCGTCGCCCTCACCGGCACCCCCGTGGAGAACAACCTGTCCGAACTGTGGGCCATCCTCGACTGGACCACCCCCGGACTGCTCGGCCCCCTGACCCGCTTCAGGGCCCGCTGGGCCAAACCGGTCGAGTCCGGCGACGCCGACACCGCCGCCCGGCTGGCCCGGCTCGTCGGGCCGTTCCTGCTGCGCCGCCGCAAGAGCGACCCCGGCATCGCCCCCGAACTGCCGCCCAAGACCGAGACCGACCGGCCCGTCCCCCTCACCACCGAACAGGCCGCCCTGTACGAGGCCGTCGTCCGCGAGAGCATGACCCAGATCGAGAACGCCAAGGGCATGGCCCGGCGCGGCCTGATCGTCAAACTGCTGACCGGGCTCAAACAGATCTGCAACCACCCCGCCCACTACCTGCACGAATCGTCCCCCCGCCTGACCGGCCGCTCGGGCAAGCTGGAACTGCTCGACGAGCTCGTCGACACGATCGTCGCCGAGGAAGGCGCCGTGCTGGTGTTCACCCAGTACGTCGCCATGGCCAGGCTCCTGGAACGCCACCTGTCCGGCCGCGGCGTCGCCAACCAGCTGCTGCACGGCGGCACCCCGGTCGCCCGCCGCGAGGAGATGGTCGCCCGCTTCCAGGACGGCCACGTCCCCGTCTTCCTGCTCTCCCTCAAGGCCGCCGGCACCGGCCTGAACCTCACCCGCGCCGACCACGTCATCCACTACGACCGCTGGTGGAACCCCGCCGTGGAGGACCAGGCCACCGACCGCGCCTACCGCATCGGCCAGACCAGGCCCGTCCAGGTGCACCGGCTCATCGCCGAAGGCACGATCGAGGACCGCATCGCCGCCATGCTCGGCGCCAAGCGCTCGCTCGCCGACGCCGTCCTGGCCTCCGGCGAGGCCGCCTTCACCGAGCTGACCGACGCCGAACTCGCCGCACTCGTGGAGCTCAGATGACCGCCGTACGCGGATTCGCCGCCTTCCCCCCGCAACGCGCCGGCGCCCGCTTCGCCACCACCTGGTGGGGCCAGGCGTGGATCAAGGCCCTGGAGGACACCTCGCTCGACCAGACCCTGCTGCGCAAGGGCCGCGCCTACGCCAAGACCGGCCAGGTCGGGCCGATCACCGTCAGCCCCGGCCGGCTGGCCGCCGTCACCGAGCACGAGTACGACACCGTCGTCCGCGTCGAGCAGCTCACCGACGCCGCCTGGGAACGTTTCCTCGACCAGGTCGCCGCCAAGGCCGGGCACATCGCCGCCCTGCTCGACCGCGACGTCCCGCACGACCTGGTCGAGGCCGCCGAGGACGCCGCCGTGCCGCTGCTGCCCACCGTCGGCGACCTGGAGCCCGAATGCTCCTGCCCCGACTGGGGACACCCCTGCAAGCACGCCGCCGCCCTGTGCTACCAGGCGTCCTGGCTGCTGGACGGCGACCCGTTCGTCCTGCTGCTGCTGCGCGGACGCGGCGAACAGGAGCTGATCGAGGCCCTGCAGAACCGCGACCTGCCCCTCCCGCCCCCGGCCCGCGCGCCCGGCGGCGCGACCACCGAGCAGGACGCCTCCGGCGGGGTGCCCGCCGCGCAGGCGTTCGCGCTCGGCGAGCCGCCGCTGCCCGAACCGCCCCCGCGGGAGACCGCCTTCACCCCCCTCGCCCTCGACCCCGCACCCGGCGTGGACGTGGCCGCCCTGGCCGTGCTGGCCGCCTCCGCCGCCGCCCGCGCCCGCCAGATCCTGCTGCACGGCCACCTGGAACCGCTGACCGAGTACCAGGACCGCGTCCGCCTGGCCGCCGAGCACGACCTCGACCTCGGCCTGGACGCCGCCGTCCAGGCCTGGCGGTACGGCGGCGCCCCCGGGCTCGACGTGCTCGAAACCCCCTGGACCCCGGCCCGCCAGGACCTGGCCAGGGCCCAGGCGCTGCTGGAGTCCGGCTGGGACGGCGACCCGCCGCCCCAGCTGGAGACCTGGCGCAACCGCTGGACCCTCGGCCCCCGCCAGGTCCGCTACGGCCGCGACGGCCGCTGGTACCCCTTCACCGAGCACGACGGCCACTGGTGGCCCGCCGGCCCGCCGGAACGCGACCCGTCCACCCTGCTCACCTGACCCCGGCAGGCGGGAGGCGAGGTCAGAGGCCGGACTCCTCGGCCTCGCCCGCCGCGGCGACCACGGCCAGCAGCCGGTCCAGGTCGCCCGGCCTGGCGTGCGGGTTGAGCAGCGTGAGCTTGAGCCGGACCCGGCCCGGGCCCGTCCCCGGCAGCTCGGTCCGGCCCACCACCGCCCGGCCCTCCCGCAGCAGCCTGCGCCGCAGCCCCGCGTTCACCTCGTCCGAGCGCGCCGGATCGGCCGGCACGTACCGGAACAGGAACGCGGTCAATACCGGGTCGGCGTGCAGCTCCAGCCGCCCATGGGCGCGCACCGCCGCCGCGCCGTGCCGGGCCAGGTCGTGGCAGGCGTCCACCAGGCGGCCCAGCCCCGACCGGCCCAGCGTGCGCAGCGTCACCAGGATCTTGAACGCGTCGGCCCGGCGCGTGGTGCGCAGCGACAAACCCAGCAGGCTCGGGTAACCGGCCTCCTCGTCGTCGGCCGGGTTGAGATAGGCCGCCCGCCGGGCCAGCGAGGCGTACGTCTCGGCCCGGCGCACCAGGAACACCCCGGCCGCGGCCGGCTGCCAGCCCAGCTTGTGCCAGTCCAGCGACACCGAGTCGGCCAGCGCGAGACCGTCCAGGAGCGGGGCCAGCCGGTCCGACAGCAGCGCGCCACCGCCGTAGGCGGCATCGACGTGCAGCCAGGCGCCGTGCTCGGCGGCCAGCGACGCGCACGCGCGCAACGGGTCGATCGCCCCGGTGTCCGTGGTGCCCGCCGTGGCCACCACCGCCACCGGCAGCTCACCGCGCCCGGCGCTCGCCCGCAGCGCCCCGGCCAGCGCTCCGGCCTCCATCCGCAGCTCCCGGTCGACCGGGACGGCGACCACCGCGTCCTCACCCAGCCCGAGCAGCGCCGCGGCCCGCCTGGTGGAGAAGTGCGCGGCCTCGGAGGCGAAGATCCGCAGCCGCGGTCCCCCGCCCGGCAGGCCCGACAGCTCGGCCCGGACGCCCGCCGACCGGCCCACCGCCAGATCCCTGGCCAGCATCAGCCCCATCAGGTTGGACTCGGTGCCGCCCGAGGTCAGCACGCCGGCCGCGGCCGTCCCGAACCCCACCAGCCGGGCCAGCTCGGCCAGCAGCGCCGTCTCCAGCGCGGTCGCGGCCGGCGCCTGGTCCCAGGAGTCCAGCGACGGGTTGAGCGCCGAGACCGCCAGATCGGCCGCCACCGCCACCGCCAGCGGCGGACAGTGCAGGTGCGCCGCGCAGAACGGATCGGCCGGATCAGCGCTCCCGTAGGCCAGCAGCTCGGTCAGCGCCCCCAGCCGCTCGCCCTCCGGCGCGAACGCCCGCGCCACTTCGGCGGCCAGCTCCTGGGGCGTGCGGGCGGGCAGCGGGCCGCCGCGCCGCCGCGCGCCCTCGGCCAGGGCGGCCAGCACCTCACGCAGCAGCGGCTCCAGCGCGGCCGCCCCGCCCACGCCACCGGACAGGGCCGGGCCCTTCGTCGCATCGCTCATCCGGCCACTGTGCGGCACCGGCGCCGCCGCGGCCAGCGGACACCGCGATGGAACGCCATGGAACGCCCCTGAGGACAGGCACCCCGTCGACCACAAGGAGACCCGCATGCGACACCCGCTCCGGATCATGTCCGCCCTGGGCGCGGCGCTGGCCCTCGGCCTCGTCCCCGCCGCCGCACAAGCCGCCAGCCCGGTCCACGTCAAGGAGGCCGAGCAGGGCAGATGCCTCGACATCCGGACCGAGGACGACATCTTCGTCCCCGGCGCCCGGCTGCAGCGCTTCACCTGCCACGACGTCAACGAGCAGCGGTGGGAGATCGTCCCGCTGGCGAGCGACTCGTTCCTGCTGCGCAACCCGCTGACCCGGCTCTGCGCGGCGGCCGACTCGGCCGGTTTCGGCGCGCAGGTGGTGGAACGGGCCTGCGGCGACGCCGACCCGGCCGTCCGCTGGTTCACGCTGGGCGGGGTGCCGTTCGTCAAGGGGTCGGGGGTCAACCAGATCCGCTCGTCCCTGGCGCAGGGAAGCTGCCTGGACACCCTGGACACCTTCGTCAAGATCTTCCCCTGCTCGCCGGGGCTGACCAACAAGGCCCAGCTGTGGGCCGCGGTCTGACCTCGTGGTCTGACCTCGTGGTCCGACCGCGTGGTCCGACCGCGTGGTCCGACCGCGGGCTCAGGCCGGCGGCCAGTTCCTGAGCACCGCGTCCAGGGCGTCGAGGGCCCTGGACCAGGAGGCGTCCACCTCGCGGGGATGGCGGCGGAACCCGCCGGCCATCTCCAGGGTCACGTAACCGTGCAGCGTGCTGCTCAGCATGCGCAGCGCGTCGGTCTGGTCGGGCTCGGCCAGGTCGTAGCCGCGCAGGACGGCCCGCGTCAGCTCCGCGTGCCGGCGGCCCGCGCTGACGTCCAGCGACTCGGAGTCCAGCTCCAGCTGGGTGGCGGCGTACCGGCCCGGATGCTCCTTGGCGTAGGTGCGGTAGGCCGCGGCGAAGGGCACCAGCGCCTCCTTGCCCGACCGGCCGGCCAGCGCGGCGGCGGCCCGGTCGGCCATCTCGCCCAGAGCCAGCTCGGCCACCCTGACCCGCAGCTCCTGGATGTCCTTGACGTGCGCGTACAGGGCCGCGGGCTTGACGCCGAACCCGCGGGCGAGCGCGGAGACGGTCACGTTCTGGAAGCCGACCTCGTCGGCCAGGTCCGCAGCCGCCCTGGTCAGGCGGTCGACGGTCACTCCCGCGCGGGCCACGGCAGCACCCTTTCTTACAGGCATTAAGTATTTGCATACTACCGTTAAGAAAAGCTAGCCTCCACACTCATGAGACCCCTGACCGAACACGACATCCGCACGTCGTTCATCAACTGCTCCAAAGGCGAGGCCAAACGCGCCGGCCTGCCCCGGGATCTGGCCGACCTGCCCTGGGACGACCTCGACTTCCTCGGCTGGCGGGATCCCGGCGCCCCCGAGCGCGCCTACCTGGTGGCCGAGGCCGACGGCTCCCTGGTCGGCGTCGCCCTGCGGGTCACCTCCGGCTCCTCGCGCTCCTTCACCGCGCGCAGCATGTGCTCCTTCTGCCTGACCACGCACACCGGCGGCGGCGTCGCCCTGATGACCGCCCGCCGCACCGGCGAGCCCGGCCGCCAGGGCAACACCGTCGGGCAGTACCTGTGCGCCGACCTGGCCTGCCCCCTCTACCTGCGCGGCAAGAGGGAGGCCGCGGGCGCCGGGGTCGTGGACGAGTCGCTGACGCCGGCCGAGAAGGTCGCCCGCGCGAACGCCAACGTGCGCGCCTTCCTGGACAAGGTGGCCGCCTGACCCGCCCGCTACTCGTCGTCCCAGGCCATCGAGCTCATCCGCCACCCGGCGGGCGTCCGGACGAACTGGGTGGTCTTGCGGCCCGCGCCCGCGAACCGCACGCCGTCCCGGACGCCGGACTTGCGGTAGTCGCTGAACCGCTGGGCGACCGACCCGAAGATCTCGGTGCGCTCGGCCACCTCCCACTCGCGGAACTCCGTCAGCGTCCCGTCGGTCAGCATGCGCTGCCGGGGCTCGACGAAACCGTCCAGGTCGTGCACCACGGGCTCGGGCCCGGTGTTGTTGACGATCATCGCCTGCGGGACGAACAGCTCCCGGACGGCGCCGACGTCCGGGCGGCGGCCGCCGGTGTTGGTGAAGGCGTCCAGGAAGGCCGCCATGAGCTGGTCGAGCTCGGCCTTGTCGCCGGAGGCGGGCGCGTCGCCGGCCAGCAGTGACCAGACCTCGCTGTCGTGCCGTTCGCCCCGGTGCGGGAAACGCCTGCGCAGCACGCCGTCGCGGGTCATGCCGAGCCGGCGCGCGACCTCGATGCTGCGCGTGTTGCCCGGCGAGACCCACCACTCCACGCGCGCCATGCCGCGCTCGGCGAACGCCCAGTCGATCAGCAGCCGGCACGCCCGGGTCACCAGCCCCCGGCCCTCGCCGGCCGGCTCCAGCCAGCAGCCGATCTCGCACACCCCCGAGACCGCCTCGAACCGGGTGAACATCACGCCGCCGACCAGCGTGCCGGCCAGCCAGATCCCGTAGATGCGGGCGCCGTCGGCGGCCTGGTCGTCGGCGTAGCGCTGCAGGACGGCCGTCGCCGAGGCCAGGTCGGTGCTGCGCTCGGCCCACGGGATCCACGGGTCCACCGACGGGCGGGCCCGGTCGATGTGATCGAGGAACTCCTGGGCCCGCCAGGGCTCCAGCGGGCGGAGCTCGGCCTCGTCGCCGAGCGGAAGTGCGAACACGGACACCGTCCCAAGGTACGTAACGAGCGTTCGGTATGTAAGGTAGCAGCATGCCGCCCGCAGCAGGAGACCGTGAAGCCCGCCGTGACGACGTCTCGCGGGCGGTCTGGCAGGTGCTGGCCGACAAGGGGTTCGGCGGGCTGACGCTGCGCGCCGTCGCCGCCGCCATGGGCGTGTCGACCGGCCTGCTCATGCACTACTTCCCCACCAAGCGGGCCCTGGTCGGGCACGCGCTCGACCTGCTGGAGCGGCGCACGGCCGCCCGTCCCCGCCGCGAGCCCCCGGCCCCCGGCCTGGCGGCGCTCCGGGCCGCGCTGCTCGACATCCTGCCGCTGGGCCCGGCCGACGTCGCCCGCAACCGCATCTGGGTCAGCTCCTGGGACCTGGCCCTGGCCGACGACGACCTCGGCGCCGGCCAGGCCGCCCGCTACACCCGGCTGCGCTCGGCGTTGCTGGCCCACCTGGAGACCGCCCGCGACCTCGGCGAACTGCCCCGGGAGGCCGACCCCGAACGGCTGGCGGCCGGCGCGGTGGCCTTCACCCACGGGCTCGTCGTCCAGGCGCTGTTCGACCCGGGCCGCTTCCCCGAGGACGTCCAGGTCGCCCTGCTCGACGACTTCCTCTCCTCGATCGCGGCCCGCCCTTAGCCCGTGGGGCTCAGGTCAGCCGGCGGTCGGAGGGACCTGCGACCCGGCGGGCATCATGCCCGCGATCAGCGTCTGCGGGTCACGGATGCCGGCGAGGTGGCCGAAGCCCTCGGCGTACGCGGAGATGGCGGACTGGAGCAGGCGCAGATGGGCGCGGCACTCCTGGTCGCCGGGCCAGGCCGACTCCGGTTCGCCGGGATGCGCCCGTTCCCAGGCGGTCAGCAGCGGGTGCCACTTGGACAGGAACGGGCGCAGTTCCTTGTTGAGCATCGAGATCGCGAAGTACTCCACGGTCTGCCCGCCTGGCACGGGGGCTGAGGGGCGGCTGGTCTTGAGGGCGTCGCGGGTGGTGGCGAACAGGCCGTACAGAGAGTTCATGGCCTCCCTGACCAGGCCCTCCTCGTCATCGAGCGACTGGACGGAGACCCGGGTGACGGTCTCGACGAACAGGTGCCAGGCCACCTGGCGGCTCTCGTTGTTCACCAGGAAGGTGAGCTCGCTGAGCTGCGGCACGGTGACCTTCACCTCGGTCAGCCTGGCCGTCCTGGCATAGAACTGGGCCATGATCACGGCGGCCATGCCGGCGACCGCACCGGTGACGACGAAGATCCACCGGCCGCCCGCCTCGGTCATCTCGAAGATCGCCAGGCCCACGACGGCGCCGACGAGCGCCGACGCGAGCAGCCGCACCCACCGCACCTGCATGATCGCGACGACACGTGCCTTCATCCGGGGGGTTCCATTCCTCGGCCGACTGCGACGATCAGACTTTACGTGTGATCCCCCTCCGGCTGTAGGGGGTCGGCCGCGGTTTCAGCAGACCTTCTCGAAGGGGGTGCCGGACGGCAGGTAGCGGCCCCACTCCTGCTCGGTGAGCGAGCGACCGGCCGCCGCGCAGAGCGCGGGGAACGGATCCGCCGGGACGTCCACCTTCCATTGCAGGATCGTTCCCTTGTCGTAGGAGCCGGCCAGGGTCCGGCCGTCCGGGCTGAAGGCCAGCGACGAGACAGCGCCTTCGCCGCTCTTGAACGGGTTCCCGATCGGCTTCGTCGTGGCCGCGTCCCAGAGCTGGACGCCCGCGGCGGCGTCGGTGGCCAGGGTTCTGCCGTCCGGGCTGAACTCGACGGTGGAGATGGTGCCCGTGCGGTTCTTGAAGGCGCCCTTGGGGCGGCGGCCTGCCGTGTCCCAGATCCTGACCGTTCCCTGCTCTCCCACGGTGGCCAGGAGCTTGCTGTCCGGGCTCAACGCCAGCCAGGTGACGCTGGAGCCCCCGATCGGGGCGCCGATCGGCCGCCGGGTGGCGGTGTCCCAGAGCCTGGCCGTGCCGCCTCCCACGGTGGCCATGATCCTGCCGTCCCGGCTGAAGACGATCCGGTGGAGGACGTCGCTGTGGGCCTTGGTCGGAGCGGTGACCGGACGGCGGGTGGCGGGGTCCCATAACTGGAGGATTCCCTCGCCGGAGGCGAGGGCCAGGGTCCTGCCGTCCGGACTGAACGTCAGCACGGAGATGGTGCCGGCCGCGGCCTTGACGGGGGTGCCGATTTGCTGCCGGGTGGCCAGGTCCCACAGGTGGAGACCGCCGTCGTCGTCACCGAGGGCCAGTGTCCTGTCGTCCGGGCTGATCGCCACCGGCCATGTGTAGGGGTCCCTGCCGCGGATCGGCGGGCCGAGTCGCCTGCCGGTCAGCCGGTCCCAGACGCGGATGGTTCCGTCAGCTCCGCTGCTGACCAGGATGTCGCCGTTGTTGCTGTACGCCAGCTGCGAGACCTCGTCCTGGTGGCCGATGAGCGGGTCGGTGACCGGCCGCCGGGCGGCGGCGCGCCAGAGCCGGGTGGTCCCGTCCCCGCTGACGGTGGCCAGGGTTGCTCCGTCCGGGCTGAGCGCCACGCCGTGGACGTACCCGCTGTGGCCGGTGAACGCGTCGCCGGCCGGGCGCCGGGTCGCCAGGTTCCACAGCCGGGCGGTCCCGTCCCAGCTGCCGGAGGCCAGGGTCCGGCCGTCCTTGCTGAACGCGAGTCCGGTGACGACGTCGGTGTGACCTGTGAGAGGCCGTCCGACGGGTTTCCCGGTGGCGGGGTTCCACAGCCGGATGTCTCGGTCGTAGCCGCCGGTGGCCAGCGTCCGGCCGTCCGGGCTGAACGCGACGGCTCGGATCTCGTCGGTGTGGCCCTTGAGGGGCTTTCCGACGGGTCTTCCCGTGGCGGGGTTCCACAAGCGGGCGATCCTGTCACGGCCGGCGGTGGCCAGGAGTCTGCCGTCCGGGCTGAAGGCCACCCCGCTGACCTCGCCGGCGTGGCCTTTGAGAGGTCCTCCGACGGGTTTCCCGGTGGCGGGGTCCCACAGCCGGGCGGTGTGATCCTGGCCCGCGCTGGCCAGGGTCCGGCCGTCCGGGCTGAAGGCCAGGGCCCACACGGCGGACCGATGACCCGTGAGCGGGACCGCTGTCCTGGTGGAGAGGTCCCACAGCCTGATCGTCCCGTCGGAGCCGGCGACGGCGAGGGCCCGGCCGTCCGGGCTGAAGGCCAGGGCGAGGCCGCCGTCCTTGATCGGATCCCCGGCGGGCCGGCCGGTCGCCGGATCCCACAGGCGGGTGATGCCGTCCGTGCCGCCGGTGGCCAGGGTCCGGCCGTCCGGGCTGAAGGCCACCGCGCCGCCGTGGTAGGAGCCGCTGTCCAGGATGGCGCGCACCGGGGAGGCCAGGGCGGCCACCATGCCGTAGCGGGCCTCGGGAGTCCTGGCGAAGTGCCAGGCGGTGGCCGACAACAGGCCGGAGACGACCGGATCACTCTCGCCGATCTGGATGCCGCGATCGCTGGCCAGGTACGACAGGGCCTGGTCGCGCTCGGCGTCGGCTCTGACGCGTTGGGCCTCGGCGACCTCGGCCGCGTGGACGGCCACGGCGGCCGCGACGACCGCCGCCGCGGTGAGGACGGACAGCCCGGTCCACGAGAGCCGCCGGAAGCGCCGGGCCAGCCGGTGCTGCCGGACGTCGTCGCCGACGAGCTCGTCCTTGGCCCGGCCGTGCAGGGTGGCGGCGAGCGTCGCGACGGCGTCGAGGAAGGCCGGGTTGCTGAGCGAGAGGTCGCTCTGGCTGCGGATCGAGCGCAGGTCCGCCCACAGGGGGACCTCGGTGAACGACGTGAGCAGCGACTCGGGCAGCGCCGTGGTCAGGGTCTGGTCGAAGTGCCCGGCCGCGTGGTCCCAGACGAGGTCGCCGCCGGTGAGCATGAGGAAGATGGGCCGTCCCGGTTCGAGCGAGCGCCAGTGCTCGATCTCCCGCCGCACCCACACCGAACGCGCCGACTCGGGGGAGGCCAGCAGGACGAAACAGCGCGAGGCGTCGAGCGCGGCCTCGATCGTCGTCCACAGTCCCGGGGACGCCGACAGGCTGCGCGTGTCGCAGAAGACCCGCAACGCCCGCAGTTTGTACCAGGGACGGGCGAACTGGTGCAGCCCATCACGCAGAGCGGGGCCGAGCAGCCCGTCGGCGGCCCGGCTGTAGGAGATGAAGGAGTCGTACGGAATCGGCGTCGAAGTCCCGCGGATGCCAGGCACGTTCACGATGATAGAGACGCACGGCTTGAGTACCCGGTTACTCAAGCGTCTTGTTTCGCGCCTTCGCATACTGAGCGGGATGCACAGTCTGGAGGGGACGCGCAATGAGGAGCATTCGTGCGTTAGCCGCATCGTTACTGGTGCTGGCCTGGTTGGCGTATCTCGGTCCGAGCCCGGCCCAGGCGGCGACCGTGGAGGTCACCGTCAGCCTGTACCGGGTGGTCGAGCTGTCGTGCGACGAGGGCCCGGGCGAGTCCTGCGGCAACGACTACTACCCCAAATTCAAGATCGGGAACGAGGACCTGTACGACGGCGAGGACGATTACTGCTGTGCCCACGGCCCCGACTTCCGGACCAACTGGGTCCACAAGGCCACGGTCGACACCAGCCAGAATCCCGTCGACATCCACCTGGAACTGTGGGACCAGGACGACCTGAGCAAGAACAACGTCATCCACTGGGCCAAGAACGGCGACTACCTGGATCTCAAGTTCGACCTGAACACGTGCGTCTTCACCGGCGGCGGCCTGACCGCCGAGCAGGGCGCCGGCGCCCTGACCCTGTCGGGGGAGAGCGAGACCACCGGCCCTGACTCGGCCCGCGGCTTCTTCACCATCACCACACCCGCCTGCATCACGCTGGCCAGGACCATGGGCGGCGCCGCCGACAGCGACGGCGACGGCATCATGAACGCCTGGGAGACGCCGGGCGTGGGCTACGACGTCAACAACGACAACCACGTCGACCTGGCCCTGGGCGACCCGCCGTACAACGCGCTGCCCTACCGCAAGGACCTGTTCGTCGAAGCGGACTACATGAAGGACAACGAGCCCGACTGGTTCGGGCTCGGCGACGTCGTGGACGCCTTCGCCGCAGCACCGGTCGACCCCTATCACCCCGACCCGGCCCATCCGGCGGCGACCAAGTACCTGGGCGTCACTCTCCACGTGCTGAAGGACGAGGAACTGCCGAAGACGTCCAACATCCGGTTCGAGAGGTCCGATCCGGTACTCGTGGACTTCAACGAGCTGAAGAACGGCGAACCGGCCGGCCCCTGCACGGGACACTTCGGCACCCGCGCCGACCGCAACGACGGGAACTGCGCGAACATCCTGACGGCCAAACGCGACGTGTACCGCTACATGATCTTCGCCGAGAGCTACCTCGAAGATCCCGACTCCTCCGGCAACTCCGAGTGGTACGCCGTCGGCCCCCAGGGCGGCAACGACTTCATCGTGACGCTCGGCACGTGGAGCGCCCAGGCGATCAACGACGTCGGCGGACTGAGGGTCGCCCAGGCCTCGACCTTCATGCACGAGCTCGGGCACACGCTCAGCCTGGGCCACGGCGGCGACGAGGACGTCAACTGCAAACCCAATTACCTGAGCGTGATGAACTACGCGCTCCAGTTCCCCGAGCTCAACCTCACCCGGCCCATGGACTACAGCAGCACGGCCACCGGCACCGCGCTCGGCACCACCGGGCCCACCCGGCTCGTGGAGCAGCACCTCGACGAGAACCTCGGCGTGCGCGGGACGCCGCACCCCGACCGCTACACCGTGTACGGGATCAAGGGCAAACCCCACGTCGAGCCCGCCAACAGCGGCCCGATCGACTGGAACGGGGAGAAGGGCAACACAGAGGGCGACATCTCCGCCGACATCAACTACATCTCGTCCATCGGCGTCCCGGGCAAGGGATGCAACATCATCGATGGCACCCAGACGCTGCACGGCTACGACGACTGGGCCCACCTGCAGTACAACCCCAGGCTCAACGCCGACGGCTTCAACGACGGGGTGCCGCGCAGCACGCCCGACGAGATGACGGAGGAGATGGTCCTGGCCCTGTCGCAGCAGGCCGACCTGAAGGTCACCAAGTCCGCCGACCAGGCCGAAGCCGACGGCGGGGACACCGTGACCTACACCGTCGACGTCACCGACCTCGGGCCGGGCAAGGCCACCGCCGTCTCGCTCACCGACACGCTGCCCGACGGCACCACCCGGCAACGCCCGGTGCCCGACCTGAACAAGGGCGACGTGCACACCGTCACGCCGAAGTTCACCTACCAGGTGCCGTGCGACACGACCGACGGCACGGTGCTCACCAACACCGTCACGGTGACCGGGAAGGACACGAACGGCGTGCCCGACCCGTACATCAGCGACAACACCGCCCGCGCCACGACCACGGTGCGCGCCCCGGTGCTGACGGTGAACGAGACGGCGACGGCCACGGTCGACGCCGGTGAGGCGATCACGTACACCATCGCCTACGCGAACACCGGCGGTGGCGGCGCCTCCGACGCCGTCATCACCGGCACGCTGCCCGCCGGCGTCTATAACAGCAAGGCGCTCGACCTGGGCGCCGGGCCGAAGCCGGACTCGGTGACGCTCAACGCCGACGGCACCAGGACGCTGGTCTGGAACGTGGGCGCCCTGCCCGCCAGGTCCGGCGAACGGAACATCGTCTTCACCGCGCGGCCGACACTGCTGGCGACGGCGGGCACGGCGTACGCGAGCGAGGTGTCCGTGACCTACAGGAACACCGGCGGGGCGTGCACCTTCGACCCGGTCTCGGACTCGGCCACGACCACGGTCACGGCCGTCCCGCCCACCAGGGATCCGCTGTCCAAGGGCTACTGGACGAACCATTCAGGACAGTGGACGGCCGAGTCCCTGGCCCGCATCCAGGCCACCGACCAGCGCTACGACGGCGACCAGAGCGGCGCCCTGTCGGCGGCCGAGATCGACTCCGCCTTCCACGACGCCAACGGGCCCAAGACCGTGCTCCGCGAGCACGCCCTGGGCACGTACTTCAACCTGGCGACCAGGCGCGTCAACGCCGGGACGGCGATCGACTCGGCGACGACCAGGCGGCTGGGCCTGGGCACCGTACGCGCCGCGATGATCTACGCCCAGGAGACGATGGCGCTGCCGATCGACTCCGGCACCTCGGCTCGCTACAGCGACATCATCGGGGTGCTCGACGACGTCAACGCCAACAAGATCGAGGTGTACTGACCCGACCCTGACGGCCACCACGCGCGTCGCGTGGTGGCCGTCCTCCATGAGGTACGGGGCGCCCGTGCGGGACCGAGCCGCGGCCTTCGCCGCCTACCCCAGCATCGACGTCCTGTTGACAGACTCAGGTGGCCACCGAGACGACGTGCCCCGCCCAGGCCGGGTCGGCGGCCAGTTTCAGCATGCAGTCGGCCAGGTCGGCGCGGGTGGTGGAGCGGCCGCCGCGCAGGTTGAGGTCCAGGGCGGTGCGGTAGCGGCCGGTGGGCCCGCCGTCGAGCAGGCGGGAGGGGCGCACGATCGTCCAGTCCAGCCCCGAGGCGCGCAGCAGGCGCTCGGACTCGGCCAGGTCGGTGTAGGAGTTCCTCAGCAGCGGCTGCAGGACGAGGGGCTTGAGCACGTACCGCGTGAACGGGCCGTCGCCGGCGTCGGCGACCATGCCCGCGGCGCTCACCAGCAGCACCCGCCGGGCCGAGACCCGCGCCATCGCCTGGAGGATCGAGCGCATGGCGGTCGTGTGCACGGTCGTCGGGCCGCGCCCGCGCGGGCCGAGCGCGATCAGGACGGCATCCCCTCCCTTGATCGCCGACTCGACGGCCCGGGGGTCGGCCAGGTCGGCGGTCACGGTCTCGACGCGGTCGCGCAGCCCGGCCGGCAACCGGGCGGCGTCGCGGACGACGGCGGTGACCTCGTGCCCCAGGTCGAGCGCCTGCCGTACGAGCTCCAGCCCCGTGCGACCGGTCGCGCCGAAGATGACGAGCCTCATGTCGTGCCCCTTCGCAAGAGGGTGGGTAAACACTTACTCACCCTACTCGCCGTCCGGGGCGGCGCTCAGGCCAGGTTGAGCTGCCAGGAGACGCCGAACCGGTCGTTGACCCAGCCGAACCTGGTGCTGAAGCCGTACGAGCCGATCGGCATCAGCGGCTGGCCGCCCTCCGCCAGCGCCGTGTAGAGCCGGTCGATCTCCTCCTCGGTGTCGCACGCGACCCAGATCGACATCGAGGGGGTGAAGCCGAACGCGTGCCGCTCACTGCTGTCGATGCACATGTACTCCTGGCCGGCCAGGGTGAACGTGGCGTGCATGACGGTGCCCTCGGGCCCGGGCCCCTCCGGGCCGTAGTGGGAGACGGCCACCACCTTGGAGTCCTCGAACAGCGAGACGTAGAAGTTCATCGCCTCCTCGGCGTCGCGGTTCTGGAACATCAGGAACGTGGTGGTCTTCTGGCTCATGGCTGGTCCTCCGTCGGTAGGTAGAAAGCGGTGGTGGCGGCGACCGCGGCGGCGGCGGCCTCGGGCGGCGCCCCGGCCTCCTCGAAGGCCGCGCCCCACGCCCGGCTGCTGGCCGTGATGTAGCGGCGGCCGTCGGCGGTCAGCTCGAAGCCGGCCTTGTCGGGCATCGGCAGCCCGGACAGATGCAGCCGGAGGCCCAGGAGCCCGAGGTCCCAGCCCACGCCGACCGCCCCGGGCCCGAACCGGCCCCACATCTCCGGCGGCACCTCGGCGGTGTGGCGCAGCTCGAACCGGGTGCCCCCGCCCTCGGCCGACAGGCGCACCTCGACCTCGGAGAAGCCGGGGTCGGGCCCGAACAACCAGCTCACCCTGAGGTAGGAGGGCGGCTCGCAGGCCAGGATCTGCCCGCCCGCGTTGCCCTCCAGCTGGTACGTGCCCCCCAGCCGCAGGTCGCCGGAGACCGGCATGAACCAGCGGGCTATGCGCTCACCGTCGGTGCAGGCGTCCCAGACGTCCGCCACCTCCGCGTCGTAGTGGCGGGTCAGGGTCACGGACTTGCGCTCGCCGTCCTTCAGCTCGCGCCTGATCCGGGATATCTCGTCAAGGCTGTCCATCGTGCTTCTTTCTTCTGCCCCGCGCCAGCTCGGTGGCCAGCGCGTCGAGGCGCTGCTCCCAGAAGCCGCGGAAACGGTCGAGCCAGAGGTCGACCTCCCGCAGCGGCGCGGGCTCCACGGCGTAGAGCCGTCGCGTGCCCTCGGCCCGCACGCTGGCGAACCCGTTGTCGCGCAGCACCTTCAGATGCTGGGAGACCGCCGGCTGTGAGACGCCGAACTCTCGCTGGATGACTGCGGTGACCTCGCCGGAGCTCTGCTCGCCGCCGGCCAGCAGCTCCAGGATCCGGCGGCGGACCGGATCCCCGAGGACGTCGAACGCGTGCACGACCTCAGTGTTTCAGGTGCGACTTATATAAGTCAAACCTGGGATAGGTGGTGGCGGATGAAGTCCAGCTCCAGCAGCAGCAGGTTCTCGGCCACGTCCTCCTGGGGGGCCATGTGCGTCACGCCGCTCAGTGGCAGCACGGTGTGCGGACGGCCCGCGGCCAGCAGCGCCGCCGACAGGCGCAGCGTGTGGGCGGCGAAGACGTTGTCGTCGGCCAGGCCGTGCACCAGCATCAGCGGACGGCTCAGGCCGGGCGCGTCGGCCAGCAGCGAGCAGCGGTCGTAGGCCTCGGGATGCTCGTCGGGATGGCCCAGGTAACGCTCCTGCCAATGGGTGTCGTACAGGCGGGGATCGGTCACCGGGGCGCCCGCGACGGCCACGTGGAAGACGTCGGGATGACGCAGCACCGCCGCCGCCGACAGGTAACCGCCGTAGGACCAGCCGCGGATCGCCACCCGGCCCAGGTCCAGGTCGGGATGGCGGGCGGCGGCGGCCTGCAGCGCGTCGGCCTGGTCCTCCAGCGCGGCGCTCAGCTTGTCGAACCGGACCGCGCGCTCCCAGGCCGGCCCCCGGCCCGGCGTGCCCCGGCCGTCGGTCACCAGCACGGCGAAGCCCTGGTCGGCGAACCACTGCTCGATCGCGAAGCCGTCCAGGCCGCGCAGCACCCGCGCCGCCGTCGGCCCGGCGTACGGCGACAACAACACCGGCAATCGCCCCGACCCCGGCACGTGCCCGGACGGGAACAGGACCGCCGTGCGCAGGTCGCGCTTGCCCAGCGACACCAGCTCCACCTGCGGCCGCAGCACCGGGACCGCGCCGTGGGAGGCGATCGTCCGGCCGCCCACGCTCACCCGCACCCCGTGCTCCTCCAGGGAGCGGCGCACCACGACCGTCGCCCCGCCCGCGCGCGTGCCGGTGTGCACGCCGGGCTCGGCGGTCACCCTGACCAGGCCCTCGGCCCTGGACCAGGTCCACAGGTGCCGCTCGGTGGGCTCCTCGCAGCAGTGGAGGAGCACGGTGTCGCCGTCGACGGCCAGCACCGCCAGCACCTGCAGGCCGGGCGGGGTCACCACGTCCTGGCCCACCATCAGGCGGCGGGTGTCGTCGCGGTCGACCGTCCAGACCAGCTCGCCCGCGGCCGTGCGCGACGGCACGCCGGGCACCAGCTCCAGCCAGGCGTCGTCGGTGTCCTCGCGCACCGGCGTGGTCGCCCCGGTGGCCGGATCGACCTCCAGGACGCGGGTGGTGCGCTGGTCGCGGCTCTGCACCAGCACCAGCAGGCCCTGGCCGGTCCACGACACCGCCGCCACGTACTCGAAGGCCGCGCGGTCCCACACCACCCGGGTGCGCCGGCCCTCCAGCGTGACCAGCCACAACGACACGTCGGCGTTGGCCGTGCCGGCCGGCGGGTAGGCCATGGTCCGCGGCGGCCGGCCGGGCTCGGCCGGCTCGGCCAGGCACCACTTCTGCACCGCGGCGTTGTCCACCCGGGCGGCCAGCAGGCGGGTGCCGTCGGGCGCCCACCAGTAGCCGCGGTGACGGCCCATCGACTCGCCCGCCACGTGCTCGGGCAGCCCCCACGTCACGTCGGTGCCGTCGGGCACCAGCAGCGGCCGCTCCCCCACGTGCAGCGCGCCGCCGGAGACGAACGCGACGTGCTCGCCGGTGGGGTCCAGCCGCGGGTCGGAGCCGGTCAGGCCGAGCGCGGTCACCTCGCCGGTCAGCAGGTCGACGGTGTGCAGCGCGCCGTCGGCCGCGTAGACGGCCTTGGTGACGGCCGCGTCGGTGGCGTAGGCGACGATGCCCGAGGCGTGCTCACGGGTGCGCTCCCGGCGGGCGCGCTCGGCCTCCGACAGCCGCGCGCCGGGCACGGGCGCGCCCGGCTCGGCCAGCAGGCGCTCCTCCCCCGTGGCCACGGTGAACGACCACAGCCGGTGCACCGGGTCCTCGCCCGAGGACGACCGCAGGAAGATCACTCGCGCGCCGTCCGGGGAGATCGTGAAGTTCCGCGGGACGCCGTAGGTGAAGCGAGCCGTGCGGGCGTGCTGGCGGGGAAGCGTCAGGGGAGGCATGGCGCGATCATAGGCACGGCCCGTCGAGGCGGCGCAAGGCAGGCCAAGGTGGCGGCGCGGGCACGCTCCCGCGCCGCCGCGCGAGGTCAGCGGTCCTCGAACCGCACGTCGTCGAACAGCGCCTCGTCGCCGGTCGGAGCGGTGCCCGCGCTGCTGAAGGCGTAGCCGTCCATCGAGGTGACGGCGGCCGTGCGGGGCAGCGTGGCGATCTGCCGGTCACCGGCGTACAGGGTGGCGGAGGAGGTGGTGGCCTCCAGGCGGATCCTGGTCCAGCCCTCGCCGACCGTCCCGGCGGGGGCCAGGGTCGTCCACTTCTTGGTGGCGGCGTCGTAGCGGCTGATCGCGCCGGCCCTGCTGATGCTCAGGTGGTAGGCCGACGTCGTCCCGCTGGTCACCGTGAACAGGAAGGAGTTGGTCACGCTGACCGGCTTGTAGCGGAACTCCAGGGTCTTGCGGGCGCCCGCCGTCGTGGTGCGGGCGGCCTTGGCCATCAGGGTGGTGGACTTGTCGGACAGGGTCAGCGCGCGGTCGGCGCCCACCTCGTACGGCGACACCCACGCCGCCGACAGGCTCTGGTAGCCGCGCGGGCGCAGCCAGATCGGGTCGTTGTCGAAGGTGTCGGTCGTGGAGTGGAGCTCGATCTCGTTGAGCATCGCGCAGCTCGGGCCGATCTCGGCGTCGCAGTCCGGCGTGGCCTCGACGACGATCCTGACGTGCCGGCCGGTGGCGTTCACCGGCTGGTGGCGCAGCGCGTAGTCGGTGCGCCCGGTGACCGTGGCCACCGGGCGGCCCCAGTCGGCGCCGTCCTTGGAGACGTAGACGCTGGCCGAGGCCGGGTGTCCCGGGCGCAGGCTGAGGCCGATCCGGTTGAAGGTCTGCTCGCGGTCCAGGTGCAGGACGTACTCGCCGGGGCCCTGGGAGACGGCGCTGGACCAGTACGCGGTGCTGCCGTCGAAGGCGCCGTCGGGGCGCACCCGCGGCCGCCGGGCGTCGGCCCAGGTCATGTTCGTCTCGACGGTCAGCTCGCCGGCGCGCTGCTTGGCGGCCAGGTCGATCCGGCCCGCGCCGGGGGCCAGGACGTCCAGGTGGCGGCGCTTGACGGCGTACCAGCCGCCGTTCTCGAACCTGCCGCTCGCCGGGCAGGCGGTCTCGTTCAGCGTGCCGTCGGCCTTGACGCCGGGCAGCTTGCAGTTGTCGAAGAGCTGGACCAGCCGGTTGGCGCCGACGGCGGCCAGCGCCGTGTAGCCGGACGAGCCGTGCGTGTCGTAGACGCCGTCGCGGTTGTGGTAGGTCACGCGCTGCTGCGTCCAGGAGTCGCCGCGGCCGTCGGGGGAGATCGCCAGCCAGTCGTCCGGACGGCCCGCGCTGAGCACCAGCACGCCGTTGGGCATGAGCAGCAGGCGCGGGGCCACGCCGCGCACCGTGCAGCTCTGGCCGGACAGCTGCAGGTCGCGCACCGCCGACCAGGTGCGGCCCTCGTCGGTCGAACGGCTCCAGGCCAGCGTGGAGTAGGTGCCGCCGTCCTTGCGCAGGACCGCCAGCAGGCTGCCGTCGGCGGTCTGCTCGACGGCCGTCTCGTTGTACGTCGCCTCGCCGGCCGGGCGGGCGATGACGCCGCGGCGGGCGAAGGTCCGGCCGCCGTCGGCGCTGGCGTACAGCTCGGCCTGGTTCTTCCCGCCGGTGGCGGTGTAGCGGGCGTAGACGGTCACCAGGACGGTCCCGTCGGCCAGCTGGATCGGCACGCCGTGCGCCACGCCGCCGCCGACCAGCTCGTCCGGGCTGGTGAAGGTGGCCTTGGCGGTGTCCCAGGTCTGGCCGAGGTCGCTGGAGGTGTGCACGTCCAGCTCGTTGGTGCGGGCGTCGACCTTCGACAGGTAGTAGGCGGTGCCGAACAGGCGGCCGTCGTGCAACTGCACCGGCGCCTCGCGCAGCGGCGTGCCGCGCGCCGGGCCGAAGGTCAGGCCGCCGTCGTCGGAGACGGCCATGCCGCTGGTCTGGGCCATGACCGCGTCCACGTTGGTGGACCAGGTGGCGATCAGCTTCTGGCCGGGCGTGCCGTCGGGCCTGACCACGTCGATCGCGGTGAGGTTGGGGAAGCCGGCGTAGTCGCGGCGCTGGGCCGCCGTCGGCTCCTTGGCCGCCGGGCGCGGGCTGGGGTAGACCCAGTCCACGAAGGCGTCGCTGCCCGATCCGGCCAGGTAGCCCTCACGCGGCCCCGACTCCTGGGCGGTGAGGGCGGGCGTGTCGGGAATCGAGCAGTACGCGGCCGCGTGCGCCGTCCCCTGGAGGACGACGGGAAGGGGGGCCAGCAGGCAGGCGGCGAGCAGCGCTCTGGTGGGCAGCACGGGGGAAGGACTCCTTGCGCAACGAACGATCGACGTCCGTTTTGTCGTTTATTTACGCAAGAAGGCTATATTTGACCAAAAGTGGAGGTGTAAGTTGTAACTGCCTTATGTCCGCTTTGTGATGAAGTGGGGGTCAGTCGTCGAGCCCGCGGGCCGACAGCGCCTCGCCCAGCGCGTCCGCGTGCCGCAGAGCGCCCACCACCAGCGGCACCGCGAAGCCCCGCACACTGCGCTCGACCCCCCGCGCCCGCTGCGCCTCCCGGATCCGCACCGCCAGCGAGGCCACCACCGGCACGCTGCGCACGGTGAGCGAGAGCAGCAACGACAGCCGGAACGGGTCCAGCCCCACGAACCTGACCGGCGACAGGACGCGCTCCAGCGCCGCCAGCATGTCGGCCGTCCGCGTGGTGAGCGTCACCAGCCCCGCCAGCGCCACGGCCAGCACCACCCGCAACGTCGAGGACACCGCCGCGTCCAGGTCCGCGAACACCAGTTGCAGCACGAACAGCATGACCGCGAACCAGCGCACCGGCCGCACCTGCGCCCACGCCGCCCGCCCCCCGACCCGCGCCGACGCGTACAGCGCCGCCGCCACGACCGCCGCCCCCGCCAGCGCCACCGGCGGCCGCACCAGCACCAGCGCCGTGCACGACACCGCCAGCCCCGCCAGCTTGACCCCGGGCGGCAGCCGGTGCAGCCACGAGCCGCCCGGCACGTACGCCCCGGTGAGCCCGTTCACGCCATCAGCTCGGTGTAGTGGCCGATCGCCTCGGCCGGCGTGCCGTCGGCGACCACCCGGCCCTCGTCCAGCACCAGCACCCGGTCGAACCCGGCCAGCAGCGGCAGGTCGTGCGTCACCGCCACCACCTGCTGCGGCATCTCCCGCAACAACGCGGCCACCTGCCGCGAATGGCGCAGGTCGAGCAGCGTCGTGGGCTCGTCCATGACCAGGATGTCGGGTTCGAGCACCATGACCGCGCACAGGGCCAGCAACTGCTTCTGGCCGCCGGACAGGTGGTGGGCGGGATGGTCGGCGTGCCCGTCCAGGCCGTGCCGGGCCAGCACGTCGTGCACCCGGCGCTCGACCTCCTCGCGCGGCAGGCCCTTGCGGCGCAGGGAGAAGGCGACGTCCTCGGCCACGGTCGGCATGACGATCTGCGCGTCGGGGTCGGTGAACAGGAACCCCACCCGCCGCCTGATCCGCGCGGCCTGCCGGCGGGTGTCCAGGCCGAGCACGGTGACCTCGCCCGAGGTGGGCACCGCCAGGCCGTTGATCAGCCGGGCCAGCGTGCTCTTGCCCGAGCCGTTCGCGCCGACCACGCCCACCCGGCGCTCGGTCAGGCTCGCGGTGACGCCGCGCAGCACGTCGCGGGTGCCGAGCCGGACGTGCACGTCGGCGAACTCGATCACGCGACCACCTCGAACAGCGCGGCCACGCCCAGCCCGCCGCCCACCGCCGCGGCCGCCAGCCCCAGCGTGCCCGCGGGCGCCCCGGCCCGTACCAGCCTGGAGAAGAGCCTGGTCACCACCACCGCGCCAGTCGCGCCCCACGGATGGCCGAGCGCCAGTGCGCCGCCGCCGGCGCACACCCGGTCGCGGTCGGCCTCCAGCGGGTCGAGGCCGAGCGCGTCGGTGACGGCCAGCACCTGCGCTGCGAACGCCTCCACGATCTCCACCGCGGCCACCCGTCCCATGTCCACCCCCGCACGTGCCAGCACCCGGCGGACCGCGGGCACCGGCCCCCATCCGGGCAGCGCCGGATCGCACCCGACGACGGACCCGGCCAACAGCCGCAACCCCGGCAGGCCGGCCCGCTCGGGGGCCAGCGCCACGGCGGCCGCGCCGTCGCTGACCGGGGAGGAATTACCGGCGGTCACTGTACCGCCCGGCACGAACGCCGCGGGCAACCGGGCCAGCGACGCCGCCCGCAGCGCCCTGGGACGCTGGTCCTCCGACCGGCCGCCGACCGGCACGATCTCCTGGTCGAAGGCGCCCGCCGCGCGGGCGGCCAGCGCCTTGGCGTGGCTGAGGCGGGCGTAGTCGTCCTGGCGGGCGCGGCTGATGCCGTACGCGCCGGCCAGGGCCTCGGCGGCCGGGCCCATGTCGGGGTCGGGATGGCCCTCGGGGGCGAAGGGCGCCCGGTCGTAGGGACGGTCCGCGCCCCGCGGCGTGCGCAGCGGCGCGGTCGAGGCGCTCTCGGCTCCCCCGGCGATCACCAGGTCCATCTCCCCCGCGGCCACCGCCTGCCCGGCCACCAGGATCGCGGCCAGCCCGCTGCCGCACTGCCGGTCGACGGTCAGGCCGGGCACGCCGTGGCCGAGCCCGGCGGCCAGCGCCGAGACCCGGGCCACGTTCCCGCCGGGGCCCATGCAGTTGCCGAGCACCACGTCGTCCACCGGCCGGCCGGCCTCGGCGGCCACCGCCTCGATGACGGGGGCGGCCAGCCGGTCGACGGTCACGTCCTTGAAGGCGTGCCCGGCCGTGCCGATCGGCGTACGGCGGGCCGCCACGACGACGGGTCGTCCGCCCACCTCAGACCAGCCTCCGGAGCTCGGGGTCGCCGCCGGCCAGCCGGTCGGCCACCAGGCCGCGGGCCGGCTTGCCCGACCCGGTGCGCGGCAGGGCGGGGACGGCGTACCAGCGGCGGGGTCGCTGCGCCACGTCCAGCCCGCTGCGCGCGACGGCCTCCAGCAGCGCGCGCGGCGGCGGCGAGGCGCCCTCGACCACCGCGGTCACCACCGAGCCGAGCGACGGGTGCGGCGACCCGATCACCACGATGTCCCCCACCCCCGGCACGTTCCGCAGCACCGCCTCGACGTCCTCGGGCACGACGGTCGCGCCGCCGGTCTGGATCGCGCCGTCGCCGCGCCCGCGCACCCGCAGCACCTGCCCGGCCCGGTACGGCTCGGCCAGGTCGCCGACCGTCATCCAGCCCGCGCCGTCGCGGCGCAGCGGACCCCTCGCGCCGCCCAGATAGCCGTCGGCCAGCCACGGCGAGCGCGCCCACACCTCGCCCAGCGTGCGCCCCGGCTCGGCCCTCACCTCGATCTCGACCTCAGGAAAGGCCCGCAGCCCGTCCCCGTCGGGGTCGAAGGCCACGAACGACAGCTCGGTCGCGCCGTAGTAGGACATCACCCGCACCCCCGCCCGCTGGGCCAGGTCCCGGGCCTGCCCGCTCAGCGCCGCGCCGCCGACGACGGCCGTCCGCAGGCGGGGCGCCTGCTCCAGCACCTCGGGCAGCCGGTGGGGCACCAGGTGGATCGCGGTCGCCGCGCGCAGCGACGCCGCCGTGGGCCGCCCGCCCGGCACGACGGCGGTCGCGCCGACGGCCAGCGTGTGCACGGCGGCGAAGGCGTACAGGGAGGAGACCAGCGGGCCGGGCACCAGGACGACGTCGGCCGGGCCGATGCCGGTCAGCTCGGTCAGGTGCGGGAAGGAACGCGTCCAGGACGCGCGGGTGCGCGCGACCGCGCGCGGCCGGCCCGTGCTGCCGGAGGTGAAGCACGCCCACGCCCGGTCGCCGGGACGGGGGTCGGGCACGAGGGGCGCGCCCGGCGCGGACGGCAGCGGCTCCTCGACCCGCAGGTCGGCGCCGGCCGCCCCGGCCACCCGCGCCCACCGCTCCGCGCTCCACGCCGGGTCGCCCACCAGCGGCGTCACCCCCGCCAGATCGGCCGCCAGCACCGCGATCAGCAGCTCGACCGGGTCATGAAGGGCGATGGCGGCCAGCTCGCCGCGCCCGCGCAGCTGCCGCGCGCCGCCCTGGACGCGTCCGGCCAGCTCGCCGTAGGTCAGCCGGCCGCCCGGGCCGCGCAGCGCGACCCGGGACGGGCCGTCGGCGGCGTGCCGCAGGACGTGCTCGGCGACCGGCATCAGCGCACCCGTTCGCGGTGGACGGCCGGCACGGCGTCGGGATAGGCACGCTGCGTGCCCCTGGCCACCAGCGCGGCCACCACCGCCTTGAGCGCGTCGCCCGGCAGGAACACCGCGCTGAGGGCCAGCGCCTTGGTGAGCGGCAGCCCGGTGACCAGCGCCTGCACCGGGACGCCGATCAGGTAGACCACCCCGATCCCGCCCACCGCGCACGCCACCAGCAGCCGCAGGACGCTCGGCGTCCGGCCCGCCCGCTCCACCAGCAGCCCGGTGACCGCGGCCCCCGGGACCCAGCCGAGCAGGAACCCGGCGGAGGCGGCGGTGAACACGCCGAGCCCGCCGCGCCCGCCCGCCAGCAGCGGCAGCCCGGCCGCGACCAGCACCAGCAGCACGACCACCGCCAGCGCCCCCCGCCGGCTGCCGAGGATGGCCCCGGCCAGCATGACGCCGAGCGTCTGGAGAGTGATCGGCACCGCGTTGCCGAGAACGTTGACCGCCCCCGGCGCGCCCAGCACCGCGATCAGCGCGGCGAACACCGCGATCCTGGCCAGGTCACCGGTGGGGAACCGCCGCCGTCTTCCTGCGTTCGTCATGAGGACGATCCCACACCAGATCGGGTCGATCCCGCATGCAGGGTTCCCACAACACCGGCGGCTACGCCTTGTCAGAGGCGCTCATGCAGTGCGCCGTCCGGAACGCGTTGGTGATCTTCGTGTGCCAGGAGTCCAGCTCGCGGGCCGACAGGGTGGCGTTCGGGAAGGTCACCGTGACCCGCCGGGACACCCCGGAGATCGTCGCCGCCATGGAGACGTGGATGCGGTCGGGGATCACCGTCGTGCCGTCGGGATAGTGCACCTCGACGCGGTAGTCGGCCACCGCGCCGCCCTTGGTCTCCAGGCAGGCGCGGGCGCCGTTCTCGACGCGGAGCATCAGGCCCTGGTTGATCTGCCTGCCGCGCATGGGGACCAGGTTGTAGCGCAGGCTGGCGCCGGAGAAGGAGGAGGCGATGAGATGGCCGCCCTGCCAGTCGCCGCTGCCGCCCCAGTTGCCGACGGTGGCCTCGCACCCGCTGCGCGGGGCCGCCTTCCTGGCCAATTGGGGGGCCAGGGCCCGGGCGGGCCGTCCGGCGTCGTCGGTGGTGTAGGTGCGGGAACCGTCCTTGTAGGTGTGGTTCTTGGCCAGGTGCCGGATGCAGGCGGCGGCGTCGGTGCCGGTGCTGGGACCGGCCGCCTGGGCGGGGGCCGTCAGGGTGGCGGCCGCCAGCGCGGCGGCGCACAGGACAGGGGGGAGCCGGGTCATGGGCATGAGAAGGCAGTCCTCTCGCGGGGGACGCACGACGGGCCCGCGTCGGCGGGTTGCTCCGCCCTGTCGGCGAGCGCGTCGGCTTTGTCGCGATAGTGATGCCCCGACGACGTTGTAGCGGAACGTTGCCAGAACGCTACTGTTCGTAGTGATTACAGGTAGGTCGCCCTGTTCAGGGTTCGACGACGGCCCAGCCGTGCGGGGGCAGGGTCAGCAGCGAGCCGTCCAGGACGCCGTCGCCGGCGGCGAGGCTCCCGGAGAAGGGCAGCGTGACCTGCGACGGCTCGTCGGCGGTGCTCAGCGCCACGGCCAGCGCGTGATCGCCGGAGCGGCTCTCGTAGGCGTAGAGCTGGTTGGACAGGACCAGGTCGGTGGTGTGGGCACGGGACAGCCACCGGTGGCGGCGGCGCACCGCGACGAGCCGCTTGTGCAGGTCGAGGACCGGCAGGCCGGTCGGCGGCATCTCCAGCGGGGAGGCGGGGAAGGCCGGGCGCACGGCGTCGTCGCCGCCCTCGCGCTCCTCCTTGACGCCGCGCAGGGCGTACTCGTCGCCGGCGTACAGCGAGGGCGTGCCGGCGACCGTCATCAGCACGGCCAGGGCGTGCGGCAGGTGGCGCTCGTCGGCCAGGCGGCTGGCCAGGCGGGTGACGTCGTGGTTGCCGACGAACGTCATCGGCGCGAAGGACTCCGCGAACGCGGTGTGGCGCTTGAGCGCCCAGGCCAGCTCGAAGGCGTTGCGGTCGTTGAGCGAGCTCCAGATCGCCTTCCACAGCTCGTACTGGGTGACCGCGTCCACGCCGGTCTCGGCCACGAACGCGGCGTAGTCGCCGTGGATGACCTCCCCCACCACGTACGCCTCGGGCCGCCCGCGGCGCACCTGAGGCAGCACCCGTGCCCAGAACTCCGGCGGCACGGCGTAGGCGGCGTCCAGCCGCCAGCCGTCGGCGCCGCGGTCGAGCCAGTGCGCCATCACCGCCGCGACGTGCTCGGCGACGGCCGGCTCCGCGTGGTCGAGCGCGACCAGCGACTGGTGCCCCTCGAAGTCGTCGTGCGCGGGAGCGCCGCCGCCGGCCGGCCAGCGCAGCCGGAACCAGCGCGCGGCCGCCGAGCCCGGCCCCTCGCGCAGGGCCTGCTGGAAGCGCGGGAAACCCTGGCCCACGTGGTTGAAGACGCCGTCGAGGAGCACCCGCAGCCCGCGTTCGTGGGCGGCCGACACCAGCGCGTCGAAGTCGCCGTCGTCGCCCAGGCGCGGATCGACGCGGAAGTGGTCGAGGGTGTCGTAGCCGTGGGTCTCGGCGGCGAAGATGGGGCCGAGCTGCAGCCCGTCGGCGCCGAGCGCGGCGGCGTGGTCGAGCCACGGCGTCAGGCCCGCGAGCCGGTGGGTGACCCGCGGCACGGCGGCCCGCTCGGCGGCCCGCTCGGCGCCCAGGAAGCCCAGCGGGTAGACGTGCCAGAAGATCGCCTGCTCTGCCCAGGACGGCACGTCAACCCCCCGATGAAGATCCGACGCTCATTCTAGGCGGGGCCCCGCCGGGAGCCGCCCGCCGGGGTCCCGACCGGCTCACGCGCCGGCCGTGAGGCGCTTGTAGAAGAAGCTGCAGTCGAGCAGCGTGCCGTCGGGGGCGCCGGCGTAGCCGGGCACGACGCCGTAGCGGGTCCAGCCGCCGGTGCGGTAGACGTGCTCGGCGGCGCTGCCGGTCTCGGTGTCGAGCACCAGCAGGCCGGCCCCGGCCGCGACGGCGCCGTCCTCGGCGGCGGCCAGCAGGAGGCGGGACAGGCCGCGCCCGCGCGCCTTGCGGTGCACCAGGAGCTTGACCAGCTCGGCCCGGTGCCGCGAGTTGGGCTTGCGGGCAAGGACCAGGCTGACCGTGCCGGCCAGGAAGCCGTCGGCGTCGCGGCAGGCCCACACCGCCATGCCGCCCTCGGCCACCGCCGCCGCCTGCCCCCGCCACCAGGCCGCGGCCTCCTCCGGGCCGAACGGCTTGAGGAAGCCGACCGAGGCGCCGCCGTCGACGGCGTCGGCCAGCAGCACGGCCAGCTCCTCGACGCTGCCGGCGAACTCCTGCGCGGACATGCGGGTGACGGTGTGCACGAGAGGGCTCCTTCGGGTGCTCACGGCAGGACGACGACCAGGGCGTAACGGACCGGCGAGGGCCCCGGGCAGCGGAAGCGCGACCGCCCCCACAGGCGGAACCGCAGGCAGTCGCCCGCCTCCAGCCGATGGACGCGGCCGTCGGCGGTGATCTCCACGACGCCCTCCAGCACCCAGACGTGCTGTTCGAGCCCGGGAACCGGCGGCTCGTCGTAGGCGATGTCCGCGCCCGGCCGCAGCCGCCCTTCGACGACCTCGCCGCGCAGCCCGGGGTGCGGCGGCGAGACGGAACGTCGCTCGAAGCCCGAGCTCTCGTCCCGCCACACCGCCTGGGACGCCGCCCGCACCACCTGCGCGGGCTCCGGCTCCACCTCGGCCAGCAGGCGCGACATCGTGCGCCCGTAGACCGCGCAGAGCTTGTTGAGCAAGGCGGCGGTGGGGCTGATCTCGCCGCGCTCCAGCCGGGACAACGTCGAACGGCTGATCCCGGCGCGCCCGGCCAAGTCGTCGAGCGACCAGTCGCGCTCGACCCGCAGCTCGGCGAGCCGCCCGGCCAGCCGCTCGTCCAGATCCTGTCCCATATTCGGGACGATATCCCAGATGCGGGATCAGCGGCGACCCTTCCGGCGGATCCTGATGTCCCGCATGTCGGTCACCGCGACCTGCAGCACCCGGTACGGCACCCCGTACGCCTCCAGCGCCGCGACCGCCCGCCCGGTGGCCTCGTGCTCACCGTCGTCCGGCCCGGCGGGCACCTGGCAGCGGAAGGTGAACGCCGACACGGTGCCGTCGTGGGTGAACGTGCCCGCCTCGGTGAACGCCGTGTCGTGCGCCGCCAGCACGGCGGCCCGCCCCTCCTCGTCGATCCCGTCGAACTTCCCGCGGATGGTCACCCGGAACAACGCTCAGCCCTCCCGTACGGCATAGGTCAGCAAGGGCTCGCCGAGCAGGCCCTCGGTCACGTCCAGCAGCTCCAGCACGGCCTCGGCGATGGCATCGGGCCCCTGCCCGGCGGCCACCCGCCTGCCGACCTCGGCGTACACCAGCGAGTGCAGGCAGCCGATCTGCCAGGCGACGGCCCGCGGCAGCGGATCGCCCGGCTCGGCCCCCGTCTCCTCGGCGAGCGCGTCGGCGAGCGCGTCGGTCATCTGCCGGCCCAGCTCCTCCAGGCGCGCCCGCAGCGTGGGAGCGGCCAGCATCATCTCCAGCACCTGGCCGAACCCGGCCGTCAGCCCCAGGCTGCGCTCGCGCCCGCGCACCTCCTCGCGCAGGCGGCCCAGCACCGCCCGCGCCGCCGACACGCCCGGCGGGCGCTCGCGCACGATGTCGGCGAGCCGCTGCGGCGAGGCCTCCTCGGGCGGCAGCACGAGATCTTCCTTGGCGGTGAAGTAGTTGTAGAGCGTGTTCACCGACACCTCCGCCGCCGCGGCGATCTCGGCGATCGTGACCTGGTCGAAGCCGCGGTCGACGAACAGCCCGATCGCCACGTCGGAGAGGTGCCGGCGGGTCTTGCGCTTCTTGCGCTCGCGAAGCCCTTCGGTCATGACAGGACTCTACTGCAAAAATGAAATGGATTGCAGTTTTGGAGCCGTCATCGGGATTCGACGTCGGCGGCGAACCGGTCCCACGCCGCCTGGCGGGTGATGCCCAGGGCCTCGCCGATCCTGGCCCACGTCACGTTGCGGGTGCGGAGGATGGCCACCCAGGCGCGCAGGTCGCGTTCGGCCTGCTCAAGGGTGAGGGCCTGGCGGGGCAGGGAGGCCAGCACGTCGTCGTCGGACATGCCGGTCACGTACTTGTCGTCCGGGGCGGGGCCCCAGTGGACGCGCCCGCCGTCGCCGGCCGGCGCCTTGCGGAGCTCGGCGTGGACGATCTGCTGGCTCAGGTCGATGCAGGCGTCGCAGATGTAGACGCCGGGCCCGGCGACGAGCTTCCTGGCCTCCTCGTGCGGCTTGCCGCAGAACGAACACCTCGTCGCCAGCTGCTCGACGGGCGTCATCTCCCGGGTGCTCTCGTTGCGTGTCATCATGCTGTCAGCCTTCCCTTGACGGCCCTCTGTGTCAAGGGAAGGCTGACAGAAATCGGGCTCGCCATCGTGATCGGCATCGGGCTCACCGTCGAGGCCGCCGGCGAACGCGCGGCGGGCGTGCGGCACGAGCGCCCGCACCGCCGGGCCGCCGCCCTCCCGCCACACCAGCGCGAGCAGCGCGGGCGTCCGCACGTCGTCGATGAGCAGCGCCGTGAGCCGGTCGCGGTGGAGCGCGGCCATCGACTCGCTGAGAATCGCCACCCCGAGGCCGCGGGCGGCCAGGCCGGCGATGGCGTCGGCGGCGCCGGCCTGCAGCGCGATCGGCGGCCGCAGCCCCTGGGCCGCGCACGCCTCGTCGAACACCGCCCGCAGCCCCGTGCCGCGCGGCATGCACACGATCGCCTGCTCGCGCAGGTCGCGCAGGGCGATCCGGCCCCTCCGGGCCAGCGGATGCTCCGGCGGGACGGCCGCGACCAGCCGCTCGCTGACGATCGTCAGCGCCTCCAGGCCCTCGGGAACGCCGTTCGCGACGCCGATGAGCGCCAGGTCGAGCGCGCCGCCACGGACCCCCTCCACCAGCTTGTCGGAGTTGTCCTCCAGCAGGGACAGCTCCACGCCCGGATGCGCCCGGCGGAAGGCGGCCAGCGCGTCGAACAGGGGCGTGACCGTGCAGCCGAGCACCATGCCGACCGTCAGCGTGCCGCGGATGAGGTCGGTCACCTCGCCCACCGCCTGACCCACCGCGCCGGCGGCGGCCAGCGCGGCGCGGGCGTGTTCGAGCGCCGCCTTGCCCGCGACGGTGAGCGTGGCCACCCGGGCCGACCGGTCGAACAACTCGGCGCCGAGCTCGCGTTCGAGCTGCCGGATCTGGGCGCTGACGCCCGACTGGCTGATGTGCACCCGCTCGGCCGCGCGGGTGAAACTGCGCTCCTCGGCCACCGCGACGAAGTACTCCAGCTGCCTCAGTTCCATAACCTCAGATTGTACTACCCATCACAATCATCTGTTGGACTTCTGGAGCGGAAGTCGGCAGGCTGGCACCATGACCGCATACGAGAAGGCCATGCAGCCCGAGGACATCACCCGCCTGTTCGTCGAGCGTTCCAACGCCGGCGACGCGGCCGGCGTCGCCGCGCTCTACGAGGAGGACGCCGTGCTGGCCTACCCGCCCGGCAGCCGCACCGTCGGACGGGCCGCCATCCAGGAGCTGTGGGAGAAGGTGCTGGCCGGCCGCCCGCGCTTCGAGCCGGAGCAGCCGCTGCCGACGCTGGTCAGCGGCGACCTCGCCCTCACCTCGACCCCGCCCAAGGACGGCACGGGCGCCCGCGCCCAGGTCGTGCGGCGCCAGCCCGACGGGAGCTGGCTGCGTGTCCTCGACCAGCCCGAGTTCGTCCAGCCCGGCGAGCGCGCCTAGGCCGGGACGGCGCCGCTGACGGTGGTGCCCTCGCCGGGCACGCCGCGCACCGACAGGCGCCCGCCCAGCTCGGCGAACGCCGCGCGCATCCGGCCGACGCCGCCGCCCGGAGCCGTGGAGGCGAAGCCGCGGCCGTTGTCGCTGATCGTCAGGCGCAGGCCCTGGGGCCCGGCGGTCACGGCGAGCGAGGCGGTGCTCGCGCCGCTGTGGGCCTCGACGTTGGCCAGCGCCTCCTCCGCGACCGCCAGCACGGCCCGCCGCCACGCCGCCGCCACGGGACCGGCGGGCAGCGCCCAGATCTCCACGGTGATCCCCGTGCGCTCGGACCACCGGCCGCACAGGCTCTCCAGCTCGCCGGCCAGAGCCGGCCTGGCCTTGTCCATGATGCCCGTCATCGCATCTCCTCCGGACGCCCTTCCCCTTGAACGGGTGGGACTGCCCTGAGCATGGCGATCGGGGCGTTGAGCCTGAGTTGAGCCGTCGTTGAGCCCTCACCCGGGCACGATCGTCGAAGCGTAGCACCACGGCGTCGGCGACGAGGGGACGCTGGTCACCCGGAAGGCGTGCGGCCGGGCGCGAAGGGGTCCAGGCCGGTCAGGGCGGTGCTGGCGGCCCACAGCCGGGCCGCGAGCTCGGGGTCGGCCATGTGCCCGCGCACTGGCTCGCGGGCCGGCAGGCCGCGCATCCCCAGCACCCTGGGCCCCCACAGCTCACCCCCGCGTACGGACGGATCCAGCACGGCCCGCACCGCCGGCCACGCCGCGGCCTCCTTGCCCTGCAGCAGCAGCCCGGCGGGCAGGCCGCGCAGCCGCTCACCGGCGGTGCGCGGCCGGACCGGCCGCGAGGGCGTCAGGGAGTCCAGCGCGCCGCCGGGATGGGTGACCACGCTCGCCGTGGTGGCGCCCGCGGCGCGCAGGCGGCGGTCCAGCTCGAAGCCGAAGAGCATCTGCGCCAGCTTCGAGCGCGCGTACACCCGCTTGGGCCGGACGTCGCCGCGGCTCTGCAGGTCGTCCAGGTCCAGGGTCTCGGACCTGGCGGTGAGGCTGCCGGTGGTCACGACGCGGGCGGCGGGGGCGGCGGCCAGCAGCGGGGCCAGGTGCGCGACCAGCGCGAAGTGGCCGAGATGGTTGGTGGCGAACATCAGCTCGTGGCCGTCCTTCGTCTCGCGCCGCGGCGGGTCGTCGAGCAGCACGCCGGCGTTGCACACCACGGCGTCCAGGCTCGGCAGTCCGAGCGCCGCGACGACGGCCCCGACCGAGGCGAGGTCGGCCAGGTCGAGCGGCACCTGCCGGACGCGCGCGCCGGGGACCCGTCCGCGGATGGACAGCGCGGCGGTCTCCGCCCTGGCGGGGTCGCGGCTGCCCAGGATCACGGTGGCGCCGGTGCCGGCGAGCTGCTCGGCCACGAAGTAGCCGATGCCGGCGTTGCCGCCGGTGACCAGGAAGTGCCTGCCCTGTGCGGACGGCAGGCGCCGGACGTCCCAGGGCGCGGAGGAGGGGGACACGGGAGCGCTCATTTCTGTAGTCGCTATGAATTCAGAATCATTCTAGTTTTTGCTACGATGAGAGCATGACGACAGGACGCCGCGAACGCAAGAAGGCGCAGACCCGCAAGGCCCTGGCCGAGGCCGCGGTGCGGCTGTTCGCCGAGCACGGCTACGACGGCGTCACCGTCGCCCGGGTGGCCGACGAGGCCGACGTCTCCATCGCCACCCTGTTCGCGCACGTGCCCGACGGCAAAGACGCGCTGATCTTCGACGACGGCGACGAGCGGCACGTCTGGCTGGCCGCCGCCGTCCGCGATCGGCCCCCCGGGCAGAGCGTGCTGGCGGCCCTGCGGAACTGCCTGGCCGAGCGGGGGCCGTTCGCCGGCGACCTGCCGCCCGAGCAGCGGCGCAAACGCGACCTGGTCGTGGGCACGCCCGCCCTGCGGGAGTACTCGCGGCGGCTCTGGGTCGCCGCCGAGGGCTCGCTGGCCGAGGCGATCGCGGCCGAGACCGGGCGCGACCCCGCCGACATGACCGTGCGCGCGCTGGCCCGGTACGTGCTGGAGATCCCCGAGCTGGCCGGCGCCGAGCCCGACCCGCGCGCCGCCCTCGACGCCGTCTTCGACCTCCTGGAGTCCGGCTGGCGCGAGCGCGCCTGACGGCGGCGGGGCGTTGACGCGGCGGACCCGGCTCTGGTCCGCTGTACGTCACTGATCATCGACTTCGGGGAGCGAGCCCGTGTGGTTTCCCAGGCGCCTGGCCGCTGTGATCGTCTCGTCGGTCCTGACCGTCTCGGCCGTGCCCGGCGCGGCCCGAGCCGCCACGCCCGTCACCGTCTGGCACTGGAACGCGGCCGGCAACACGCTGAACCACGGCTCGACCGGCAACGGCATGGTCCGGGCCGCCGTGGGCTCGATCGTGGCACGGGGCGCGACCCTCGTCTCGTTCAACGAGCTGTGCGCGAGCCAGTACCAGGCGCTGGTCACCGGCCTGCGGGAGGCCGGCTGGCCCGCTGACGGCGGCAACTTCGCCCGGTTCGTCGCCACCTACCCCGCCCAGGCGGGAGGGCCGTGCGGCGGCGGCGAGTACGGCAACGCCCTGTTCAGCAAGCAGCCCCTGGGGGCCGCCGAGCGCATCACCCTGCCCGACGACGGCAAGACCGAGAAACGCAAAATGATCTGCGCCCCCCTGCAGTCCCGCCCCGGCCTGCGGTTCTGCGTCACGCACACCACCTACGTGGACGCCTACCGCGCCGCCCAGCTCGACGCCGTGCTGACCAGGCTTGAGGCGTACCACGCGGCCGGTGACACGGTGGTCGTCGCGGGCGACTTCAACCTCCCGCCCGACGCCGCCCGCCTGAACGGCTACTACTCCCCCACCGTGAACACCCCCAACAACCGCGGCAACACCGGCCGCTACCACGAGCTCGACGACGCCGACGCGGGCAACTGCCCCGGCTACGGCGAGCTGACCGTCAGCACGCCGGACGGCAAGGGCCCCTGCGGCTCGGGCACGAAGCTCGACATGATCTTCGCCAGGGCCGACCGGATCAGCGGCGCCTACGCGGCCGACTCGCTCGCCCCGGCGACCACGTGCACCGGCAACCCGGGCGGCCTGTGCTCCGACCACCGCGTGCTGGTCGGGACCGTCACCCTGTCGTGAGCACGGCCGTGGCCCACCCCGGGGAGCACGGGGGCGGGCCACGGCCCTTCCGGCAGGCGGACGCTCACCGCCCCGGCCGCACCCCCCGCTGACAGGGGGCTGTCAAACAGCGGCCATCCACCTTGTCGGGCAGGTCGCGCGGGCGCACAGTCAAGGCACATCACCGCCCAGGAGGATGGATGAACGGAAGACCTGCCCCCCACCGTCACGCCACGACCGCGGTAAGACGTCTCTTATCCGCTGGTCTGGCCGTGTTCGCCGCCGCCTTCCTCGTCGCGACCCCCGCCGGGGCCCTGGCGCTGCCGACGGCCAAGGAGCTCGTGTCGAGCCTCGACCTCGACTGCTTCAAGACCACGACGTACCAGCCGCCGGCCGTCGCGCTGTCGTTGCGGCACATCAACCCGGTGCTCGCCAACCAGCCGCCCGTGCAGGTCACGCTCGGCCCGCGTGAGCAGCTCTGCGTGCCGGTGGCCAAGAACAACGTCATCCCGCCGTCTCCCGCGCTCGACTTCGTCAGGTACGTCGACCTGTCCTGCTACCGGGTGACCGGCCCGCAGATCAACCTGCCCCTGTCGCTGCGCCACCTCAACCCCGTCCTGCAGGGCCTGCCGGGCCTCAGCGTCACGCTGAGCTCGCCGCAGCAGCTGTGCGTGCCGGTCAGCAAGAACGGCGTCGTCCCGCCGCCGGACGTCCTGAACGTCGTCTCGCACATCGACCTGCTGTGCTACGCGCACACGCCGAACCCGTCGATGAACAAGGCGCTGAACCTCACCCAGCTCAACCCCGTCCTGGTCAACCAGATCCCGCCCAGGACCGTGCAGGTGGGCGCCGCCCGTCAGCTCTGCGTCCCGGTGCAGAAGAGCGGCGACCAGATCCCGGCGGACGTGTTCGCCCTCGTCCGCTGGGTCGATCTGGAGAAGTTCGACGTCTCCAGCCCGGCGACCCCCATCGTGTCGCTGACGCTGAAGCACCTGAACCCGGTGCTGGCGAACCTGCCCGCCGAGGAGCTGCGGCTCAGCGGCGCCTCGCAGCTCGCCGTGCCCGTCTCCAAGAACGGCGCGGTGCCGCCGGCCTGACGCACCCGGCCGGGCCGCGACCACCGGCCCGGCCGCCTTCCGCCCCGATCCCGGACAAAGGATTCCCCAGCTTCGCATCGTCCGGGAGTGGCGTCCGCCTGGCAGCGGTATGACCTGTTTCCGACAGGTCGTGGAGCATTCGGGGGAACGGTGGGGATGTCCTGGCGGGCGGTGGCGACGGTGCTCGCCGCCGTGGCGCTGACCGGCGGTTGCAGCGGCGGCAGCGGTCCGGACGGTTCGGGGGCGGGCGAGGCCGGGCCCAGCGCGCCCAAGCAGGCCCGGCCCGTCATCACGCCGGACACCCCGATCGTCCCCGACGACGCCGACGAAGCCGGCGACCTCCCCGACCCCACCATGCAGGTGGGGATGGACTGCCAGAAGGTCTTCCAGAAACAGGACTTCGCCGGGCCGGCGGCGCAGAAGATCAACCAGGTGGCCGCCGACCCTCGCAGCTCCGACAGCGAGAAGGCGGTGGCCAACGCCTGCGGCGCGGTGATCAACGCGAACACCGGGAACTGGGACAAGTCGGTCGAGCAGGCCGATGTCGCGAACAAGCTTCGGGCGGAGATGCCGGAAGAGATGCGCCGCCCGATGTTCGCCATGCTCGACCAGGCGGAACTGGAGAGCGCCGCCGCGCGGGGCGAACGCGACAGGGTCCTGCGGGTCATCGCCCGCATCGAGCGGGAGGGCGGCCAGGTCCCGGACGGCTACCTCAGGAACGCGTGCGCGGTGGTGTCCGGCGCCGAAACGCTCCCGGAGTGCGCGACGATCACCGCCTCGCCCGGCCCCCCGCAGCCCTCGTCCGGCACCTCGTCCGAGTCTTCGTCCGGGCCCTCGCAACCGTCGGAGCCCGCCGGGCCTTCGCCGGGCGAGCCGTCCTCCGAAGCGCCCGGCACCGAGCCGCCCGGCGAGCCGCCGGACACCGGCGGCCAGACCGGGGCGCCCGGCGACAATCCCGAGCCCCCGCCGGAGGAGACCGGCCCGGCGCCGGGCCCGTCGTGACCGCCCCACCGCCCGCCGCCGAACCCCCGGACGACGACGGCGGCGCCGGCCAGGACGCGTCCCGCCTGTGGCGGATCCTCGCCCACGTCGTGACGCCGACCACCTTCATCGCCGCCATCATGGTCTACTTCGGGGCGGTCCGTACCAACACCATGTACGCCCGCCTCGGCGTGGACCAGAGCATGCTGGGCCTGTCCCTGCAGGACTACGCGCTGCGCAGCGTCACGCTGGCCGCAGAGCCGCTGATCCTCGTCCTGGTGGTGGCCCTGGTCGCGCCGCCCGCGCACGCGTGGCTGACCCGCTCCGCCGAGCGGCATCCTCCCTTCGCCAAGTGGGCGGTCAGGGTCATGGCCGTCGTCGGAGTCGCCGGCGCCGCGGTGGGCATTGGGAGCCTGGCCGGATGGAGACTGCTGCCGCCCTACGCCAGCCTGGGCGAATGGAGATCGCTGCCGCCCTACGCGGGAGTGGCCGGATGGAGGCCGCTGCCGGCCTACGCCATGCCCCTCTGCCTGGGGCTGGGCGTCTTCCTGCTGGTCTACGGCTCCTCCCTGCGGCAGCGGCTCGACCCGCGCCACAGGCCCTCCGCCACCGACCAGCTCGTCCGGCGCACGCTGTGCATGGCGCTGTTGCTGTTCCTGCTGCTGTGGGGGATCACCCTCTTCGCGCAGTCACGCGGAGAGCGGGAGGCCGACCGGATGAGGGCCGGCATGCGCAGTCTGCCGAGCACGGTGGTCTACGCGGCCCGGCGCCTGAACCTGGAGGGGCCGGGCATCACGGAGACCGCGCTGCCCGACCCCGGCGCGATGTACCGCTTCCGCTACACCGGCCTGCGCCTGCTGATCAACTCCAACCAGCGGTACTTCCTCCTGCCCGCCTGCTGGATGTCCGATCCGTCGGCGCGGGCGATCGCCCTGCCCGCCGACGAGTCGCTGCGCCTGGAGTTCGGCGTGTTCCGGATGCCCCCCGACTGCCCGCCCTGACCGACCGCTGGTCGCGGTCACACACCGATATGCACGTACGGCGCCCAGAACATCGGGCTGCCGAAACGGGCGGTGCCGCGCAGGGCTGGCGTTCGTGTCACCCGCGAGCGCGGCAAGCCTTCCCGATCGCCTGTATGGCTGCGGGCGGGGAGATTTCTGCGTGCATTCGACAGAGGTCGTCTCGGAAGCAACGCAGATCGGCATCGGCCGGGGCGAAGACTGGTCGGCCATCGGGGTGCTCTTCAGCCCCTGCAAGAACGTCCGGTCCTTCTTCAACAGCCGTGTGACCTGCGGCGATGTGCCGCTCAGTGCTTGCGGCGGGCGCTGGACTCTCGGCGACGTAGCGGGCGACGGCGTCGCCTCCATCGGCCTTGCGCGTGGCGGTCCGGGCGGCGTCCGAGCTGTCGTATGCGGGGCTGCCGGGGACGGCGCGGCGCCGGTGCTGTCCGCTACGAAGCCGCCATCCCCGTCGCTGCCCTCAACGACTGGCTCGTCCTTCTTTGACCGTGGGATACGTGGTGGTCACGCCGCTGCTGGCGTCGTAGGAGTCGGACAGTTCGATCGTCGATGGTTTCAGGTCGTGGACCGCGTGTCTGCACTCGATCTCGAAGGCGATCTCGGTAGGGGTGCTGCCGACTTCCTTGAGATAGAGCTCCAGTCGCTGGTTCAACTGATCTGTCTCATCTATGTCGTACAAGGTGACGAGGCCGCCTGCGACGAGGGCGTCGAGCGAGTCCGTGACCGGCGTGAATCCGCGGAGCATTTCGCAATCGATCATCGCCAGGTCCGTGGAGGGCTGCGACGAGTTGAGAAGGCGGGCAGTGATGTGCAGGGTCACTCTCTCCCCCTTCTCCGCTGTGTCGTCCGGTCCGGGCAGATGCCACGGCTCGCCGTCCTGGGTGAGACACTTGGCTTGGACGCTGAATCCCTGAACTGTCTGAGTCATTGACGCCTCGTCACTTCCTGTGGTTGCTGACATTCCCGCGTTCAGTTCTCGGCGTCATGGGCGATCGACAGTCTCGGATCGACCAGGCGCTCGTTGCGCGGATGGTGAACGTGGAAGTCCGGCATCGGCACTGCGGGCCCCTGGCCGAACACGCCGGCCATGTAGTCCACCAGGTCTTTGCATTTGTCGGGATCGAACACCTCGTGGTCGTTCTCCTCGACGGTGCCCCCGATGACGACATGGTCATGGCGCGGGAACATGTACCCCTTCTGCCCGTACAGGTATTCCAGGTTCACCTGCGGCCGCAACATCGCGAGCTGTCCTCGGTACGAGATCATGTTGTTGTCGTTCCACAATTCCTTCGCGCCGAGCCCGGTGCAGTTGATGATGACTTTCTGCGTCAGGGACGTGAGCACGTCCGTGCTGTTGATGAATCTCCGGCTCACGAACATGACGCCGCGCGCCCTCAGGTCGCGTTCCAGCCTGGGAATCAGGATCGGCGGTTCGACGAGCAACGTCCGGTACCTGTATCCGGAGGTGTTGTGTCCTTGGAACGGCAGGCGCGGGAGATATTCGCGCGGCGGCAGCAGTCCCGGCACGAGTTCATGCACCACGTCGATGCCCGAGGTGGGGCGGACGCTGTAGTTGTCGACCTCGGACACGCCGAAGCCCTTGCCGATGCCGGCCTTGAACATCGTGTAGGCGGTCGCGAGAATGTACTGGAACTCCTGCACCTTGGCGAAGTCCTTGGAATACTCCAGGATCGACGCGGCCCATTGGCCGCCGGCCTTGTACGACGTGGTCTCGACCGGCTTGCGGTCGGAATAGATCGTGACGTTCAGCCCGAGGTCGAGCAGCAGGGTCGCGGCGGTCATTCCCATGACGCCTGCGCCGATCACCGCGATCTCCCTTTCGATGACATGGGTATCGGCCTGACGTTTGAGGACCATGTCTCGTACCGCGGCGGCGCAGCCCCAGCTCAGCGTGATGCCTCCACCGCCGTGGCCGTAGTTGTGGATGACGAACCTGTCGCCAAGCTCCTCTCCTTCGAGCCGATACGAGTGCGTGCGGTAGGGCCGCAGACCCGCGAGGCACGCGCCCGGCTGATGGGGATCGAAGGTGAAGTCCGGAGTGGGCAGGTTGGCGGGTGTGCTCACTCCACGCTCGTCCAGCAGCATGTCGGGCTCCGTTGATCAGATGCTTGGCCATCGGTACGCATACCCGTGCAGGCGTCCGGCCCTTACCCGGACTCCAACGCTTGACCGGCCTCTGGACGACTGTTTCCAAGGCGGCGACGACGTCCGGCCGTGCCGCACGTGGACGCCTTGACCTGCGGAAACACCCGCCCTGAGTAAGGTCAAGGCACGGCTCCCGCGCGTTCGCCCGGCCGGCTGCGCGGGTAGGCGTCCCAAACGGCCGGACGATCCGCGCCTATCCCTTTCGACTGATCTGCCGTACGGCGGGCATGCCCAGGAGTGTCATCGTGCCCTTCACCGTTGCCGACTACATCCTCAAGCGGCTGAGCCAGCAACAGGTCGACACCCTGTTCGGCGTGCCCGCCGCATATGGTGCCCCGCTGTTCGACGCGGTGGGCGCGCACCACATCACGCCGGTGGTGACCGCCACCGACCTCGAAGCGGGATACGCGGCCGACGGTTACGCGCGAACGAAGGGCCTGGGCGCCGCCGCGGTGGCCAACGGCGTCGGCATGCTCAGCATGATCAACGCCATCGCCGGCGCGTTCGTCGAGCGCAGCCCGGTCGTCGTCGTGAACGGCGGCCCGAGCGCCGCGAACCTGGCCAACCTGAAGAACCTGGACGTCCTGTTCTCGCACTCGACCGGCCAGCCCGACGGAGACCTCAACGCCTACCGGCTGGTCACCGCGAGCGCCGCCCGCGCCGGGCAGGCCGCCGACGTGCCCGCCCTGGTCGACAGCGCGATCTCGACGGCGATCAGGAAGAAACGGCCGGTCTACATCGAGATCGATCGGACCATCTGGACGGCGGCCTGCACGCCCCCGGCCGGGGCGCTGCCCGTCACCAATCCGGCGGCGGGCACGGAGCAGCAGCTCGCCACCACGATCGTGGGCCTCGTGCGCGCCGCCACGAAGCCCGTGCTCCTGCTGGGCGTCGAGGTCCAGCGTTACGGACTGGCCGACAAGGTCGCCGCCCTGATCGCCAAGCTCGGTGTCCGCTGGTCGACCCAGGTGCTGGCCAAATCGGTGCTGTCCGAACAGGACGACGGCTGGGTCGGGGTCTTCGCCCCGCCGAGCAGCCAGCCCCCCGAGGTCCGGGACGCGGACCTGATCGTGATGCTCGGCTGCGTCTTCCCCGGCAGCTACGCCACGTTCATCCGGGACAACACCGACCACATCGTCACCGCCTACGACGGCAAGGTGAAGATCAAGAACGGGAGCAAGCAGAACGCGGACATCACCGCCCTGGTGACCGCACTCGTGGCCGAGGCGGCGAAGGAGGCGCCGGTTCCCATCTCCGCGGCCGTCGACCCGGCCCCGCCCGTCGCCACCGGCCCGCTGACCTACGCCCAGGTGTTCGACCGCCTCGGTGCCGCCCTGGACGCCTCATGGCTGGCGATGCCGGACACCTTCCTCGGCGGCGCCTCGGCGGCGAGCCTGCCGGTCAAAGGCCGCGACGGGTTCCTGAGCAGCGCCGTGTGGGCCTCCATCGGCCATTCCGTGGCCGCTGCCGTCGGTGCGTCCTTCGGGTCGAGCAGGCGTCCTCTGGTCATCTGCGGCGACGGCGGCTTCCACATGACCGCCCAGGCACTGTCCACGTTCGTACGTTATGACCGCGACCCCGTCGTCGTGGTCATCGACAACGGCATCTACGGCCTGGAGCAGTACCTCATCGACTCGGACTACTTCACCAACCCCGGCGTGACGCCGAAGCCCTACGTCCTGCTCAACCAATGGGACTTCGTCCAGTTCGCCAACGCTCTGGGCGTGCGGTCCACGTACTCCGTGGACACCGCGGCAGAGCTCGACCAGGCGCTCGCCACCGTGAAGGCGTCGGCCGGCGCCCCGGCGCTGATCGTCGCGAAGGTCGACTCGCGCGGCCTGCCCGCAGTGCTGCCCTGAACCATTGGGCCGCCAGGCCGTCCTAGGAGGGGCCGGGGGGCTGGGGCCCTCGCGAGCAGATCCCAGCTGCGGAGCCGAGGCCACCCGCGACCGCCGGCTCGCCTCCTCAGAACCTGCTCTGGCTCATGAAGCTACAGAAAGGAGCTGACAAGTTCGGCGAACTCCTCCGGCGTCACCATCCGCACGCCCAGGCTCTCGGCCTTGGCCCGCTTGGAACCGGCCTTCTCCCCGGCCACCAGCAGCGACGTCTTGGCCGAGACGCTGGAGGACGCCTTGCCGCCGGCCCGCTCGATCAGCTCGTTCATCTGGTTGCGGCTCAACGCCTCCAGCGAGCCGCTCATCGCGCCGGTCACCACGACCGACATCCCGGCCAGCGGCAGCCCGGACCCGCCGCCGGTCTCCGGGGCGCCGGGCTCGGCGGGGGGCGTCCAGCCCGGCTCGGCCATGTTCACGCCCGCCTGGACCAGCTTGTCGATCAGCGGCCCGACCTCGATCAGCTCGGCCACCACGACCGGCGCCTTCTCCGGGCCGATGCCCTCGACCGCCTGGATCGCCTCGGCGTCGGCGGCCCGGATGGCCTCCATCGAACCGAAGTGCCGGGCGATCCGGCGGCTCATCGACCGGCCGGTGCCGCGGACGCCGAGCGCCGCGAACACCCGGCTCAGCGGCCGGCTCTTGACCTGCTCGAAGGCGGCCAGCAGGTTGTCGGTGCTGGTCTCGCCCATGCGCTCCAGGCTGAGCAGCTGCTCGCGGGTCAGGAAGAACAGGTCGGCGAAGTCGGCGATCAGACCGGCGTCCAGCAGCTGCTTGATGCGGTTCTCGGCCAGGCCCTCGATGTCGAGCTGGTCGCGTCCGGCGGCGTAGATGATGGAGGCGATCGCCTGGCAGGCCCGCCCCCGAACACACCGCCACCGTTCCTGCGACCTGTCGATGGCGTCGCCGCAGGACGGGCAGACCTGCGGGATCGGGATCGGCCGCTCCTCGCCGGTGCGCAGGTGCACCACCGGCGACTCCACGCGCGGGATCACGTCGCCCGCCTTGTAGACCACCACGCTGTCGCCCAGCATCAGGCCGCGCCGGGTGATGTCGGCGACGTTGTGCAGGGTGGCGTAGGTGACGACGCTGCCGTCGAGCTCGACCGGCTCCAGCACGGCGCGCGGGGCGATGATCCCGGTGCGGCGGGTGTTCCACTCCACCCCGACCAGCTTGGTGATCTTCTCGGTGGCGGGCAGCTTGTAGGCGGTCGCCCAGCGCGGCGCGCGCGAGCTGAACCCGGCCCCGGCCTGGTCGGAGGCCAGGTCACACTTGATCACGATGCCGTCGATGCCGAACGGCAGCCCGGCGCGGGCGGCGGCGATCTCGCCGACGCGCTCCTGCACCCGCTCCAGCGTGTCGGTGACGATCCCGGGGACCGCGGTGGCGGCCGTGGTCTGCACGCCCTGACCGGCCACCCACTCCATGACCTGGCTGTGCGGCAGCTCGCGCAGGCGCGTCGCCAGCTCGGAGTCGTCGCCGGGCGCGGGCAGCGCGCCGTAGCCGAAGAACGTCAGCTCGCACACGTACGGCCGGTCCTGGGCGCGCAGCGTGCCGGCGGCGGCGCTGCGCGGGTTGGCGAACGTGGTGCCGTCGTGCGCCGAGCGCTTGGCGCACGCCTCCTCGAACTGCGACGTCGTCATCATGACCTCGCCGCGCAGCTCCACCGTGACCGGCTCGGCCAGCCGCTCGGGCAGGCCGACGATGGTGCCGATGGCGTGCGAGACGTCCTCGCCCGCGGTGCCGTCGCCCCGGGTGACGAGCTGGGCCAGCCGGCCGCCGCGGTAGCGGGCCGAGATGGCCAGGCCGTCGAGCTTGGGCTCGACGCTCCACGCCGTGACCGGACGGCCGAGCCTGCGCTCGACCGAGGCGGCCCAGTCGGCGAGCTGCTCGGCGCCGAACACGTTGTCCAGGCTGAGCATCGGCACGGTGTGCGGCACGTCCCCCACGACCGCGCCGCCCGCGACCTTGCCCGTCGGCGAGGTCGGCAGCACCTGCTCGGGATGGGCCTCCTCGTACGCCTGGATGCCGCGCACCAGCCGGTCGTAGGCGTCGTCGTCGAGGGTGGAGGTGCCGTCGGCGTAGTAGGCGGCGGCGGAGTCCACGGCGAGCTGCACGGCCTCGGCGTAGGCCGTGTCATCAGCGAGGACGGTGAAGGGGGGCGTCTCGGTCATGCCATAACAATGCCGTCCGCAACCGACAATTCCGAACCAAGGGCCCCGGCCGGGACCGGGTGACCGCGCCCGGTGTTCAGCGGGCGAGGGTGATCTCGGCCAGTTCGCGGAAGTCGCGGCGGCGGCCGTCGAGGTCCGCCGCGGCGAACGCGGTCTCGCCGAGGCGCTGGCGCGCCTGTCCGGCGATGCGGGCGGCGTCCGGCAGCGAGCGGTCCGGCGTGCCGCGCACCGCCTCGCTGGCCGCGATCAGCCGGACGGCCTGCTCGTCCTGGCCCTCGCGCAGCGCGACGTCGGCGATCCCGACCAGCACCTCGGCGATGGTCGGCGGGAACATGTTCTCCACGGCCGCGTCGAACGCCCTGCGCCGGTACGCGCGGGCCTGCTCGACGTCGTCGGCGAGGTAGCCGTACAGGTCCATGATCGTGGAACGGACGGAGCCGACCATCTCATCGGTGGACAGCACCGCCTGGACGGTGGCCAGGTGCTCGCGCACCTGGTCCGCCTCGCCGCGCCAGCGCGCCAGCTTCGCCTGCCCGAGCGCCAGTTCGGCGAGGGAGTCCGGCCAGACGATCCCGTCGGCGTGCCGCTGGGCCTCGGCCATGGCGGCGGCGCTGGCCCGCTCGTCGCCGAGCAGCCAGTGCAGCTGGGCCAGCCGGGCCCACACGCCCACGACGTCCTCGGTCGCGCCCACCTCGGTCTGCGCCACGGCGCCCTCTTCGTAGTACTCGCAGGCACGGGCGAACTCGCCGCGCATGGCGAGCCGATCGGCCAGGAAGGTCAGCGCCAGGGAGATGCCCATGCGGTCGCCCAGCGCGCGGAACTCGGCGAGCGCGGTCTCGGCGTCGAGATCGACGTCGGTCTCGTCGCCGCCGAGCGTGAGCCGGAACCGGCCGCCGGCCAGCCTGCCCTGCGCCCGCACCCAGGGGTCGGCGTCGGCGATCAGCGGCTCGAACGCGGGCAGGAACGCCGCCGGGCCCTGCAGCGTGCGCTCCAGCAGCGCGGCGAACCCGAGCAGCGGCTTGCGGGACCCGCTGCGCACGGCCAGCCGGTGGGCCTCCTGGATCCACTCCCGCGCCTGGAACTGGTCGCCGCCCACGCCGGACGTCACGAACATGGTCACCATGAGGTAGGCCATCGCCCGCACCTCGTCGGGCACCTCGCCCTCCAGCGCGGACGCGGCGATGCTCAGCTCGGCGCCCTCGGCCCGGTGGCCGCTGAGGAACCAGTAGTAGCCGGCCGCCCCGACCAGCCGCATCGCCTCGTACGCCCACCCCTCGGCGATCGCCCCGCGCAGGGCCGTGATGATGTTGTCGTGCTCGGCGTCGAGCACTGCCAGCCACTCCAGCTGCTCGGCCCGGCGCAGGTGCGGGTCGGCGGTCTCGGCCAGCTCGGTGAAGTGGGCCAGGTGCGCCCGCCGCGCCGCCTCGGACTCCCCGGCCTCGGCCAGCCGCTGGGCCGCGTACTCCCTGATGGTGTTGAGCATCCGGTAGCGCGGGGCGCCGTCGTCGTCGGCCAGCAGCAGCGACTTCTCGGTCAGCGCGGTCAGCACGTCGAAGACCAGCTCACCGGCGGACGCCTCGTCGCCGCACACGCGTTCGGCCGCCTCCAGGCTCGCCCCGCCGGAGAACACCGACAACCGGCGCAGCACGCCGCGCTCGGCCTCGCTCAGCAGGTCCCAGCTCCAGTCGACGACCGCGCGCAGCGTCCGGTGCCGGGCAAGCGCCGTACGGCTGCCGCTGGTCAGCAGGCGGAACCGGTCGTCGAGACGGCGGGCGAGCTGGTCGACCGACATCGTGCGCAGCCGGGCCGCGGCCAGCTCGATCGCCAGCGGGTTGCCGTCGAGCGCCCGGCAGATCCGCGCCATGGCCGCGAGGGTGGGGGCGTCGGAGCCGATGTCCTTGCGCACCAGGTCCGCGCGGTCGCGCAGCAGCCGCACCGCGGGCGAGGACCCGCTCTCGGCCGGCGAGGCGCCCTCGGCGGGCAGCGTGAGCGGCTCGACCTGCCACAACACCTCGCCGGTGATGCCGAGCGGCTCGCGGCTCGTCGCCAGGACGCGCAGGCCGCGGCACTCGCCCAGAAGCCGGTCCGCGAACGACGCGGCGGCCTCGATGACGTGCTCGCAGTTGTCCAGGATGAGCAGGATCGAGCGGTCGCGGATGGCGGTGATGAGCCGGTCCATCGGGTCGCCGCCGCGCCCGCCGCCGAGCATGCCCTGGTCGCGTAGGCCGATCGTGGTCAGGGCGGCCTGCGCGAGCTCGCCGCCGGCCCGGACCGGGGCCAGCTCGACCAGCCAGGCGCCGTCGGGCAGCTCGGGAAGCATCGTACGGGCGGTCTCGGTGGCCAGCCGCGTCTTGCCGGAGCCGCCCGCCCCCGTCAGGGTGACCAGGCGGTACCTGGTGGCCAGGTCGGCGACCGCGGAGACGTCGTCGTGCCGGCCGACGAAGCTCGTCAGCTCGGCGCGCAGGTTGGTCCTGCGGTTGTCCGTCCGCTCCCCCACCTCGCCGCGCAGCAGCGCGGTGTGCAGCTCCGACAGCTCGGCCGACGGGTCGGCGCCCAGCTCGTCGGCCAGCCGCTCGCGGGTGCGCTGGTAGAGGGTCAGCGCCTCGTTCCCGCGGCCCGCCTCGGCCAGCGCCCGCATCAGCGCCGCCACGAACCCCTCGCGCAGCGGGTACGCGGCCACCAGCCCGGTCAGCTCGGTGACCAGCTCCGCGCCCCGGCCGAGCCGCAGGTCGGCGTCGATGCGGTCGCCGAGCGCGGCAACGTGGAGGTCGTCGAGCCGGGTGACCACGGCGTCGAAGGCGTCGCTGTCCTGCATCGCGATGTCGGCCATGGGGGCGCCGCGCCACAGCTCCAGGGCACTGCGCAGCAGGTCGGCGCGGGCGGCGGGCGCGGCGGCGCGGGCCTGGACGATCAGCTGCTCGAAGCGGCACACGTCCACCGCCTCGCGCGGCACGGCCAGCCGGTAGCCGCCGGAATCGGCCTCGATCACGCCGTCGGGCAGCACCCTGCGCAGCCTGGACACCAGCGCCTGCAGGGCGTTGACCTCGTCGGCGGGCGGCCGCTCCCCCCAGATCCAGTCGATCAGCCGCGCGCGCGTGACGATCCGGCCGGGCTCCAGGGCAAGGGCGGCGAGCAGCGCGCGCAGCCGGACACCAGGGACCTCGACCACGGCCCCTTGGGCATTCCGGACCTCGAAGGGCCCCAGCAATCCGACTCGCACACCGCAATTGTGCCGGAACCAGGACAACGCCTGGCCCATCCCCGCCCGTCCGCCCCCTGGAACCGGTCCCCCGGGGTCAGCCGTCGGCCTTGCGGCTGAGGTGTTCCCAGGCGCAGTACTCCGCGGCGCGGGCCTCGTCCATCTGCTGGACGAGGTCGTACGAGCGGCTGCCGACGATCAGCCGGCGCGGCGGATCGGGCAGGTCCACGAGCTCCATGACGACGGGCGCGGCGTTGCTCGGCGGCGGGCCCGCGTCCTCGCCCCACATGGCGGCCAGCTCGGCCCGCAGCCCGTCGTAGACCGGGTCGGGCTCGGTGGCCGTGGTGCCCAGCGTGAACAGGCCCGTGTCGTAGCCGCCCATCTGCAGGTTGGTGACCTTGACGCCGAACGGCGCGAGCTCCATGGCCAGCGCCTGGGTGACCGAGTCGAGCGCCGACTTGCCCGCCGCGTACAGGCCGACCGAGGCCATGCCGCCGCCCGCGCCCATCGAGGTGACCTGGAGGATGTGCCCCGACCCCTGGGCCCGCAGGTACGGCGTCACCGCCTGGGTGACCCAGATCGCGCCGAACAGGTTCACGTCGAAGTGCGCCCTGATCTGCTCCTCCGTGGCCTCCTCCAGCATGCCGAAGAGCATGCCGCCGGCGTTGTTGACCACGACGTCGAGCCTGCCGAACGCGGCCGCCGCCTTGTCCACGCCCTCCCGCACCGCGGCGCGGTCGGAGACGTCGAGCGGCAGCCGGACGAGCGCGCCCGGGTGCCGGGCCTCCAGCTCGGCCAGCGGGCCGACGTCGCGGGCGGCGGCCACGACGCGGTCGCCCCGGTCCAGGGCCGCTTCGGTGAACGCCCTGCCCAGCCCCCGGGACGCACCCGTGACGAACCATACGCGCATGCGCTCTCGCCTCCTTCTCCGTTCAAGACGAGACGGTCCGTCTCGCCGCATGCCCATCAGTGTGCCAGCAGGGACCGGTGACTTGTCAAGACGGACCGTCTCGTCTCGCTGATGGGTTATGATGGGCGGCGTGAAGCAGCCCGATCCCGCGCGCCGCAGCGAGCGCTCCCGGCAGGCGATCCTCCAGGCCGCCAGGGAACTGGTGTCCGAGGTGGGTTACGCCAAGGTCTCCGTCGAGGCGATCGCCGCGCGGGCCGGCGTCGGCAAGCAGACGATCTACCGGTGGTGGCGGTCCAAGGGCGCCGTGGTCTTCGACTCCTTCCTCGCGCTGAGCGAGGGCGGCCCCGGCGACGAGGGCGTGACGCTGCCCGACACGGGCGACATCGAGGCCGACCTGAAGACCGTCATGCGGGCCACCGTGGCGGAGTTCGCCGACCCCGGCTTCGAGGCCCCGATCCGGGCGCTCAACCTGGAGATCGTCGCCGACCCCGAACTGGCCGCCCAGTACCGTGAGAAGCTGGCCGGCCCGGTCGACGAGGCCAAGAAGGCCCGCCTGCGCAGCGCTCAGCAGGCCGGCCAGCTCGCCCCCGACGCCGACCTCGACCTCGCGCTCGAACTGCTCTACGCCCCCCTCTACCAGCGCTGGCTCCTGCGCTCCGGCCCGCTCACCCCGCAGTACGCCGACGCGCTGGTCGACCTGGCGCTCAAGGCGCTGCGCCCCTGAGCCGCGGCCGGGTCCCCGAGTCTCACAGGACCCGCAGCAGGTCGGCCAGCGCCTGGAGCACGGCGTCGGGCCGTTCCTCGTGCAGCCAGCCGTGCCCGGCGTCGTCCAGCACCCGGTGCTCGCCGCGCGGGAAGGAGGCGGCCAGCTCGGCGTGCAGGGCGAGCTTGCCGGCGTTGATCTCCCGCAGCACGTCCTCCGGCCAGAGCTGGGACTGGGTGGCGTCCGCCCCCATGGCCGACAGCACGATCACCGGCACGTCGGGCGCCGGCGGCGCGGCCCTGAGCTCCGCGGAGACCTCGTCGTAGAGGTTGCGGCCCTCCAGCCAGCCGGTGCGCCAGGCGGTGAGGTGGTGGTCGATCAGGGCCTCGCGCACGCCGTCCGGCCAGGCGGCCAGCAGCCGCTCGACGGCCGGGCGGGCGGCGTCGAGCTGCTCCGGCGTCGGGTCCGGGAGGGCCTGTTCGCGCATCTGATCGAGCATCTCGCGCGCCTGCCGGGGCGCGCGGGCGGCCATGTCCTCGTGGAAGGGGTCGAGCAGCAGCAGCGCCGCGACGTCGCCGGGGAAGCGGCGGGCGTAGTGGCGCGCGTACGCGCCGCCCAGGGAGTGACCGGCCAGCACGTACGGGCCGCGCACCCCCGCCGCCGCCAGCGACGCGCGCAGCTCGTCGGTCACCTCGGCCGCGGTGCGGGGCAGCTCGACCGGCTCGCTCCAGCCGGTGCCCGCACGGTCGTAGAGCACGCTGGTCGTCAGCTCGGCGGCGCGGTCGTGCACGTTGAGGTAGTCCAGGCCGACGGCTCCGGCGCCGGGCAGGAACACCACGGGCGGGCCGCCGGCGCCCGAGCGGTGCAGCATGATCCGGCGACCGCCGACGTCGTGCAGGCGGCCCAGCGGAGGGGCGTCCAGAGCGTGGTGGGTCATGATCCGTCCTTTCTCAGGTTTGAGAAAGGTAGCAGGTGTGAGATCGTACGTCCATGGACACGGTGGACCTGCTTCTGCACCCCGTACGGCTGCGCATCGTGCACGCCATGGCGGGCGGCCGCACGCTCACCACCTCCGACCTGTGCGACCTGCTGCCCGACGTCTCCAAGGCCACCGTCTACCGGCACGTCGGCCTGCTGGCCGAGGGCGGCCTGCTCGACGTGGAGGGCGAGCAGCGCGTACGAGGAGCCGTCGAGCGCCGCTACCGGCTGCGCCCGGCGCGGGCGGCCATCGACGCCGACACCGCCGCCGCAGCCTCGCGGGACGACCACCGCCGCGCGTTCGCCGTGGCCATGGCGGCCCTGCTGGCCGAGTTCGGCGCCTACCTCGACCGCGACCAGGCCGATCCGGCCGCCGACCTGGTCGGCTACCGGCAGCACGCCGTCTGGCTCAGCCCGGACGAGCGCGCCGCGCTGATCGCCGACCTGCGCGCCGCGCTGCTGCCCAGGATCGCCAACCCGCCCACGCCCGAGCGCACCCGCCACCTGATCAGCCCGATCCTGTTCCCGGCCGAGGAGCCGTCCGCCTGAGCCCCGTTCTCCCGGACGAGTTCAGCGGTAGCCGGCCAGGCCGTCCGCCAGTTCTTCCTCGTCACCGTCCCGATGCGCGGACAGGGCCTGCTGCAGGGCGAAGGACGCGCGGATGACGGCGATGCGGGCGGCCGTCGCGCCGTCCGACCAGCCTCCCAGCCTCAGCACCCGATCCAGGAAAGGCGTGCCGTAACCGGCCCCGACGGCCGCCAGGTCCTCGGCGGGATCGCCGATCGTCACCTCGTCCCAGTCGATCACCCCGCTGAGCACCGGCAGCCCGTCGTCGTGCTCCCACAGGACGTTCTCCGCGCCGAGGTCACCGTGCACCACGGCCTCGGTGAGGTCGGGAAGGCCGTCGAGCGCCGCGAGCTCCCGCTCGGCCCGCTGACGCCCGCGCCCGGACATGAGCCCGAACAGCTCGGCGCGGACGCCCGCCGTGAACTCCCGCCATCGATCCCGCGGCGCCGGCAGCGCCGCCCGCACGTCGTCCGCCGCGCCGATCCTGGCCAGTTCGCGCAGCAGCGTGACGTACTGCGCCGCCGCGGCCTCGGCCACCCGGGGATCTTCGAGTTCTCCGGCCTCCAGCGGGGCTCCGGGAACGCGGCTGAGGACCAGGAACGGCGGCTCGTCCGTGCCGGGAGCGCCGGCCTCCGGCAACGGCCGGGGCGTGCGGAAGCCGAGATCGAACCCGGCGAGCAGGCGCAGGACGGCCGCCCGCTGCGGCAGCCGGGCGGCCGCGGCCCCGGTGCGCGGCAGGCACACGACCCGATCCGCGCCGATCACCACCTGGTGGAACTGCCCTTGGCGAACGGTGAGCCGCTCCGCCTCGACGCCCGGCAGCAGCCGGCTCAGCAGAGCACGATCCATCTGCGGGACCTGCATGTGGTGCGAACCGTCCTTTCCGCGGCACGGGCGCGATACCCGCCGACCCGGTCACAGTACTAGCGGGGCGGCGGAAGGGCCGTGAAGCGTTCGTGGGCGGCCTGGTCGCCCAGCCGGTCGAGGGCGGCCAGCCAGCACGCCCCGGCCGTGGCGTCGCGGGCGGTCGTCACCCGCCGCCCGGCCAGCCGGGCCAGGACGGCGGCGCGCACCGGGCCGTCCGCGGTCAGCACCCCGCCCGCCAGCACCAGCGGCCCGTCGCCGGACAGCCGGGCCGCCGTCGCGGTCAGCCGCCGGGCGGCCTCGGCGACGATGCCCGCCGCGCACTCGTCCCCCGCGGCGGCCGCCCGCGACACCAGCGGCGCGGCGGCGGCCACGAGCATCCGGTCGGCCTGGGCCAGCCGGACGATCCGGTCCGCCCGCCGCCGCGGCTCGCCCGTCACCCCGAAGTGCGCACTCACCAGATCCACCAGCGGCCCGTACGGCAGTCCGCGGCCCTCAGCGCGGCCCATGCGGCCCTGGGGACGGTCCCGGACGCGATCCGAGGGATCGCCGGGCCGGTCCAGGACGCGGACGGTCGCGCGCACCCCCGCCCGGCCGATCCAGAACCCGCCGCCCTCGTCGCCCAGCAGCCAGCCGAGCCCGTCGGCCACCGCGGTCACCGTCCGGCCGGAGAAGCGGGCCGCCGCGGCGCCCGTCCCGGCCAGCAGCAGCGTGCCGGACGGCGCGTCGGTCCCGGCCGCGTAGGCGATCTCCACGTCGCCGACCATGCGCGGCGGCGCGGCGATGCCGCACTCGGCCCAGGTCCGGCCCAGCGTCGCGGCGAAGGCGTCGTCGCCGCCCGCCACGCCGGCCACCGAGGCGGCCACCAGCGAGGGGTCCAGGCCGTCGAGCGCGCGGCGCAGGGCCTGCCCGATCGCCAGGCGGGCCGCCGCCGGCCCGTGCGCGGCCGGGTTGCCGGGACCGGCGGTGCCGTGCCCGAGCCTGGTGCCGTCCGCCGCGTGGACGGCGGCGCGGGTGGTGGTGCCGCCGGCGTCCACCCCGGCGAAGAGCGTCACCGGACCAGCCGCGCCGCGCCGGGCGCCAGCGTGAGGGTGGCGCCGCACGCCTGGTAGGAGCCGGTCGCCGGGTCGAACGCCTGCGTGATCCCGTCGAGCGTGACCTCCGCCGGCCGGTCGAAGCGGGCGTTGCAGACCAGCCGCCGCTCGCCGTAGTGGCCGACCAGGACGTCGCCGGCGTGCTCGGCCGACGTCCACCCGGTCAGCTCGGCCGCCACCGGGCGCAGCCAGCGGGTGTTGAGGTCCCGCACGACGCCGTAGCGCTCGGTCGGCACGCCGTCACCGCCGATGAGCGCCGGCTGGAAGCCCTCGCCGCGCGCCGGGTCGGGCGTCCAGTAGGTGAAGTACTGGATGCCGGTGTACCCGTAGGCCAGGGCGGTGTTGACCTGCCAGGCCAGCTCGGCGGCCGACGGCTCGCGGTGGCCGTCGTAGGCCAGCGTCTGGACGTACATCCAGGCCGGCAGCCCGGCCCTGCGGGCGTGCTCGCGCACGGTGGCCAGGTCGGCGAGGTAGCCCTCGTCGAACCCGCCGGCCAGGAACGGGTACCGGTCGAACGACAGCACGTCCGGCCGGACGACCCGGGCGAACTCCCCCACGTACGCGTCGTAGGGGCCGGTGGCGTGGCTCGGCAGCAGATTGGCGTAGGCGAACGCGCCGGCCGCCCGCGCGGCGGCGACCCCGGCCGCCAGCCGCGGGAACTGCCCGGCCACCGGCTCGTCCATGAGGCTGAGGCCGCGGAAGGAGCGGAACGGGCGGTAGTCCTCGACGACCTGGGCGATCAGCGGCGCCGGGTCCACGTCCAGGTCGCGCATGAGCACGTCCACCCGCGGGTCGGAGGCGACCAGCATGCCGAGCCCGGCCTCCTCGGCGCGGGCCAGGGCGTGCCGCAGGATGACCCGGTCGCTCAGGTAGTTCCCGGTGATGACCAGGTCGATCCCGGCCTCGGCGATCTCCCGGTAGCGGGCGGCCGTCGTCTCGTGGGGCGGGGGCGGCCAGAAGGCGGCGATCGTCAGGGTCACAGCGCGCCCGTCCTGATGCGGCCGGCGTAGCGGGCCACCAGGGCGTCGTTGTGCGCGTCGGAGCCGGGGATGTTGGCCGACAGGTAGACCGGCGGGACCGTGCCGTCCGCCTGGAGCTCGCCGATCGCCTCGGCCACCATGAGCTGCACGATCAGCGCCGAGGTGATCGAGGAGATGCCGCAGACCGGGCCGTGCTCGGTCGGCAGGACGGCGTCGCCGTACGGGGCCAGGTTGTCGATCACGATGTCGGCCAGCTCGAACAGCCGCTCCCCCGACGGATGCCGCGAGGTGATGGCGGTCGAGTGGGCCAGCGAGGTGATCGCGACGAGCGGCAGGCCGCGCTCCTTGACCAGCCGGGCCATCTCCACGGTCGAGCCGTTGCCGCCGGAGTTGGAGGCGATCACGAACGCGTCGCAGTCCTCCACCGTGTGCAGGGCCAGCACCTGGTGGGCGGTGCGCGGGTCGCGCTCGGCCAGCGGGTCGAACGCGCCGGGATCGGCCGAGCCCAGCACCACCGGGTCGCGCAGGGTGAGCCGGTTGGTCGGGATGAGCCCGCCCGCGCGCCCCGCCACCTCCAGCGCCACCGCCTCCGAATGTCCCGTGCCGTAGGCGTGCAGGACGCCTCCGGCGCGCACGGTCGCCGCGACCAGCGCGCCCGCGCGCCTGATGGCGGGCAGCTGCTCGGCCATCAGCCGGTCCAGCCGCGAGCGCGTCTCGTCGGCGAAGGCCATCACAAGATCCATCAAACTGTCCTCAACGGTTCATGCCGGCGGTGAGCCCGGCGACGATCTGGCGGGTGGCCAGGATGAAGAGCACGACCAGGGGGATCGTCGTCATCACCAGGCCGGCGAAGAGCGTGCCCCAGTCGTTCTGGAACTGGCCGAAGAAGTGGGTGAGGCCGACCGGCAGGGTCAGCTTGCTCTCGTCCCGCATCAGGACCAGGGGGTAGAAGAAGTCATTCCAGATGGGCACGAACTGGAAGACCACCACGGTCGCCAGCGCGGGCCGTACCAGCGGCAGCATCACGTGCCAGAAGGTGGCGAACGGGCCCGCGCCGTCCAGGGCGGCGGCCTCGTCGAGCTCGTGCGGGAGCTGGCGGAAGAACGCGGTCAGCACGAACACGTTGAACGGCACCGACCCGGCCGCGTAGACCAGCACCAGCCCGGCCAGCGAGTCCACCAGGCCCATGCTCTCCAGCAGGTAGAACAGCGGCAGCACACCCAGGTGGGCGGGCAGCGTCATGCCCGAGACGAAGTAGGCGGCGAACAGCCCGCGCCCCCGGAACTCCCGGCGCCCCAGCGGGTACGCCGCCAGCAACGACACCACCGCGCCCAGCAGCACCGAGCAGACCACGACGATCGCCGAGTTCACCACGTACGTGGAGAAGGAGGCGTCGGTCCAGGCTTTGGCGTAGTTGCCGAGCCCGCTGGGCCAGCCGAGCGGCTGGTCGAAGATCTCGCTGGTCGGCCGGAGCGAGCTGAGCAGCATGACCAGCAGCGGCGACATGGAGAAGACGGCGTAGCCCCACAGCAGGACCCGGATCGCCACGGCCTTCACGACTTCCTCCTCAGGACCCGTTCCAGCAGCAGCGTCGAGCCGAAGATGAAGGTGAACATGAAGACCGCCAGCGCCGAGGACGTGCCCAGCGCGTTGACGTCGCCCGAGGCGAAGGCGGTCCGGTAGAACAGCAGGCCGAGCACGTCCGTCGCGCCCGCGGGGGCGCCGTTGGAACCGCCCAGGGCGTAGACCAGGGCGAAGGTGCCCATGCTGCCGATGAAGCTGAGGATGGTCACGGTGGCCATGGCCGGCTTGAGCAGCGGCAGCGTGACGCGCCAGAACACCTGCCAGGAGCCGGCGCCGTCGGTCCTGGCGGCCTCGGCGTACTCCTGCGGGATGCCGCCGAGCGCGGCGCTGAACAGCAGCATCGGGAAGCCCACCCACTGCCAGCTGGTGATCAGGATGACGGTCGGCAGCGCGGTGGCGGGGTCGCCCAGCCACGGCATCGCCAGGCCCATCGGCTTGAGCAGCGCGTTGACCGGGCCGAAGGCCGGGCTGAGCAGCAGGGTCCACAGGTAGCCGATGACCAGCGGGTTGACCAGGTACGGCAGCGCGAACATGGTCTGCAGGGCCCGCTTGCCGCGCCGTACGCGGAACAGCGCCAGCGCGAAGGCCAGGCCCAGCGTGTTCTGCACCAGCATGGTGCCGGCGAAGAGCAGGAAGTTGTGCCCCAGCGCCGGCAGCAGCTGGTCCAGGAAGGCGCCGGACAGCAGGTTCGCGTAGTTGTCCAGCCCGGCCGGCTGGTCGCGCAGGGTGCCCTTCCAGGAGAAGAAGCTGTAGGTCAGCCCGGTGAACAGCGGATAGACCACGAACGCCGAGTACAGGAGGAAGGCGGGGACCAGGAACAGGTACGACGACCCCCGCCGTGCGGCTAGAGCCATGTGGCCACGCTCTTGTCGAGCTGCTCGGCGGCCTCCTCGGCGCTGATGCGGCCCAGCAGCATCTCCTGCAACGCCTTGGAGAACACGGTGGCCGAGGTCGGGTTGCCGTAGGCGAACTCGTTCATGAAGTAGGTGCCGCCGCGCCGGGCGAAGGTGGCGGAGACCTCGTTGAGCAGCGGATCCTTGGGGGTGACGCCGGGCACGGCGGAGAAGATGCGCAAGATGTCGGTGTACAGCTGGCCGTAGTCCTTGGAGGCCAGCCACGCGGCGAACTTCAGCGCCTCGGCCTTGTGCCTGGTCTTGACGTTGACGCCGTACGAGCCGTCGGTGAAGCCGGGCATGACGCCCTCCCCCTCGGGCGTGGGCGGGGTGAAGACGCCCAGGTCGACGCCCTTGGCGTGCTCGCCGAAGAAGTTCAGCTCCCACAGGCCGCCGGGGAACATGGCCGCCTTGCCGGAGGAGAACAGGATCTGCGCGTCGGTGTAGGAGACGCCGGCCACGTCGTCGGGGAAGTACGGCTTGAGCTTGTTGAGCTGGTCGATGCCCTCGACGAAGCGCGGGTCGGCGAACTTCTTGCGCTTGGCCTTGACGTCGGCGATGAACGCGTCGCCGCCCCAGTGGGCGGTGCCGAAGATGCCGGCCACGATCGGCAGCATCCAGTCGTCCTTGCCGCCGAAGGCGAACGGCACGATGCCCTTGGCCTTGAGCTTGTCGGCCGCGGAGATCATGTCGGCGTACGTCTTCGGCGGGGTGAGTCCGTTGTCGGCGAAGATCTTCTTGTTGTAGATCACCTGGAGGGTCTGGACGGCGAACGGCACGCCGTAGACCTTGCCGTCCTTGTCGCCCTTGGCGTAGCGCAGGACCTTCTCGTCGTAGGCGGCCAGGCCGGGCACGTCCTTGGTGTCGAGCGGGAGCAGCCGGCCGGCCTCGACCAGCGGCTGGAGGTTGGCGCCGGCGCGCAGCCAGGCCAGGTCGGGTCCGCTGTCGCCGGCCAGGCCGGTGGACAGGATGGTGTCGTACTCGGTGGCCGTGGTGAACGAGCGGGCGTCGACGTCGATGCCGGGGTGGAGCTTCTCGTACTCGGCGAACATCTTGTCGTAGTTCGCCTCGGGGCCCCAGCCCCAGACCGAGAGGGTGATCTTGCCGGAATCGGCACTCGTCGTGGCGGAGGGGGCACAGGCGGTGACCGCCATCGCCAAGGCGACAGCGGCGGCGGCGAGACGCATGGGGACTCCTAGCGTGGGGGCAGGCGGTGCTTGCTGACCGCGTCGGTGGCCGCGGTGAGCAGTTGGTTGCTGGTCTCGTGGGTGCGCTGGACGACGCCGATGTAGAGGCAGTCCAGGACGAGCATCTGGGTGTGGCGGGCGGCCACGCCGCCGGCGCGGAAGGGGGTGTCCTGCGCGGCGGTGGTCAGCACGATGTCGGCCACCTCGGCCAGCGGGCTGCGCGGGAAGTTGGTGACCGCGACGGTGGTGGCGCCGCGTCGCTTGGCGATGGCCAGCGGCTCGACCACTTCGGCCGTGGTGCCCGAGTGGGAGATCCCGAGCGCCACGTCGTCGCGGTCGCGGGCGTTGGCGCTGCAGACGGCGCTGTGCACGTCGGTCCACAACGCTCCGGGGCGGCCGATGGCGTGCAGGCGCAGGTGCAGGTCCATGGCCACGCCCGCGCTGCCGGCGACCGCGAAGAAGTCGATGAACCGGGCCCGTACCAGGGCCTCGACCGCCCGGTCCACGGCCTGAAGGTCGAGCTGGGCCGCCGTCTCCTCCATGGCGCGCATGTCGCTGGCCAGCAGGCTGCGCAGCACCAGGCTCGCGGGGTCGTCCGGGGAGAAGGCGATCAGGCCCTGCTCGCGCGGGGCGGCGTCGTTGCGGCCCAGTTCGGCGGCGAGCGCCAGCCTGAGCTCGGGGTAGCCGGCCAGGCCGAGCTGCCGGCAGAACCGGGTGACGGTGGTGAGCGAGGTGCCGCACCGCTCCGCCAGCTCGCCGATGGTCGAGGCGGCCACGGTGGCGGGCTCGGCGAGGATCGTCTCGGCGATGCGCCGGTGGGTGGCCGTGAGGGTGGGCTCGATCCCTCGGATTCTGGCCAGGATCGGTGACATGGGAGGAACCCTCCCGCTTCCCGCAAGGTATGTCAATAGTTCACATTCAGCGTCCAATGTTAGAAAATTTCCCTCTTGTGTGAGTCGATGGGACTATGTCACTTTCGTGGCCATGCGCAACCTCCTCATGGCGCTGGTGCTCGGCAGCACCAGCCTGCTGCCCGCCCGCGCCGACGCCGTGGACATCCAGTTACTGGCCTTCAACGACTTCCACTCCGGCTTCCCGACCAGCTTCGCCATGACGCCGTCCGGGCCGGTCGAGGCGGGCGGGGCCGAGTACCTGGCCGCCCACATGGACCGGCTCCAGCGCGACAACCCCGACGGCACGCTGCGGCTCTCGGCCGGCGACAACTACTCCTCCAGCACCATGAACGCCACCGCCCTGCACGACGAGCCGGGCATCCAGGCGCTCAACCTGATGCGCCTGGACGCCTCCAGCGTCGGCAACCACGAGTTCGACGAGGGCATCGCCGAGTTCCGCCGGATGGAGAACGGCGGCTGCCACCCGATCGACGGCTGCGCGCTGCCCGGCTTCAAGGGCGCCGCGTTCCCCTACCTGGGCGCCAACATCGTCGACACCACCACCGGCAAGCCCGCGCTGACGCCCTACATCGTCAAGGAGGTCAAGGGCGTCAAGGTCGGCATCATCGGCGTCGACTACAAGAACGCGCTCAACGAGGCCCCCGGCCCCACCAAGCCGCTGGAGGGCCGCGACGAGGCCGAGGCGGTCAACGCCTACACGGCCGAGCTCAAGGCCAAGGGCGTGCGCACGATCGTCGTCCTGATCCACCAGGGCGGCGGGCAGACCGGCGGCGGCCTGCCCAACGAGTGCAACAACCTGGCCGGGCCGATCAAGGACATCGTGCAGCGGTTCGACCCCGAGGTCGACGCCGTCATCTCCGGGCACACGCACAACCCGTACAACTGCGTGGTCAACGGCATCCCCGTCACGCAGACCTCCGCCCACACGCGCGAGCTCACCAAGGTCGTCCTGACCGTCGACCGGGCGACCGGCAACCCGACCTCCGCCAAGGCCGAGAACATCACCGTCACCCACGACATCAAGCCCGACGCCCGGATCGCCGCCCTGCGCCGCCGCACCGACGAGCAGGCGCAGAAGCTGCTCGACCGGCCGGTCGGCCTGCTCGCCCGCGACCTGACCGCCCAGCGCAACGCCGCCGGCGAGTCCACCGTCGGCCACGCCCTGGCCGACGCCCGCCTGTTCGCCACCTCCGCCGCCGAGAACGGCGGCGCCCAGATCGCCGTCCAGCCGCCCTACGGCGGCGGCATCGGCGGCGACCTGATCGTCAACCCCACCGGCAACGAGATGTCGAACCTGGTGACGCACGGCAAGGCGCTGCGCGTGCAGCCGTTCGGCAACATGCTCGTCACCATGACGCTCACCGGCGCCCAGCTCGAACGGCTGCTGGAGCAGCAGTGGTGCGGCCAGAGCACCGCGCGCGTGCTCGGCGTCTCGCAGGGACTCACCTACACCTACGACAACGCCAAGCCCGCCTGCGACCGCGTCGACCCGGCGAGCATCAAGCTCAACGGCGCCGTCGTCGACCCCGCCGCGAAGTACCGCCTGACCGCCAACTCCTTCGTCGCGACCGGCGGCGACGGCTTCTCGGTGCTGACCGAGGGCACCGAGCGGGTGGAGAAGGTCCGCGACATCGAGGCGTTCGAGTCCTACATCCGCGCCAGGAGCCCGCTGCCCGCCCCGGCCCTGAACCGGGTCACCCGGGTGAACTGACCGTCCTGATCCCGCCCGCCGTGCTCCCGGCGGCCGTCAGCCGGGCGCGGCGAACAGCAGCACCACCTCGGTCGATGGAACGGGATGGAACGCCGCGGAACGCCCATGGTCTGAGGCGCCGTCGTCCGACGGCGCCCGGACCATGAGGAGGTCAGATGCAGCTCTCCATCCCGAGGAGGCTCGGCAGACGATCGCGGGCCGTCCTGGCGGCGGCCGTGGCGGCCGCCGCGCTCGCGACCGCCGTCCCGGCCCAGGCGACGGCGCAGGCGGCGCCGCCCGCCACGCACGCCATCGCCTGGGGCAAGGGCGGTTTCGGGCAGCTCGGCGACGGCGGCTACGCCGACCAGCAGCTCCCCGTCAAGGTACGCGCCGAGGAGCAGGGCTTCACCGAGGTCGCCGGCAGCCTCACCCACTCCCTGGCCATCGCGGCCGACGGCTCGGTCTGGGCCTGGGGGCAGAACAACAACGGCCAGCTCGGCGACGGCGGTCACACCGACAGCAACGTCCCGGTCAAGGTCCAGGGCCTGACCGGGGTCGCGGAGGTCGCGGCGGGCTGGGGGTTCAGCCTGGCGCGCACCGGCGACGGCCACGTCTGGGCCTGGGGCGTCAACAACTCCGGGCAGCTCGGCCTGGGCTCGTTCGGCGGCTCGTACGCCACCCCGCAGCCGCTCGGCGAGCTGCGCGGCATCACCCACATCGAGGCCGGCTGGTTCCACAGCATGGCGTTGCGGAACGACTTCAACGTGCTGGTCTGGGGGGACAACTCGCGCGGCCAGCTCGGCGACGGCACGAACGCGGCGAAGGCGAGCCCCACCGTGCTGCCCGGCCTGGGCGGCGAGAGCGGGCCGGTCTACGACATCGCCGCCGGGTTCTCCCACTCGCTGGCCGTCCGCTCCGACGGCACGCTGCTGGCCTGGGGCGCCAACAACTCCGGCCAGCTCGGCAACGGCACCACCTCGGTCACCGCGTCCTACAGCCCGGTGCACGTCGTCGGCAGGTACGGCCAGGTGCGCGCGGTGGCCGCCGGCTGCCGGCACAGCTACCTGGTGGACGGCTCGGGCAACGTGTGGGGCTGGGGCGACAACACCGAGGCCCAGGTGGCCTTCACCGGCGCGCTCGTCAAGCAGCCGCAGCTCGTCCCGGGCCTGTCGGACGTCAAGGACGTCGCCGCCGGCTGCGCGTTCGGCCTGGCCCTGACCGGCGGCGGCGAGGCGTACGGCTGGGGGCAGTACAACTCGGGCCAGACGGGCACCGGCGTCCCGGTGCCGATGCCGCCCAGGCCGAACGCCTGGGGGCCGGGGCTCACGTTCATCGCCGCCGGCGGCGACCACGGCCTGGCCATCCGCAAGACCGGCTGAACCCATCCGCAGGACGGGCTGAACCCATCCGCGACCCGGACGAACCCGCCGCGAATCTCACGGGCCGACCGATGACATCTGCATCTGTTCGCCGCCGTCCTCCGGGTGCAGGCTGAGTCCCTCGACATCCCCCGAGGAAGGCGGCGACGACCCCTCATGACCCTGCCGCTCACCCTGGTCCGGCCCCGGCGGCCGGGCCGCGCCGCCGTCCGGCCGGGCGGCCTACCCTGGTCAGCCGGGGAACGTCGACGGGTGGTGGGCAGGGTGGCGGACAGGGCGGAGTTCTGGCGGTCCGGCCGCGTCGTCCGGCTGGCGCCGGTCGTCGCCGTCGTGTGCAGCGCCCTGCTGCCGCTGCTGCAGGTGACGCTGTCGTTCGGCTACGAGGGCAACGACAGCCGCACCGGGCTGTGGAGCCTGGCCGCGACCGCGGTCTACCTCCCCCTGCACCTGCGCCACGTCTGGTACGCCGCCCACGCCCGCCGTCCGCCGGCCGGTCGCTGGACGTTCGCGGTCATGGCCGTCGTCGTGCTCGGCGTGACGCCGCTGGCCGGGAACATGTGGCCGCGGGCGTACGCGGGGCTCGTGGTGTCGGCCGTGCTGGTGCTGCCGGCGCCGTGGTCGTACCTGGCCTGCGTCGTTCTGGTGGCGGCGGCCGCGCCGGTGGCGCTGCTGCTGGGCCTGCCGTGGCAGGTGGCGTCGTGGCCGGCGTTCTCGGTGTTGTGCGGCGGCGGGGCGTTGCTGCTGCTCGTCTGGCTCGCCGCGGCGCTGACCCGGCTGCAGGCGGCCAGGGAGGCGCTGGCCCAGCAGGCGGTCGCGCAGGAGCGGCGGCGCATCGACGACGACCTGCGCCGCACGCTCGGCGGCGCGCTGGAGTCGATCGCCGCCCGCGGCGAACGCGCGGCGGCAGCCCTGACCACAGGAAACACCCCTGGCCCCGCCCCCGGGCTGGCGGCGGAGCTCGGGCGGCTCGCCGACGACTCGCGCCGCACGCTGGCCGAGGCCAGACGGCGGGTGCGCGGCTACCGGCAGCCGTCGCTGCGGGCCGAGCTGGAGACGGCCGCCACGCTGCTGTCGGCGGCGGGCGTGCCGACCCGCCTGGAACTGCCCAGGCAGGGCGTCCCCGAGACGATCCCGCCCGGCCCGCGCGCGGCCCTGCGCGCCACCGTCACCCGCCTGCTGCGCGCCGACGGCGTGCGCGCCTGCACGATCGCCGCCACCGTCGCGGGCGGCCGGGTGCTGCTGGAGGTCCGCGCCGACGACGTGACCGAGACGATCGAGGTGGCGGCATGAGCGCGCAGATCCCGCCGGCCTGGGTGCTGCGGCATCCGCACCGGCCGTTCGTCGCGCTGCACGTCCCGCTGGCCGCGCAGGTGCCGGTCTACATCGCCATGGGCATGGAGGGGCCGCCCGGGGACCCCGTCCTGGCGGGCCTGGGCGTCCTGGCGGCCCTCGCGCTCCAGCTCCGCCACAGCCTGGCCGCCTCCCGCGGCGCGCGTCCGGCGGGCTGGCCCTGGACCCTGGCGGCGCTCCTGCTGCTGGCGAACCTGCCCCTGTGGTGGCTCGCCACCCAGTGGGAGGGCATGACCATCTTCGCCCTGGCCTCGATCGTCATGCTGCTGCGCGGCCCGGCGCGGGCGGTGGCCGCCGTCGCGCAGGTCCTGCACCCCGCCGCGCTGGAGGTGGCGCAGATGTTGCACGACGGCGACACGGTCCCGCACGCCCTCCTGCTGGCCGTCTACCCCCTGCTCGGCCTGATCGTGTTCGGCGGGGCGCTGGTCGCCGGGGCCCGCCTGGTGCTGCTGCTGGAGGAGCTGGAGGCCACCCGGGCCGAGCTGGCCGCGGCCGCGGTCGGCGAGGAACGCGTCCGGGTCTCGCGCGACCTGCACGACCTGCTCGGCCAGAGCCTGTCGGCCATCTCCCTCAAGGGCGACCTGGCCCTGCGGCTGCTCGTCAAGGACGCCGGCGCGGCCCGTGCCGAGATCGAGAGCCTGACCGGGGTCGCCCGCGACGCCCTCAGGGACGTCCGCGCGATCACCCGCGACGAGCTGGCCGTGTCGCTGCGCACCGAGATCGACGGCGCGGCGGCCCTGCTCGGCGCGGCCGGGGTCGGCACCCGGCTCGACGTGGCCGCGCTGCCGCCGCTGTCCGGCCCGGCCCACGACGCGCTGGCGTGGGCCATCCGCGAGGGCACCACCAACCTGCTGCGGCACAGCGAGGCCACGACCTGCGCGATCACCGTGGCCCGCGGCGGCGGCAGGGTACGGTTGGAGATCGTCAACGACGGCGTGCGCGGCGTCGGGCGGCCGGGGTCGGGGCTCGCCGGGGTGACCGAACGCGCCCGCGCGGCGTCCGGCTCGTCGTCCACCGCCGTCCACGATGGCCGTTTCCGGTTGTCGGTCGAGGTTCCCGAGGAAGGCCCGTGATCCGCGTACTGATCGCCGAGGACATGCACATGATCCGCTCGGCCCTGGTCGCCCTGCTCTCGCTGGAGGACGACATGGAGGTCGTGGCCGAGATCGAGCGTGGCGACGAGGTGCTGGCCGCCGCCCTCCGGGTGCGCCCGGACGTCGCGGTGCTCGACATCGACATGCCCGGCCTGGACGGCCTGTCGGCCGCCGAGCAGCTGTCGCAGCGGCTGCCGGACTGCCGCACGCTCGTGCTCACCGGGCTCAGCCAGCCGGGGAACCTGCTGCGCGCGCTGAAGGTGCACGCGCGGGGGTTCATCGTCAAGGACGCCCCCGCCCAGACCCTGACCGACGGCATCCGGCGCATCGCCCGCGGCGAACGGGTGATCGACCCCGAGCTGGTCGCCGCCGCCCTGGAGACCGGCAGCAGCCCGCTCACCGCCCGGGAGACCGAGGTGCTGCGCGCCGCCGCGTCCGGCATCCGCACCGCGCAGATCGCCACCCAGCTCTCGTTGTCGCAGGCCACCGTGCGCAACTACCTGTCGAACGCGATCAGCAAGGTCGGCGGGCGCAACCGCATCGACGCCATCCGCATCTCCCGCGACGCGGGCTGGCTCTGAGCCGCCGGGGTCTTCGGCCACGGCCTCAGAGCGCGTACTCCTTGAGCGGGACCGTGTCGTCGACGTCGTCCGGCATGGGCTCCTCCGGCGCGCCGAAGAACCAGCGGGCCGCGGCCCGGCCGTGCCGCTGGTTGCGCTCGACGTAGTCGCGCATGCGGTGCTCGTAGGCGGCCAGGCCCGTGGCGTGGTCGGGCGCCTCGGCCAGCTCCCCGGCCAGCACGTACGCGCCGATCAGGGCCTGTGAGGTGCCGCGGCCGGAGGTCGGCGCCGCGCAGTAGGCCGCGTCGCCCAGCAGCGTGACCCGGCCGTTCGTCCAGGTGTCCATCACGACCTGGCCGGAGGAGTCGAAGAAGAACTCCTCGGCCTCCCGCATGGCCGCCAGCAGCCGGGGCACCTCCCAGCCCGCTCCCGCGTAGTGCTCGGCCACCAGGCGTTCCTGCTGGGCGCGGTCGCGCCGGTCGTAGACCAGGTCGTCGGCGGCGAACGACAGGCCGACCCGCAGCTCGGTGTTGCCGTGGGCGGTGAAGGCCAGGGCGCTGCGGCCGGGGGTGTTGTGCATCAGGCCCGCGTCCCGCAGGTCCAGGATGTTGCCGGTGGTGAACAGCGCGCCGTAGATGCCGAGGTCGCGCACGTAGCGCGACTCGGGGCCGAAGGCGAGCGCGCGCACCTTGGAGTGCATCCCGTCGGCGCCGACCACCAGGTCGAACGTGCGCGGCGCGGCCTTCTCGAACCGCACCCGCACCTCCGCCGCGTCCTGGTCGAGCGCGGTGACGGTGTCGTCGAACAGGTACTCGACGGTGTCCCGGGTGGCCTCGTACAGGACCTTCGTGACGTCGGACTTGAGCACCTCCAGCTCGCCGGAGATCGCGTCGGCGGGCAGCACGGCCAGCGTGTCGCCGGCCTCGTCGACCAGGGTCATGGAGGTCATCGTGGTCGCGTGCCGGCGCATCTCGGCCAGCAGGCCCATGCGGTCCAGCACGTCCAGGGCCGAGCCGCGGAAGTCGATGGCCGCGCCGCCGCCGCGCGGGGCCGGGGCGCGCTCGACGACGGTGACCTGGTGGCCGTGACGGTGCAGCCAGTAGGCGAGGGCGGGGCCGGCGACGCTGCCGCCGGAGATCAGGATGCGCATTGCCATGTCCTCTTTCGTCGGTGAACGCTCCACACCGTACGCAGATTTGGGCAAACGCGCAAGACGGTGGTCTAAGGCGTGCGTGCTAGGCTTCCGGCCATGGGAAATCGCGAAGACCTGCTGGCCGGGGCGCGGCGCTGCCTGGAGGAGAAGGGCTGGGGGCGCACCACCGTCCGCGACATCGCCACGGCCTCGGGCGTGAGCATGGCGGCCATCGGCTACCACTTCGGCTCGCGGGAGGCGCTGCTCAACGCGGCCCTGGTCGAGGCCATGGGCGAATGGGGAGAGAAGGTCGGCGCGGCCCTGGCCGCGCTCGACGACCCCGGCAGGTCACCCGCCGAGAGCTTCGAGGCGCTGTGGGAGCAGCTGATCGGCTCGATCAACGAGCACCGCACGTTGTGGCTGGCCAACCTGGAGGCACTGGTCCAGGCCGAGCACTCGCCGGAGCTGCGCGAGCAGCTCGTGGCCGGTCAGCGCGAGGGGCGGCGGGGCATGGCCGCGCAGCTCACCGGGGTGCCGGAGGAGGAGATCGGCGACGGCGAGGTGCGCGCCGTCGGCTCGGTGCAGCTCGCGCTGCTGCTCGGGGTGATGGCCCAGTGGCTCAACGACCCGCGGGCCGCGCCCTCGGCCAGCGACGTGATCGAGGGCCTGCGGGCCGTCGCCACCCGGTTCGGGCTGGTCAGGTGAGCGAGGCGACGATCACCCGGGTGGCCTCGGCGATCAGCGCCTCCCGGGGCGGCGTGCCGTAGCCGGGGCGGTCGGTCATGACGGCCACCACCAGCGGCGCCGCGCCCGGCGGCCACACCACGGCGATGTCGTTGGCCCTGCCGTAGTTGCCGGTCCCGGTCTTGTGCGCCAGCTTCCACCCCTTGGGCAGGCCGGCCCTGACGCGCGCCGCGCCGGTGGTCGTGCGCAGCAGCCAGCCTTCGAGCAGCGCGCGCTTGGCCGGGGGCAGCACGTCGCCGAGCAGGATCTCCCGGTAGTCGGCGGCGATCGCGCGCGGGGTGGTGGTGTCGCGCGGGTTCTTCGGGCCCATCCTGTTGAGCTCGGGCTCGTAGTGGTCGATGCGGCTGACCCGGTCGCCCAGCCCGCGCAGGAAGGCGGTGAGCCGGGCCGGGCCGCCGGCGTCACGCATCAGCAGGTTGCCCGCGGTGCCGTCGCTGTACCGGATGGCGGCGTCGCAGAGCTGCCGGACGGTCATGCCGGTGGCGACGTGCCGCCGGGTGATCGGTGAGATGGAGTCGATGTCGGCCCAGGTGTAGGTGACGCGGTCGTCCAGGTGGCCGAGCGGGTTGCGGTGCAGGACCGCCGCCGCGGCCAGGGCCTTGAAGGTGGAGCAGAACGCGAAGCGCTCGTCGGCGCGGTGGGCCAGCGTGGCGCCGGTGCCGGTGGCCAGCGCGTACACGCCGAGGCGGGCGCCGTGCCGGCGTTCGAGCGCGGCCAGGCGCGCCGCCGCCGACGGCCTCGCGCTGGGCACGGCCACCGCCGGGGAAGGCGACGGCGAGGAGGTCGCGGGCCGCACGGCCGTACGGCGGACGTCGGCGCCGCAGGCCGTCAGCGGCAGCAGCGCCGCCACCGTCAGCAGGGCACGCCGCGATGGCTCGTAGGACATTCGGTGCTCCCTGCTCCCCCGGCCGGTCGATCTTCCCGCCACCACCCTAGGCGTGCCGCCCAGGTCCAACCGTCTTTACCATCTTTGAATGACCGTTTAATATCTTGAACGTGCCATCAGGAGAGCGGACGTTCGTCGAGGAGAACCGGCGGGCCCAGATCATCGACTGCGCCGTCGAGGCTCTGGCGACGCTCGGATACCAGCAGGCGTCGATGGCGAAGATCGCCAAGCTCGCCGGCATCACGCCGGGCCTCATCGCCTACTACTTCGGCAGCAAGGACGAGCTGATCGAGGCGGTCGTCGGCCACGCGGTCAAGCTCGCCACCGACCTGATGGTGCCGCGCATCCTGGCGCAGACCACCGCCACCGACGGGCTGCGCGTCTACTTCGAGACCAACCTCGAGTTCATGCGGGTGCACCGCAAACCCCTGCTGGCGCTGGTCGAGATCATCACCCACGACCACGACGGGCCCTACGCGGGCCAGCAGGGCACCGCCATCGACGACATCGAGAAGCTGCTGGCGTGGGGCCAGCAGACCGGCGAGTTCCGGGAGTTCCAGCTGCGGCCGATGGCGATCGCGATCCGCGGCGCCATCGACGCCGTGCCGAGCTACGTGCTGAAGGACCCCGACTACGACCTCAGCGCCCTCGCCGCCGAACTGGCCACCATCTTCACCCTCGCCACCAGGAGGACCTCATGACGCCGGCGCTTGAGATCAGCGGTCTGACCAAGAGATTCGGCGACAAGGTCGCCGTCGACGCGATCCACCTCACCGTCCCCCAGGGGTCGTTCTTCGGGCTCGTCGGCCAGAACGGCGCCGGCAAGACCACCACCCTGTCCATGGCCGTCGGCCTGCTGCGCCCCGACGCGGGCGGCGCCACGATCTTCGGCCAGGACGTCTGGTCGGCTCCGGCGCAGGCCAAGGCCCTGGTCGGGGTGCTGCCCGACGGCATGGCCATGCCCGAGCGGCTGACCGGCCGCGAAGTGCTCACCTACCTCGGCCTGCTGCGCGGCCTGCCCAAGGACGAGGTGGCCCGGCGCGCCGACGAGCTGCTGGACGTGCTGGAACTGGACGGCGCCGGCACCACGCTGGTCATCGAGTACTCCACCGGCATGCGCAAGAAGATCGGGCTGGCCACCGCGCTGCTGCACGCGCCCCGGCTGCTGGTGCTGGACGAGCCGTTCGAGGCGGTCGACCCGGTCTCGGCCGCCACGATCAAGCGGATCCTGCGCGGGTTCGTCGCGAACGGCGGCTCGATCGTGCTCTCCAGCCACGTCATGGCCCTGGTGGAGCAGCTCTGCGACCGGGTCGCGGTGATCGACAAGGGCGCGGTGGCCGCGGCCGGCACCCTCGACGAGGTGCGCGGCGGCCGCTCGCTGGAGGACACCTTCGTCGCCCTCGTCGGCAACGACGACACCGGCGTGAAGGAGCTGTCGTGGCTGTCACGCTGACCCCGCCGAACACCCCCGGCACCCTGGCCACCATGGCCCGGATGAAGGTCGCGCTCCTGCGCCACGCCTTCCGGGGCGCCCGGGCCCAGACCGCGGGCACGGGCGCCGCGCTGGGCGCGCTGCTCGCCGCCGGGACGATCTACCTGGCCTTCGCCGACCCCGAGCTGCTGGCCGCCGCCTACGCGGTGTGGCTGCTGGGCTGGATGCTCGGCCCCGTCTTCATGGGCGGCGGCGACGAGACGCTGCGGCCGGAGTACTTCACGATGCTCGGCCTGCCGCCGCGCCGCCTGGCGTCCGGGCTGCTGGTGGCGGCCTTCGTCGGCGTCGCGCCGCTGGTCAGCCTGACCGCGCTGCTCGGCCTGCCGATCGCGGGCGCGCGGCTCGGGCCGGTCAATGCCCTGGTGGCCGTGCCGGCGATGATCTTGCAGCTGGCCGTGTTCGTGCTGCTGTCGAAGCTCGCGGTGGCGCTGGTCGGGCAGGCGCTGCGGTCCCGGGCGGGCGCGATCGCCTCCGGCGTGCTCAACGGCGCGATCCTGGCGGCGCTCGGCCAGATCTGGATCTTCTTCGTGGCCTTCGGCCAGACCGGTATGCCGTCGTTCGTCCGGTATCTGCCCTCCGGGTGGGGGCTGCTGGCCGTCCAGGGCGAGTGGTGGGCGCCGGCCGCCCTGGCGCTCCTGGCCGTGCTGCTGCTCGGCGCGTGGGCGGTGCTGCTGGGGCGGCGCGCGGGGGCGACGCAGCGGTCCGGGCGCACCCGGCGTCCGATGACGGCCGCCACCGCCAACGGGGCGATCGTCGCCAAGGAGCTGCGCACCTGGTCACGTGATCTGGTGCGCAACCACCAGCTCACGTTCGCGCTGTCGTACGCCGTCTGCTTCGCGGCCGTCCCGCTGGTCGTCGGGTGGAACGGCATGCTGCCCTACGCGGGCCCGATCTTCGTCGTGATGGCCGCGGCCATGGCCGCCAACCAGTACGGCGCCGACGGCACCGCGCTCTGGCTGACCCTGATGACCCCCGGCGCGAGCGACGTGCGCGGCCGGCAACTGGCGTGGCTGACGGCGCAGACGCCGGTGGCGGCCGTGCTGACCGTGGCGTTCACCGCGATCACCGGCGGTCCGTGGCCGCTGGTCCTGGCGCTGCTGGCGGCCCTGCTGGGCGGCGCGGCCGGGCTGGTGCCGCTGATCTCGGTGTACGGGCTGGTGCCCGGCACCGACCCGCACCGCCGCGCCGGCAACCCGCTGCGCACCAGCGAGGACGACGGCGGCCTGACCGGGCTGGCCTACCTGACCCTCGCCCTGGTGGCCCTCACCGGGCTGCCCGCGGCGCTGGTCGCCCTCCGGTACGGCTGGGCCGGGGTCGCCGTCGGCGTCCTGACGGGGGCGCTGTGCGTCTGGGGCCTCGGCCTGCTCGCCGAACGTCGCCTGCGCGCGCAAGGTCCCGAGCTGCTGGACCTGATGCGCACCGGCCGCAGGCAGCGGCCCGCCGTGGCCTCCCGCTTCGACCGGCTGTCCACGACGCAGCGCATGGTCACCTGGTGGTGCTTCGGCCTCGGCGCGATCCCGCTGGTGCCGCAGGGCGTCCTCGCGGCCGTCTTCGTCTCCGACGGCATGCTGCGCCACTCCTGGTTCCTGGCCACGTACATGCCGGCCGGGCTGCGCTATCCGGTCGCCGCCGGGTTCGTCCTGCTCGGCCTGGCGATGTACGGCCTGGGCCTGTGGATGATCAGGCCGCGCCCGTCCTCGTAGGTTTTGACACCTCCTACGGCTAACCGCTATCTATTGGCTAACCGTTAGGGGGTGGGGCCGTGCAGGACGCGGTGCTGGCGATGCTCGCCAAGGAGCCGTCGCACGGCTACGACCTGCGCGCCCGCCTGCGGCACAGCCTCGGCCCGCTGGGCGAGTCGATGAACCCCGGCCAGATCTACGTGACCCTGGCCAGGCTGGAGAAGGCCGGGCTCGTCGCCTGCGAACGGGCCGACGGCCTCCCCGAGCGGCCCGACCGCAAGGTCTACGCGCTGACCCCCGACGGCCAGCGCCGGGTGGCCGCCTGGCTCGCCGAGGTCGGCTGGCCGAAACCGGACCTGGCCGAGTTCCATCTCAAACTCGCCGCCGCGGCCGCGGCCCGGCTGGCCGACCCGGTCGAGCTGGTCGCGGCGCAGCGCCGCGAGCTGCTGCGCCGCCTGCGCGAGGTCCAGCGGGCGGCGCTGGACGAACCGCCCGGATCACCCGCCGGCCTGCTGCTGGAAGGGGTCGTGCTGCGGTTGCGGGCCGACCTGCGCTGGCTGGACGCCTGCGAGCGCACCTGGTCCGGGGCCGAAGACGAAGACGAGGGCGCATGAACGTGTTACAGGCCCGCGGCCTGGTGAAGACGCACGGCCAGGGGCAGAGCCGGGTCCGCGCGGTGGACGAGGTCGACCTGGAGATCCCCCAGGGGCAGACGCTGGCGGTGACCGGCCCGAGCGGCTGCGGGAAGTCCACCCTGCTCCACCTGCTCGGCGGCCTGGAACGGCCCACCGGCGGAGAGGTGTGGCTGGCCGGCCGGCGCGTCGACACGCTGAGCGAGCGGGCCCTGGCCCGCCTGCGACGCCGGTCGGTCGGGTTCGTCTTCCAGGCGTTCCACCTGGTGGAGGAGCTGTCGGCGGCCGAGAACGTCGAGCTGCCCGCGCTGCTGGCCGGCCGCTCGCGCCGCCAGGCCAGGCGGCGGGCCCACGCGCTGCTGGACCGGGTCGGGCTCGCCGCCCGCGCCCGGCACCTGCCCTCGCAACTGTCCGGCGGCCAGCGCCAGCGCGTCGCCGTCGCCCGCGCGCTGGTCAACGACCCGCTGGTGGTGCTGGCCGACGAGCCCACCGGCAACCTCGACACCGCCGCCACCCTCGACGTGCTGAGGATCTTCGGCGAGCTGCGTTCCGCCGGGCAGACCCTCGTGATCGTCACGCACGACGAGCGGGTGGCGGCGACCGCCGACCGGCTGGTCTCGATGCGCGACGGCATGTTCGTCGACGACACCCACCTGGCCGCCGCCCGCCCGCGGGGGCTGGGCGGCCTGATCGGGCTGGAGGACTGACCGCCATGGGCACTGTCCTGCTCGTCACCCGGCTGGTGCTGGCCGACGTGCGGCGGCACCGCGTCCAGGCCGCGATGCTGCTGCTCGCGGTGACCGTGGCCACCGCGACGATGGCCCTGGGCCTGTCCCTGGGCGACGCCAGCCGCTCCCTGTACGAGCAGACCCGCGCGGCCACCGCGGGGCCTGACGTGGTGGCATTGTCCGGCGGCTCGGGCCGCGCGGCGACCTCCGCCCTGGCCTCGCTGGCGGACGCCCCCGAGGTGGCCGCCCACCATGGCCCCTACCGCATCGTCTACGCCGACCTCACCGCGCGCGGCTCGACGTCGTCCCAGGTGGTGGTGCACGGCTTCGCCGAGCGGCCCGGCCCGGTCAACCGGCCGCTGGTGACCTCGGGCCGGTGGGTGCGCCCCGGCGGCGCCGTCCTCGAACGCGGCTTCGCCACCGCCCTGGACGTCGGCGTCGGCGACCGGGTCACCATCGCCGGCCGGCCGTACCCCGTCGTCGGGATCGCCGTCACCGCGGCCACCTCCGTCTACCCCTGGGCGGCGCAGATCGGGCCGGGCGGCGGCCCCAGCGACTACGCCGGCCTGGCCTGGCTGACCAGCTCGGACGCCCGGACGCTGGCCTCCGCCCGGCGCCTGCCGGTCACCACGGCCATCGACCTCAAGCTGCGCGACCCCGCCGCCACCGAGGCGTTCCTCGACGCGCACCGCGACCCGGACCTGCGGGTCAACTTCCACTCCTGGCAGTTCACGGCCGAACAGGACACCGTCATCCTCAAGGACAGCCAGCCGATCCTGGTGGTCGGGAGCTGGCTGCTCAGCTTCCTGGCCGTCACCGGGGTCGCGGCGCTGGCCGCCGGGCGCGCCGCCGCGCAGACGCGCCGGGCCGGGCTGCTCAAGGCCGTCGGCGCCACCCCCGGGCTGATCGCCACCGTCCTGCTCACCGAGTACCTGGCCCTCGCGCTGGCCGGCGACGCGCTGGGGCTGACGATCGCCCGCCTGACCGCGCCCACCCTGGCCGGCCCCACGGCCAGCCGGATCGGCGACGCGGTCGAGCTCGGCGGCTCCGTCGTGGTCACCGCGACCGTCCTGGCCGTGGCGGTCGCGGTGCTGTCCACGCTGCGTCCCACGCTGCGCGCCATGCGGACGGCCACCGTCACGGCGCTGTCCGCGACCGCGCGCCCGCCCCGGCGCCGGCCCCTGATCACCGCCCTGTCGGCGCTGCTGCCCACGCCGCTCCTGCTCGGGCTGCGGCTGACCGCCCGCCGTCCCGGCCGGGCGGTGCTCCAGGCGTGCTCCACCGCCACCACGGTGATCGCGATGGTCGCCCTGCTGACCCTCCACGTCCAGCCGGAACGCGGCTACGGCCTGGACGGCTCCTCCGTGCTGCCCAACCTGCGCGGCGAGCAGGACCGCCGGCTGATGCTCGCCGTCACCGCCCTGCTGATCGTCCTGGCCGTCGTGAACACCGTCACGCTCACCTGGACCACCGCCATGGAGGCGCGCGCCACCATGGCCGTCGCCCGCACGCTCGGCGCCACCCCCGGGCAGGTCGCCGCGGGCCTGTCCAGCGCCCAGCTGCTGCCCAGCCTGCCCGGCGCCGTCGTCGGCGTTCCCCTGGGCCTCGGCCTGCTCTCGCTCTTCGCGGCCGGGAACTCGGCGCAGGCGCCCTTCTCATGGCTGGCCGCCGCCGTGCCGGCCACCCTCCTGGTGACCGCGGCGTTCGTCGCCCTGCCCGCCCGGCTGGCCGCCCGCCGGCCCGTGGCCCAGGAACTCAGCGCCGAGACCGCGTGACCGGCCGCGCGGGAACCCGGTGGACGGCTTCCGTGATCTCCGGCTAGGGTGTGGCGCGTGTCCGGTCCCGAGGCGTCAAGACGCTAGCCACCGATCGTCGGTGGCTTCTCGTGATGTCCTGCGGCCGCGCCGTCCCTGAGACCGCGCGCCCTTCCGGCATCCGATCACCTTCGTACGGACCGGTCTCTCCCGGCTGTTCCGCCACCGTCGTGGCGTCGAACCCGGGCCCTCCCTTCTCGCGGTAGCGCCCGCGCCCCGCTGTGCCGCGGGCGCGCCGCGTTCCTTCGTGCTGCTTTTTGGAGTACCGCTCGTGCCTTTCGCCATCTACGTTCTCGGGCTGGCCGTGTTCGCCCAGGGAACGTCGGAGTTCATGCTGTCCGGGCTGGTTCCGGCCATCGCCGCCGACCTGGGCGTGTCCGTCCCGGCCGCGGGCGCGCTGACGTCCGCGTTCGCCGCGGGCATGGTCGTCGGGGCGCCGCTCATGGCGCTGCTCAGCCTGCGCTGGCCACGCCGGCAGGCGCTGCTCGTCTTCCTCGTCGCCTTCGTGCTCGTGCACGTGGCGGGCGCGCTCACCACCGACTTCGCCGTGCTGCTGGTCACCCGCGTCCTCGGGGCGCTGGCCAACGCCGGTTTCCTCGCCGTGGGCCTGGCGACGGCGGCCGGCATGGCCGCCCCCGACGCCAAGGGCCGCGCCACGTCCGTCCTGCTCGGCGGGATCACGCTGGCGTGCGTCGCAGGGGTGCCCGCGGGCGCCGTGCTCGGCCAGGCGTTCGGCTGGCGGTCGGCGTTCTGGGCGGTGGCGCTGGTGTCGCTGCCGGCTGTCGTCGCGGTCGTGCGGTCGGTGCCGGCCGGTGGGCAGGAGAGCGTCCGTCCGCGTGCCCGGCACGAGCTGCGGGCGTTGCGCGAGCCGCGCCTGCTGGTCGCGCTGGCGCTGGGCGCGCTGGTCAACGCCGCCACCTTCGGCACCTTCACCTACCTGTCGCCGCTGCTCACCGAGGTGAGCGGCGTCTCCGAGGGGTGGGTGCCGGTGCTGCTCGCGCTGTTCGGGCTGGGGTCGTTCGCCGGGGTGACCGCCGCAGGCCGGCTGTCGGACGCGCGGCCGGCGCTGGTCCTGGTCGCGGGCGGGCTCGCCTTGCCGGCCGGGTGGGCGCTGTTCGCGGTCGCGGCGGGCGTTCCGGCCGCGGCGTTCGTGCTGGTCTTCGTCCAGGGCGCGCTGTCCTTCGCGGTCGGCTCGACCCTGATCGCCCGCGTCCTGTACGCCGCCGCCGCGGCGCCCTCGCTCGGCGGCTCCTTCGCCACGGCGGCGCTCAACGTGGGGGCCACCGCGGGCCCGGCGCTCGGCGGCGCGGCCATCGCCGCCGGGCTCGGCTACCGGTCGGCGCTGTGGGTCAGCGCCCTGCTGGTGGTCGTGGCGCTCGCCGTGGCGGCCGTCGTCCACAGGTCGCCGGCGAGCGTCACGCGGCGCTGACCGGGGGCGGGAAGATGGTCCGGCGGCGGTGACCGGGCGCGGTCGCAGGGGTGCTCTCGTGAATGCGATGGCATGCCCGGCGATCGGGTCGCTGTTGCCTAGCCAGATGGGGATTCAGGGTGGATTATGCGGAAGGTAGGGTGTGGGTTTGTGACGACGTTCCGGATCAGCGAGGCCGCGGCGCTGCTCGGGGTCAGCTCCGACACCGTCCGGCGGTGGGTCGACGCGGGCCGGCTGGCGGCCCAGCGCGACGAGCACGGCCACCGGCGGGTCGACGGCGCCGACCTGGCGGCCTTCGCCCGTTCGCAGATCGAGTCCGACGGCGAGGGCGGCCGCTCCTCGGCGCGCAACCGCTTCCGCGGCATCGTGACCGAGGTGATCCGCGACGCGGTGATGGCCCAGGTCGAGATCGCCGCCGGGCCGTTCCGCGTGGTGTCGCTGATGAGCCGGCAGGCGGCCGACGAGCTGGGCCTCCAGGTGGGGGTGGTGGCGGTCGCCGTGATCAAGTCCACCAACGTCGTCGTGGAGATCCCCGGCCACGAGCGCGTGGCCAGTCAGGTGTGAGGAGCCCCCCTTGGTGTTCAGGCGTCTTTCCCGATGGTCGATCGCCCTGCCCGTCGCGTTCGCGCTGGCCGGCCTGGCCGGCTGCGGCTCGGGCGCGCCGGCCACGTCCGCCTCGTCCGCTCCCGCCGCGTCCGCCGGTGGGGGCGCCGGGGCGGTGACGGTGTTCGCGGCGGCCTCGCTGACCGGTACGTTCACCGAGCTGGGCAGGAGCTTCGAGAGCGCCCATCCGGGAACGACGGTGAGGTTCAACTTCGGCTCCAGCGCCACCCTGGCCCAGCAGATCGTCCAGGGCGCCCCCGCCGACGTGTTCGCCGCCGCCAGCCCGGCCACCATGAAGACGGTCACCGACGCCTCCCTCGCGGGCGCCCCGGCCACGTTCGTCCGCAACAAGCTGCAGATCGCCGTGCCCGCCGCCAACCCGGCCAAGGTCGACGAGCTGAAGGACCTGGCCGACCCCGCGGTGAAGGTGGCGCTCTGCGCCGAGCAGGTGCCGTGCGGGGCCGCCGCGGTCAAGGCGCTCGGCGCGGCCGGTCTCAAGGTCACGCCGGTGACCCTGGAACAGGACGTCAAGGCCACCCTCACCAAGGTGCAGCTGGGCGAGGTGGACGCCGCGCTGGTCTACCGGACCGACGTGATCGCCTCCGGCGGCAAGGTGACCGGCATCGACTTCCCCGAGGCCGCCCAGGCGATCAACGACTACCCGATCGCGGCCCTGACCAAGGCCCCGGCCGGCGACCTGGCCAAGCAGTTCGTCGACCTGGTGCTGTCCCAGCAGGGCAAGGACGTCCTGGCCAAGGCCGGTTTCGAGGCCCCGTGAGCGCTCGCTCCCGGCGTCCGGGCCCGGCGGGCGCGTCCGCCGGGCGTCCGGCCGCGGGCCGTGAGATCTCGGGGCGGGCGCCGTGGATGCTGGTCGTGCCCGCGCTGGCGGGGCTGGCGTTCCTGGTGCTGCCGCTGGCCGGGCTGCTGATCCGGGCCCCCTGGCCCACGCTGCTCCAGCGGCTGGCCGAGCCCCATGTGCTGGAGGCGCTGCGGTTGTCGCTGCTGTGCGCCACCGTCGCCACGGCCTTCTGCCTGCTGCTCGGCGTGCCGCTGGCCTGGTTGCTGGCGCGGGTGTCGTTCCCGGGGCGGCGGCTGGTGCGCGCGCTGGTCACCGTGCCGCTGGTGCTGCCGCCGGTGGTCGGCGGCGTGGCGCTGCTGCTGGTGCTGGGGCGGCGCGGCCTGGCCGGGCAGTGGCTGGAGTCCGCCTTCGGCATCACGCTGCCGTTCACCACGGCCGGGGTGATCGTCGCAGAGGCGTTCGTCGCGATGCCCTTCCTGGTGATCAGCGTGGAGGGCGCGCTGCGCGGCGCCGACCAGCGCTTCGAGGAGGCCGCCGCGACGCTCGGCGCCTCCCGCTGGACGGTGTTCCGCCGGGTGACGCTGCCCATGGTGATGCCGGGCGTGGTGGCCGGGGCCGTGTTGTGCTGGGCGCGGGCGCTGGGCGAGTTCGGGGCGACGATCACGTTCGCCGGCAACTTCCCCGGCACCACCCGCACGATGCCGCTGGCGGTCTACCTGGCGCTGGAGACCGAGCCGGAGGCGGCGATCGTGCTCAGCCTGGTGCTGCTGGCCGTCTCGGTGGTCATCCTGGCCAGCCTGCGCGACCGGTGGGTGAGCGCGCCGTGACCCTCGACGCCCGTCTGGTGGTCACCCGGCCGGCCTTCACCCTCGACGTCTCGCTGCGGGTCGCCGCCGGCGAGGTGGTGGCGCTGCTCGGCCCCAACGGCGCCGGCAAGACCACCGCCCTGCGCGCCCTGGCCGGGCTCACCCCGATGACCGCTGGGCACGTCAGCCTGCGTGGCGCGCCGCTGCACACGCTGCCCGCCGAGGGCCGCCCGATCGGCATGGTCTTCCAGGACTACCTGCTCTTCCCGCACCTGTCGGCGCTCGACAACGTCGCCTTCGGGCCGCGCTGCCAGGGCGTGCCCAAGGCCGAGGCCCGCCGGACGGCCGCCGCGCTGCTGGAGCGGGTCGGCCTCGCCGCCCACGCCGCCGCCAGGCCGCGGCGGCTGTCCGGCGGGCAGGCGCAGCGGGTCGCCCTCGCCCGCGCGCTGGCCGTACGGCCCGAGCTGTTGTTGCTGGACGAGCCGCTGGCCGCGCTCGACGCCCACACCCGGCTGGAGATCCGCTCCCAGCTGCGCCGCCACCTGGCCGACTTCGAGGGCGCGACCGTGCTGGTCACCCACGACCCGCTCGACGCGATGGTGCTGGCCGACCGGCTGATCGTCATCGAGCACGGCACGGTCGTGCAGGAGGGCCCGCCGGCCGAGGTCGCCCGCCATCCGCGCACCGACTACGTGGCCCGCCTGGTCGGGCTCAACCTCTATCGCGGCCTGGCCGAGGGCGTGCGGGTCAAGGTCGGCGAGGTGCTGCTGCACACGTCGGAGGAGCTCGACGGACCGGCGTTCGTGGCCTTCCCGCCCGCGGCCGTGGCGTTGTACCGCAGCCGCCCCGACGGCAGCCCGCGCAACCTGTGGCAGGCCCGGATCGAGGGCATCGAACGGCACGGCGACAACGTGCGCGTGCACCTCGACGGCCCCCTGACGGCCTTCGCCGACATCACCCCGGCCGCCGTCGCCGACCTCGACCTGACCCCCGGCCAGCGGATCTGGGCCTCCGTCAAGGCCACCGAGACGCACGCCTACCCGGCCTGAACGCCCCGATCCCACAGCCGTTCGCCCACGCCGACCCGGATGGTTCCTGCGCCGCTCCGCCGACTTGGCGGAGCGGCGGGCCACCGAGGAAATCGGGCGGAACCGGCTCTGGGCCACGAAGGCAGCCTCACGGAGTGAGGACGACCTTGTTGCACTCGTCCTGCTTGTGCTTGAACAGCTCGAACCCGCGCGGCGCCTCGCTGAGCGGCATGCGGTGCGAGACGACGAAGCTCGGGTCGATCTCGCCCGCGCGGATCCGCTGCAGCAGCGGCTCGGTGTAGCGCTGCACGTGGCACTGTCCGGTGCGGATGGTCAGCGACCGGTTCATGACGGTGCCCATCGGGAACTTGTCGACGAATCCGCCGTAGACGCCGATGACGGAGACCACGCCGCCGTTGCGGCAGGCCATGATGGCCTCGCGCAGCGCGTACGGCCGCTCGGTCTCCATCCGGGCGGCCTGCTTGGTGCGGTCGTAGGCGTACATGGCCGGGGTCGGGTGGTGGGCCTCCATGCCGACGGCGTCGATGCAGGCGTCGGGGCCGCGCCCGCCGGTCATGTCGCGCAGTGCGTCCAGCACGTTCACCTCCTCGTAGTTGAGCACCTCGGCGCCGGTGCGCTGGACCCGCCGCAGCCGGTACGGGAACCGGTCGATGACGATGACCCGCTCGGCGCCGAGCAGGAACGCGCTGGCCGCGGCGAACTGCCCGACCGGCCCCGCGCCCCAGATCGCGATGGTGTGGCCCGGCTTGATGTCGCACATCTCCGCACCCATGAAGCCCGTCGGAAAGATGTCCGACAGGAACAGCACCTGCTCGTCGGTCAGGTCGTCCTCGATCTTGATGGGGCCGACGTCGGCGAACGGGACGCGCACGTACTCGGCCTGCCCGCCGGCGAAGCCGCCCAGCATGTGGGAGTACCCGAAGATCCCGGCGGGCGCGTGGCCCATCAGCTTCTCTGCCATGCCCGCGTTGGGGTTGGAGTTCTCGCACAGCGAGTACAGCTCGGCCTCGCAGGCGAAGCAGGCCCCGCACGCGATGGGGAACGGCACCACGACGCGGTCCCCGGCGTGCAGGTCGCGCACGCCGGGGCCGACCTCGACGACCTCGCCCATGAACTCGTGGCCGAGGATGTCGCCCTTCTTGACGGTCGGGATGTAGCCGTCCACGAGGTGCAGGTCGGAGCCGCAGATCGCGGTCGAGGTGACGCGGACGATCGCGTCACGCGCGTTGAGGATCTGCGGGTCGGGGACGTCTTGGATCTCCAGGCGGTTGCGGCCCGCCCACACGTTGGCCTTCATGCCCGTCCTCCGATCGGTTGTGCGGGACGCTGGTGGAGCTGGCGCCGGGCGCGGTGGCCCTCGGGGCTGCCCTCGGAGCGGACCACCTCGCCGGTCTCCATGACCTGTTTGAAGCGGCGCAGGTCGTCGCGGAGCTGCTGCTCGGGGTGTTCGCCGAACATGCGGGCGACGGCGGCGGCGAGCTTGCGGCCGGGCGCGCCGTACTCCAGGGAGACGTCCACGACCGTGCCGTGCCCGCCGGGGCCGTCGGTGAAGCTGACCAGGCCGGCGGTGGCGATGCCGGTGCCGGGAACCGACCGCCAGGCGATCAGGTCGCCGAACCGCTCGTCGATGATCTCGGCCTCCCACTCCAGGTCGACGATCGGGCCCTTGGCCTTCCAGCGGGAGTGGCGCTGGTTGATGGTGCGTACCGAGTCCAGGTGGCCCATGAACGTGGGCAGGTTCTCCAGGTCGCGCCAGAAGCGGTAGACGTCGTCGCGGGGCTTGTTGATGGTGATGGAGGCGCGCACCTGGAGCGGGCCCTTGGCCTTGGCGGTGCCGCGCCGGGCGCAGGCGGCGTCCAGGGCGGTGAGGCCGGCGACGGCGCCGAGCGCGGCCAGCGCGCGGGTGCGGCGGGCGCCGGTGCGGCCGGCGGCGGCCCGGCCCAGGACGCCGAGGTCCATCGTGTCGCCGGCGACCCTGGTCCACACCCACTGGGCGGGGTTCTTGGCGCCGAGCAGCAGCGCGGCGTGCATGAGCTCGCGCCCGCCGACGAGCCTGGCGACGGCCGTGGCCCCGGGCGCGTCGTCGACGCCGCACAGGCGGGTCACGGCCCGCGGTGCCCCCAGTTGCGCCGCGCCCAGCGCGAGGCTGGCCCACCCGAGCGCACGGGCGAATTTGTCGGTCATCATGTGTCCTAACGCAGGTTGCAGTGGTTATGCGTACGCCGCAGGCGGCCCCCGGTCTGCTGACGCCCCCGCGTCCCTTGCCCCCGACAAAACGGATGACACCAGCGGATTCAGGCATTGAAGGTGGAGGTCGTCTGGATGGCCGTCCACGACGGACACCCGCCTCACCTGCTGCATCCAGACCTTCATCACCCGATACACGATGCATGTGCCGCACGACTGTGGGTATTCGGTCCCGGGATCCACCCGGCTACCGGCGAGGAGCGCTCATGGCCATCAGTGAGCCGCACCGGCCGGAGATCGTCGTCGGGCTCGTGGCGACCCCGCCGGACTATCCGGCGCAGGTGGTCGCGCGGCTCGCCGCCGAGCTGGCCGACCGGCTCGCCGAGCAGGTGGACCCGCACGTGCGGTGGACCGTCCGGGCAGGCTGGGGTGACGTGGCGCCGCGCCGCGACGGCGGCGTCGAGGCGCTGCTCGACGATCTCGCCCGCCGGCGCGCCGACGCCCGGTGGGACGTCGCGATCTGCCTGACCGACCTGCCGCTGCACACCGAGCGGGTGCCGCTGGTCGCGCAGACGTCCGCCCGGCGCCGCGTCGCGGCGGTGTCCCTGCCCGCGCTGGGGCTGTGCCAGCTGCGAGCGCTGCGCGCCGCCGTCCCGGATTTCGTGAGCCGGCTGCTCACTGACACCTCCGAGGAGCGGGTGCCGCCGGCCGGCCGGGCACCGGCCGAACTGGCCGCCCAGGTCGCCGCCATTCACCGGGTGGTCGGCGAGGCCGAAGCCGGGGAACTGGGCTACCTCGCCTCGCGGCTGGCCGGCCGGGTGCGGCTGCTGACCGGAATGATTCGGGCCAACCGCCCGGGGCGCGCCCTGCTGGGCCTGTCCAAACTCCTGGTCGGCGCCTTCGCCACGGCCGCGTTCGCGCTCACCACCAACACCATCTGGGAAATGGGTGACGCGCTCGGCGGACTCCGCCTCACCGTGATCATGTTTCTCGGGCTGACCGCGCTGGTGACCTGGCTGATCATCGCGCACGACCTGTGGGAGAAACCGGACCGCAGGACACCGGCCGAGCTGGCCCGGCTGTTCAACCTGGGCACGGTCCTCACCCTCGCCCTGGCCGCCGCGGTGTCCTATCTGGTGCTGTTCGCCGGAACGACACTCGTCGCGGCGCTGCTGATCGACACCTCCGTGCTGGCACGGAACCTGCAGCGGCCGGTCGATCTCACCGACTATCTGAAGCTGGCCTGGATCATCAGCTCGCTAGCCACCGTCGGCGGCACGATCGGCTCCGGGCTGGAGGACGAGGACACGGTGCGGGCCGCCGCCTACGGCTACCATCCCGAACCCGGCGGCTGGCGGGACGAGCGGGACGCGTGATCCCGCCTCGGGCCAGAAGCGCAGCCGGCGGCGTTCAGGCGCTGTGGCCGTCCTGGGACGGGTCGACGTACGTGATCTCCTGGATGGCGGCGACGTCGGCGAAGCCGGCGATCGTCAGGACGGGTTCGAGCACCGGGTTGGCGACGAGCCGGATCCGCGAGGCGTGCGTGAACAGCACGGTCAGGCCCGCGCTGTCCAGGTACTCCACCTCGCTCAGGTCGACGAGCACCATGCTGTCGCCGGTTCGGGCCAGCGCCTCCTCCAGGGCCCCGGCGTTGCTCATGTCGATCTCGCCGGCGGCGGCCAGGACCTGGGTGCCGTCCGGCCGCGTCGAGGCCGCAAGGGTCAGAGGGGTGGTCATGAGCTGATCCTCGCTTGCATGTCGACGGTGGTACCGGCCGCGCCGGGTTCGATGGTGACCTCGTTCATCAGGGCGCGCATGAGCGCCACGCCCCGGCCCCGGTGCGGGTTCGCCTCCGGCTCCGGAGGCTTCCAGCGGCCGGTGTCGGCGACGGTGAGCCGCAGGTCGCCGGGGGTGGCGACGGCCCGCAGGCGGATCGTCCGGCCGGGGGCGTTGCGGTGGCCGTGCTCGATCGCGTTGGCGCACGCCTCCCCCGCCGCCACGAGCACGTTCTGCACCAGCGAAGGGGTGAGCTGGCAGCGGGCCAGCCACTCCCGCAGGGCCGAGCGCACGGGGGCGAGCTGGCTCGACTCGGCCGGGAAGTCCACCTCCAGCGGGGCGGGCTGGCGGTAGAGCAGCAGCGCGACGTCGTCGTTGAAGCCGCCGTCCGGGGCGAGGGAGGACATGACGTCGCTGGCCAGCTCCTCGATCGGGGTGGACCGCCCGACCTGGACGGCGGTGCTGGCCTCGCCGATGCCCGCGGTCAGCGGACGCCGCCGCCGCTCGACCAGGCCGTCGGTGTAGAGCAGCAGGGTGGACCGGGGCGGCATGGTGCACCTGGCCTCGGTGCGCCCGCGGGCCGACCGTACGGCCAGCGGCGTCGAGCGGCCGCCCTCCAGCAGCTCGGTGCTGCCGTCCGCGTGGGCCAGGATGCCGGGGGGATGGCCGGCGCTGGAGTAGACGAGGTCGCCGGTGGCGGTGTCCAGGACGCCGCAGAAGACGGTGGTGCACTTGGCGCCCGGGATGAGGGCGGCGAACCGGTCGAGCGCGGTGAACACCTGGGCGGGCCCGGCGTCCTGGAGCAGCAGGGCCCGGCAGGCGCTGCGCAGCTGTCCCATGACGGCCGCGGCCTCCAGCCCGCGCCCCACGCAGTCGCCGACGACGATCCCGATGCGCTCGCCGGACAGCGGCACGATGTCGTACCAGTCGCCGCCGACCTCCAGCGGGCTGGTGGCGGGCTCGTAGCGCACGGCGAAGCCGCTGGGCAGCCGGGACGGGCCGAGGATGGCGCGCTGGAGCGCCACGGCCGCCTCGCGCTGCTGGTCGAGCTGGTGCACCCGGTGGAGGGCCTGGCCCAGGTGGCCGGCCAGCAGCGCCAGCAGGGTCTGGTCCTCGTGGGTGAACGGCCGGTTCTGGCCCAGGTCGATCCAGACGGCGAGCAGGCCCTCGGGGTGCTCCAGGGTGATGCCGGCCCCGTCCGTCTCGGAGGCGACGGCCCGCAGGGGCGGCTGCTCGCGCAGGCCCGTCAGCTTGGCCCGCACCTGTTCCGGCAGGTCCTGCCAGGCCGGGCCGGACGGCGCGGCGACCAGGCCGCGGGAGCCGTCCTCGTCCCAGACGACGGCCGCGACCTGCCGGGCGTGCCAGACCTCCTGCAGCGCGTCCAGCCCGCCGGCCAGGGCGTCGTTCATGTTGCCCGCCTGCGAGACGCGCAGGCCCAGCGCGGCGAGCGCGCTCTCGCGCTGCACGAGGTAGTGCTCGGCGGTCACGTCCCGCAGGGTGCCCACGACGCGGCGCCGCCGGGTGTCGGGGTCGGTGACCGAGTTGAACGTGACCGCGACCCACACCTGGTGCCCGTCGCGGTGGGTGACGGGGATGACCGCGCTGCCCCTGCCCTCGCCGACGAGCCGGCCGAACGCCTCGGCGACCAGGCCGTGGGCCTGCGGGTCGCGCCGCTCGTCCGGCCACCAGGGGTGCCGGGGCCGGTAGGGCAGGCCGTCGGGGCCGTAGCCGAGGATGTCGGTGAACGCCGAGTTGATCTCGATCACCGCGCCGTCCTCGTCGGTCACGAAGAACGCCTCCTGCAAGGAGTCGATCATGGCGTTGCGCCAGCGCGTGTGATGGTTGCGCAGCCGCGCCAGCTCCACGTTGGCCCGCGCCCGCGCCAGCAGCTCGGCCGCGGAGAACGGCTTGACCAGGTAGTCGTCGGCGCCCGCCGCCAGGCCCTCGATCGAGGCCTCCTGCCCCGCGCGCGCCGACAGCAGCAGCACCGGCACCCCGGCGGTACGCGGATCGGCCCGCAGGGCCGCGACCAGGGCCAGGCCGTCCAGGCGCGGCATCATCACGTCGCTGACCACGAGGTCGGGCTCCTCGGCGTGCACGGCGTCGAGCGCCTGGAGACCGTCGCCGACGGCGGTGACGTGGTAGCCGGCGCCCTTGAGCAGCCGGACGAGGTACTCGCGCATGTCCCGGTTGTCGTCGGCGATCAGCACCCGGGCCGGCGGGCCGTCGCTCGGCCCCTGTGAGCCGCCGCCGTCCGCCGAGACGTCCGAGGACGTCCCCGCGCCGGTGACGTCGTCCTCGGGCAGCCAGCGCAGCGCCTCCTGCACGAACGGCTCGGCGCCGGACGAGACCGACTCCGCCGGGCGGGCCGGCACCAGGCTCCCGGCCGGAAGGTGGTCGGCGCCGAAGGGCAGCCGGATGGTGAAGGTCGTGCCCTTGTCCTCGACGCTCTCGGCGGTGATCGTGCCGCCGTGCAGGCCGACGAGCTCCTGGACGAGAGCCAGCCCGATGCCGCTGCCCTCGTTGGAGCGCGAGCGGGCGCTCTCGATCCGGTGGAACCGCTCGAACAGGCGCGGCAGCTCCTCGGCCGGGACGCCGATGCCCGTGTCGGAGACGGTCACCACGGCCTGCCCGTCCCGCACGCCCACCTGGACGGCGATCGAGCCGTCGAAGGTGAACTTCAGCGCGTTGCTCAGCAGGTTGAGCACGACCTTCTCCCACATGCTCCGGTCGATGTAGACCGGTTCGTCCAGCGGTGGGCAGTCCACCTGGAAGGACAGGCCGGCCTTGTCGACCGCCGAACGGAAGACGCTGGCCAGGTCGGCGGTCACCGCCGCCAGGTCGACCGGCTCGTAGCGGGCCTGCATGCGGCCGGCCTCGATCCGGGAGAAGTCGAGCAGCGTGTTGACGAGCCTGCCCAGGCGCAGGGCGTTGCGGTGGACCACCTCCAGGTCCTGGCGCACCTCGGGGGCGGCGCCGGCCAGCGTGTTCCGCAGTTCCTGCACCGGGCCCATGATCAGGGTGAGCGGCGTGCGGAACTCGTGGCTGATGTTGGAGAAGAAGACGGTTTTGGCCCGGTCGAGCTCGGCCAGCTCCTCGGCCCGCCGCTGCTGGGCCTGGTAGCTGCGGGCCGAGGAGATGCCGGTGGCGACGTGCCCCGCGGCCAGCTCGACGAATCCGCGGTACCCGTCGTCCAGGGCGCGGTAGCGGTTGAGCGCGGCCACCAGGAACCCGTACGGCCTGCCTCCCTGCTGCAGCAGCGGCATCACCAGCGCGTGCGTGGGCGGCTCCGGCCAGTCCCCCGGCGGCAGCCCGGCGTACGGGGTCGCGTCGAGCGCCACGAGCGCCGGCTCGCCGCGGGCCGGGGTCTGGACCGGCCACACCGCGTCCGGGTCGCCGGGCGGGACGACGGCCGGGGCGGCCGGATGCCCGGCGGGCAGCCCGGTCGAGCCGGCCAGCCGCGCCCGGCCGTCGCCGTCGAACAGGTACGTCAGGGTGAAGGGCAGGTCCTGGAGGTTGCGGCCGAGCTGGCGGCAGGCGAAGGCGAGCATCTCCTGCTCGGTGCGGACCACGCTGGGGTCGGAGCCGAGATCGCGCAGGGTGGCCATGCGGCGTTCGCCGATGACCCGCTCGGTCTCCTCGCTGACCACGCAGAGCATGCCGACCACCGAGCCGTGGTCGTCGCGCAGCGGGCTGTAGGAGAAGGTGTGGTACGTCTCCTCCGGGTAGCCGGCCCGCTCCAGGAACAGCAGCAGCGCCTCGTCCCAGGTCGCCTTCCCGGTGGTCAGGACGGCGTCGATCCGCGGGCCGATGTCGTCCCAGATCTCCGCCCACACCTCGCGGGCCGGCCGGCCCAGCGCCCACGGGTACTTCTGGCCCAGCGTGTCGCGGCGGTAGGCGGCGTTGCAGAAGAACGTCAGCTCAGGCCCCCACGCCATCCACATGGAGAACCGGGACGACAGCAGGATGCTGACCGCCGTCTGGAGGCTCTGCGGCCAGTGCTCCGGACGGCCGAGCGGGGTCGCCTCCCAGTCGACCTCGGCCAGGTCACGGCCGACCTCGTCGTCCACGGTGAAGATCCCGGCACCGGCCGCCGCCGCCGGCCGCCGCTCACCGTGGTCGTCGTGTGTCATCCGGCTCCCCCTCGTTCGCTGCGGGCGCGCCTACCCCGCGTCGCGCCGGTGATGCCGCCGCGGCCGTGGACCAGCAGGTCAGGTATCACCTCGACCGTAGGTAGAATAGGGCAAATCACTCCGGGGGTCGGGCCTCCGCCCCTGCTCGGCGCCTGTGCCGGCGGAGCTGAGCGGAAGGAGCCGGACGTCAGCACCGCCGAAGACACGCACCGCGCGGCGGCCCTTCAGGGGCACGAACTCCCCGCCGTGCCGGGCCAGGCGACGCTGGACCGGGTGGCCTCGCTGGCGGCGCGCATGTTCCAGGCCCCCATGGCGACCGTGACGTTCGCCGGTGACGAGGGGGTGCGCCGGGTGGCCGCCCACGGCACGCCGGCCGGCTCGTTCCCCGGCGGCTGCGAGGAGAGCCTGTGCGCTGCCGTGCTCGCGCGGGGCGAGGTGTGCGTGATCCCGGACGTCACGGCCGACCCCGCGATGGCCGCCGATCCGTCCGGCGGGACCGGCGTGCGCTTCTTCGCGGCGGCCCCGATCACCGTCCCCGACGGCCGCTGCGTGGGCAGCGTCAACGTCATGGACGTCCGTCCCCGGCAGGCCGCGGACGAGGACGTCAGCGCCCTGCGCGATCTGGCCGCCCTGGTCATGGACGAGCTGGAGCTGCGCCTGGCCGCCTCGCGCACCCTGGCCACCGAGCGCGCGTTGCGCGCCGACGCCGAGCGCCTGGCGCGCACCCTGCAGCAGACGCTCGTCCCGCACACCCTGCCGGAGGTGCCGGGCCTGCGCGCGGCCGCCGCCTACCACCCCGTCTCGGTGGACGAGGTCGGCGGCGACTTCTACGACCTGTTCCCGCTCGACGGCAACCGCTGGGCGTTCTTCCTCGGGGACGTCTGCGGCAAGGGCGCCGACGCGGCCGTGCTGACCTCGCTCGTCCGCTACACCCTGCGCGCCGCCGCCGTCTACGACCCCGACCCGTGCGCGGTGCTGGCCAACCTGGACGCGGTCCTGCAGCAGGAGCACGCCGGTCAGGTCATGCCGCCGCCGTACTGCACGGCGGTCTTCGGCGTGCTCGACCCGGTGGCGGGCGGCTTCGAGGTCACGCTGGCGGGCGGCGGGCATCCGCCCTCGCTGGTGGTGCGCGCCGCAGGCGCGGTCGAGGCCGTCCATCCCGAGGGCGGGCAGCTCATCGGCATCCTGCGCGACCCGTACTTCGCCCAGGTGAGCACCCGTCTGGGGCCCGGCGACGCCCTCCTGCTCTACACCGACGGCCTGACCGAGGCGCGCACCGGCACCGGGGCCAGGCTGGACGAGGAGGGCCTGGCCGCCCACCTGGCCGCCGCCGCCCCCACCAGCGCCGACGGCCTGCTGGCCACGGTGCACAAACTGATCACGACCCTCGGCGACGGCGTGTCGGACGACACCGCGGTGCTCGCCCTGTCCGTCCCCGCCCGCTCGACGGGCGTCTGTTCTGAGGAGCCCCAGTGCAGCACGACCACGGTCTGACCATCACCTCTCAGCCCCACTCGGGACGCGTCCGCATCCTCACGGTGGCCGGCGACCTCGACCACCACACCTCCCCCCGCCTGCACGAGGCCCTGGACGAGCTCGGCCTCGCGCCGGGCGACGGCCTGGTGATCGAGATGTCGGGGCTGCGGTTCTGCGACTCCACCGGCATCTCCGTGCTGGTCAGCGCCCATCAGCGGGCCCAGGACGCGGGCGCCGGCCTGGCGCTGGCCGGGCTCAGCCCGGACATCGAGCACCCGTTCAAGATCATGGGGCTGACCCGCCTGCTGTCCTTCCACGACGACGTCGACAAGGCCGTCGCCGCCCTGCAGTGAGGCGCTAGCTGGTGGCCCGCCAGGCGAGCGAGAGGCCGGTGGCCGCCCGTTCGGTACGGATCTCCATCATGGTGCCCAGGATGGTGGCGTGGTCGGACACGACGGGAACGCCGTCGGGCGTGTAGGTGATCCGGGTGCTGACCAGCACGGCGCTGCCCTCGGGCTCGTGCAGGCGGCGCGCGGCGGCGGCGTCGAGCAGGCCGGGCCCGACCACCTCCGACGCGCGGGCGACCGCCACCCCCGCGTCGGCGAGCGCCGCGTAGAGGGAGACGGCGGTGAAGTCACGGTCGCGGATCTGGTCGGCCACCGGCCTGCGCACCCACGACACCTGATGGACGGCCGGCCGCCCGGCGAACTCCCGCACCCGCTCCAGCCGCAGGGCCGTGTCGCCGGGACGCAGCCGCAGCTCCGCGGCGATCCGGTCGGGGGCCCGGCGCATCGCCCGCCCGGCCACCACGGTCCGCACGTCATGGCCCTGTTCCCGCAGGTCGTCGGCCAGGCTGCGGAGCGAGCCGAGCTGGTAGGCCAGGTGGGGCGGGGCCACGTACGTGCCCTTGCCGGGCCGCTGCACGATCAGGTGCTCGTCGCTGAGCTCACGCAACGCCTGGCGCAGCGTCATGAGGGTGACCCCGTAGGAGGCGCTCAGCTCCCGTTGCGGAGGAAGCGCCTCCCCGGGGGCGTAATGGCCCGACCGGATCTTCGCGGCGAGGTCGGCGGCGATGGCGCGGTATCTCGCCTCGTGCCCGGCGTCGGGGGTCATCGTGGTGCGTCACTCCTGGTCGAGGGCCTTCCGCAGGGTCGCGACGAAGGCCCGCAGGTCGTCCGGCCCGGCGCCGTCGAGCACCCGCCGCATGACCGCGGCCCCGACCACCACTCCGTCGGCGTGCCGGCCGGCCTCCCGCGCCTGGTCAGGCGTGGAAATGCCAAATCCTAGCAAGATCGGCCGGTCGGTGCTGCGTCTGAGCCGGGCGGTGAGCTCCGCCGCCGAGGCGGCCAGGGTGGCCCGCTCGCCGGTGGTGCCCATCAGCGACACCGCGTAGACGAATCCGCGGCTGCGGCGCGCGATCTCGGCCAGCCTCGGCTCCGGCGTCGCCGGTGAGGCCAGCAGGACCAGGTCGATCCCGGCGGCGGCGGCCACGTCCGCCAGCTCGTCCGCCTCGTGCACCGGCAGGTCGGGCACGATCAGGCCGTCGACGCCGGCCCGCCGGAGCGCCGCGCAGAACGCCTCGGGCCCGTCGTGCAGCACGAGGTTGTAGTAGGTGCTGGCGATCAGCGGCACGCCCACGTCCCGCACGTCGGCGAGATCGGCGAGGATCCGGCGGGTGCTCGCCCCCCGGGCCAGCGCCGCCTGACTCGCCTGCTGGACGGTGACGCCGTCCAGCGTGGGGTCGGAGAAGGGCAGGCCGACCTCGACGGCGTCCGCGCCGGCCGCGGCGAACGCCCGCAGGTAAGCCGTCCACCCGGGCGTGATGCCGCCGGTGACGTACGGCATGAGCAGGGCGCGGCCGGTGTCCCGGCGGGCACGCAGGTGGCGCTCGACCGCGCCGGGGGTCAGGATGTCGGTCACAGCAGCTCCTTCAGGGCGGAGACGTCCTTGTCGCCCCGGCCCGACAGCGTCATCAGGACGGTCGATCCGGCGGGCAGCTCGCCGCCGGCCGCGCGGATCACCCAGGCCAGGGCGTGCGCCGATTCGAGCGCCGGGACGATGCCCTCGGTGCGCGCCAGCCGCAGCGCCGCGGCGACGGCCTCCTCGTCGGTCACCGTGACGTACCGGGCCCGGCCCAGTTCGCGCAGGTGGGCGTGCTCGGGGCCGACGCCCGGGTAGTCGAGTCCGGCGGCGACGGAGTGGGCCTCGACGATCTGGCCGTCGTCGTCCTGGAGGAACAGCGAGCGGCAGCCGTGCAGGACGCCGAGCCTGCCGCGGGCCGCCCCGGCGCCGCCCTCCGCCTCGACGCCGACGAAGCGCGCCGTGGTGCCGGCGAAGCCAGCGAACGTGCCGGCCGCGTTGGAGCCGCCGCCGACGCAGGCGACGACGTGGTCCGGGACGCCGGTCGGCTGGCCGGCCGCGAACTGGGCGCGCGCCTCCTCGCCGATGACCCGCTGGAACTCCCTGACCATCCACGGGTAGGGGTCCGGCCCGATGACCGAGCCGACGCAGTAGTGGGTGTCGCCGGTGACGCCGACCCAGTGCCGCATGGCCTCGCTGGTGGCGTCCTTGAGCGTGCGGCTGCCCGTGGTGACCGGGACCACCTCGGCGCCCAGCATGCGCATGCGGAAGACGTTCAGGCCCTGCCGCTCGATGTCCCGCTCGCCCATGAAGACGGTGGCCTCCAGCCCGAGCAGCGCGGCGGCGGTCGCGGTGGCCACGCCGTGCTGGCCCGCTCCCGTCTCGGCGATCAGCCGGCGCCGTCCCATCCGCCTGGCGAGCAGCGCCTGGCCCAGCACGTTGTTGATCTTGTGGGAGCCGGTGTGGGTGAGGTCCTCGCGTTTGAGGAGGAGCCGCACGCCCAGCTCCCCCGACAGCCGGCGGGCCGGGGTCAGCGGGGTCGGCCGTCCGGCGTGCAGCGCGAGCAGTTCGGCCAGCTCGCCGCGGAAGCCGGGGTCCGCCCACGCCTGCCGGAACGCCTCGTCCACCTCACGGCACGCCTCCACCAGGGACTCCGGCGCGTACCGGCCGCCGTACTCGCCGAACCGGCCGCGGGCTCCCGGCTCGCCCATCGGCCCGGCCGCCGGGGCGGGCTCGCGCAGTGGCGTCGCTTCTCGCATCCTGCTCACCTCGTTCTATAACTCTGACAAGAGTTCTATAACAGTGAGTGTGGCATGGCGACCGCCGGCCGCGCCACCCCGGCCCCGACTACGTCGCGGCGAACGGGGAATCTGGCACTTTCCAGTCGGAGGAGATCGTGATGAGCACTGAGGAGAGCGAGGGCGTGCGTCACGGGTGGGTGGACGACGTCCCCGTGGCATGGATCGAGCCGCCGGCCGGCGCGGGCGGAGCCACCGTGGCGTTGTGGCTCCCGCACCTGGGCGGCAGCACGAAAGCCTGCCTGCCCGCCATGCGCGAGCTGGCCGGACAGGGAATGACCGCCGTCAGCCTGGACCCGTGGCGGCACGGCCGGCGCGGCGGTGAGAGCGCCGCGCAGCTGACCGAGCGCGTCCTGGGCGACTTCCGCCAGGAGATGTGGCCGCTGCTGGGCCGTACGACGGTGGAGTGCGTCCGGGTCCTGGACTGGGCGGCCGCAGAGTTCGGCGCGGGACCCGGCGCGGTCGCGGGCGGGGTGTCGATGGGCGGCGACTGCGCGGTGGCGCTGGCCGGACTCGACCACCGGGTACGCAGGGTGGCGGCCGTCGCGGCCACCGCCGACTGGACCCGTCCGGGCATGTGCGCGCTGGACGACCCGGCCCGCCTCCTGCCGCAGGGGCACGCGGGCCGCCATGCCCAGTGGTGGTTCGACCGCCTGAACCCGCTCACCAACATCGGCGCCTACGCCCACGGCCCGGCCATCGCCTTCGAGTGCGGCGCCGACGACAGCCACGTGCCGCCGCAGGGCGCGCTGCGCTTCCGCGAGACGATCGAGCACGTCTACCCCCGGCACGCCGGCCGGATCAGGGTGACCGTGCACCCCGGAAGGGGCCACCTGGACGCGGCCCGCGACCCGGAACTGACCCGCCGGTGCCTGGCCTGGCTCGCTCAGCCCGACGGGCAGCCGTAGCCGCGGTCACGCCGGATCGGCATCGGGGACGGCTTCGAGGAGACGGGCGGCGAGGGCGCGGACGTGCCGGACGAGCTCGGGCGGCTCGTGCACCTCGAACGGCACGCCGAGCTGCGCGACCCACATCGCCAGCTCGTCCAGCGAGTGCGACCCGGCGGACAGGACGCAGGAGCCGTCGCCGGCCGGCTCGACCACCGCCATGGTCGGCGGCATCCGGGCGGCGACGACATCCGCCGGCGCCCGCACCGTGAACCGCCCCTGGTAGCGGTAGGGATCGACGGAGATCCGCTCGGAGACGTAACGCACGAGGTCGGCGGCGGGCGGCTCGCGAGGCGTGAAACGCGGGCCGTTCGGGGTGTGCAGCCGCAGCCGGTCGACGCGGAACGTGCGCCAGTCCGCCCGGCCGGTGTCCCAGGCCACCAGGTACCAGCGGCGACCCGAGTTGACCAGCCGGTACGGCTCCGCGGCACGGCGATCCCCGGCGCCGTCGTGGGAGCGGTAGTCGAACCGCAGGCTCTCCCGGCGGCGGACCGCCGCGGCGATCGCCGTGAGCGCGGCCGGGTCCACCGCCTCCGCAGCCCCCGCCAGCGGGACCGTGACCGAACGCAGGTCGCCGACGCGGTGCCGGAGCCGGGCCGGCAGCACCTGTTCGAGCTTGGCCAGGGCCCGGACCGAGGTCTCCTGGATGCCGGTCACGCCGGAGACCGCCGCCGTGCCGAGCCCGATGGCGACCGCGACCGCCTCCTCGTCGTCGAGCAGCAGCGGCGGGAGCCCGGCCCCGGCGCCGAGCCGGTATCCGGCCGTGCCCGGGGTGGCGTCCACGACGTAGCCGAGCTCGCGCAGCCGGTCGACGTCGCGGCGGACCGTGCGGGGCGAGACGCCGAGCCGTTCGGCCAGCTCTGCGCCCGACCACTCCCTGGGGGTCTGCAACAGCGACAACAGGCGCAACAAACGCGCCGACGTCTCCAGCATGCCGTTCATCCTAGGACCGAAGCTGTCCTAAGCCTTGTCTACGGTCATGGACATGAACGACGACCCGCGCATCCACCCGTTCCGCATCGACATCCCGCAGGCCCAGCTGGACGACCTCCGCGCCCGGCTGGCGGCGACCCGCTGGCCGGACGAGCTGCCCGGCGTCGGCTGGTCCTACGGCGTCCCGGTGGGCTACGCGAAGAGGCTGGCCGAGTACTGGCGCACCTCGTTCGACTGGCGGGACGCCGAGCGGCAGCTGAACGCCTTCGAGCAGTTCACCACCCTCATCGACGGGCAGAACGTGCACTTCCTGCATGTCCGCTCCCCCGAGCCCGGCGCGCTGCCGCTGATCGTCACGCACGGCTGGCCGGGCTCGGTCGCCGAGTTCATGAACGTCATCGGCCCGCTCACCGACCCGGCGGCCCACGGCGGCGACCCGGCCGACGCCTTCCACGTCGTCGCCCCCTCGATCCCCGGCTTCGGCTTCTCGGGCCCCACCACCGAGCCCGGCTGGGACCTGGAGCGGGTCGCGCGGGCGTGGGCCGAGCTGATGGATCGCCTCGGCTACCCCCGGTACGGCGCGCAGGGCGGTGACAGCGGCTCGGTGATCTCGCCGATGCTCGGCCGCGCCGCGCCAGGGAACGTCGTCGGCGTGCACGTCAACGGCGCGCTCGGGTTCCCCAGCGGCGACCCGGCCGAGCTGCGCGAGCTCACCCCCGCCGAGCTCGCCCGCCTCGCTCAGTACCAGGACCAGGACCGGGCCGGTTACGCGATCATCCAGGCGACCCGCCCGCAGACCCTCGCGTTCGGGCTGCACGACTCCCCCGCCGCGCAACTGGCGTGGATCGTGGAGAAGTTCAAGGAGTGGACCGACCCCGCCCGCGAGCTGCCCGAGGACGCGGTGGACCTCGACCAGTTGCTCACCGACGTGAGCGTCTACTGGCTCACCGGGACCGCCGCCTCCTCGGCCCGCCTCTACAAGGAGGGACAGAAGGGCTGGGGCGCGGTGGCCGAGTACTCCGGGCTGCCGCACGGCGTCGCCGTCTTCCCCGGGGACGCCGGGGTGCGCCGGATCGCCGAGCGCGAGCACAACGTCGTGCACTGGTCGGAGTTCGACCGCGGCGGCCACTTCGCCGCCATGGAGGCCCCCGACCTGCTCGTCGAGGACGTCAGGACCTTCTTCCGCCCCCTGCGCTGACTCCTCGGGTCGGCGTCGTGCGGGACGGTCAGCCCAGGTCGGCGTCGTGCACGAGGATGGCGGCCTGCACCCGGTTGGCCAGGGCCAGCTTGCTCAGCACCCGGCTGACGTGCGCCTTCACCGTGGCCTCCGTCAGCCTGAGCTCCCGGCCGATCTCGGCGTTCGACAGGCCGCGGGCCACGGCCCTGATCACGTCCTCCTCCCTGGCCGTCAGCGCCGCGAGCCGCCTGCGCGCCGACTCGGCACGGGAGGGCGCCCGGTCCACGAACGAGCCGATCAGCCGCTTGGTGACGGTGGGGGACAACATGGCCTGGCCCGCCGCGACCGTCCGGACGGCGGCGGCCAGGTCGCGCGGCGGGGTGTCCTTGAGCAGGAAGCCCACCGCGCCGAGCCGGAGCGCCTCGTGGACGTACTCGTCCAGGTCGAACGTGGTGAGCATGATCAACTTGGGCGCGTCCGGGGCGGCCAGGATGCGGGCGGCGGCGGTCAGGCCGTCGGTGCCGGGCATGCGCACGTCCATCAGGACCACCTCCGGCCTGAGCCGGGCCACCGCGGCCACGGCTCCGTCGCCGTCGGCCGCCTCGCCGACGACCACGATCTCGCCCGCCGCCTCCAGGATCAGCCGCAACCCCGACCTGACCAGCGCCTCGTCATCCACGACCAGGACGCGGATCATGCGGCGGGGATCCCGGCCAGCACCTGGAAGCCGCCCTCGTCCCGGGGACCGGCCTCCAGCCTGCCGCCGGCCAGCTCGACGCGTTCGCGCAGCCCCACCAGGCCCCAGCCCGAGCCGGGCAGGTCGCCGTCCGCCGCCGCGCAGGACCGGTTCCGGATCAGCACCTCCAGCTCGGCCGGCCGGTATCGGACGTAGACGTCGGTCTCGGCGTCGCCCGCGTGTTTGTGCACGTTGGTCAGCGCCTCCTGGACCACCCGGTAGGCGGTGCGCTCCGCGGTGGGCGGCAGCGGGCGGGGGCGTCCCTCGTCGTGGCGGTTGACCACGATGCCCAGGGCCCGGGACTGGTCGAGCAGGCGGTCGAGGTCGGCCAGCGTGGGCTGCGGGCCGCGTCCCGGATCGGGCGAGCGCAGCACGCCCAGCACCTCCCGCAGGTTCGTCAGCGCCTCCCTGCCCACGCCGCCGATGAGCGCGGCGGCCTCGGCCGTACGGGCGTCGGGGGCGTTGACCTCCAGCGCCCCGGCGTGCAGCACCATCAAGGACACCCGGTGGGCGACCACGTCGTGCATCTCCCGCGCGATGCGCGCCCGCTCCTGGTCGCGCGCCTGGTCGGCGCGGAGCACCTGCTCGCGCAGCAACTGCTCGGACTGCTCGCGCATCGCGTCGAGCACCTGCCGCCGGGCGCCCACCCACAGGCCGGCGACCAGCGGCAGCGCGAGCATCGCGCCGCCCATCAGCAGTACGTTGACGGCAGTGCCCGCGACCAGCGCGCGATACCCCTCGTTCCAGGACGACACCAGCCCCGCGAGCGCGAACAGCGCGACCGCGCCGGCGACGTAGAGCCACAGGTCGCGACGGCGGCGGAGCCGCGTGCCCGCGTAGTAGGAGGCCACCACCGCGGCGGGCCACATCACCAGCCAGAGGTGGGCCACCGCGCCCACCGCGACGAGCGGCCACAACCACCGCCGCCCGAGTGCCGCGGCCACCCCGCAGCACGCCGCCACCGCCACGAGCACCGGCAGGGGCAGCGCGGACCGCACCCCTGCCGAACCGGTCACCGAGGCCATGGACAGCAGGAGAACCGTCGTGCCGAGCGCCCACGGCGTGACCCGTTCGGCGATCGTCGATGTCCGGTCAATCATGGCCAGAGGCTACAAGTCCCGGCAGGCCACCCATCCCCTACGAAAGTCGCACATGGCCTGTGACTTTCGCCGGGGACGGTTCGGCGGGGGTGCGCGGCACGGTGGAGCGCATGCACAAGATCCTTGTCGCGGGTGCCCTCGCGCTCGCCGCCACCACTCCGCACCCCGCCCAAGCCGCGGCTGCTGAAGCCGTGACCACCGCGCCCGTGACCGCGCTGCCCGCGCCGACCGGCCCGTACCCGATCGGCAAGGTGGACCTGCACCTGGTGGACCGCGGCCGCCCCGACCCCTGGGTGACCGGCCGCGACGCCCGCGAGCTGATGGTCTCCCTCTGGTACCCAGCCCACAGAGGGACGGGCAGGCCGGCGCCGTACCTCACGCCGGAGGAGTCGGAACTGGTCCTCAAGGGCGTGCCGCAGCTCAAGGACCTCCCGTCCGACACGCTCGCCAGGACCAGGACGCACGCCCGCGCCGACGCCCCCGCGGTCAGGCGGAAGGGCGGATGGCCCCTGGTGGTCCTGTCGCCCGGCATGACGCTGCCCCGCGCGACGATGACCTCGCTGGCCGAGGAGTTCGCCACCCGCGGCTACCTGGTGGCGGCCGTCGAGCACACCTACGAGTCGGTCGCCACCACCTTCCCCGACGGCCGTACCGTCACCTTCGAGGCCGGCAAGGCCGGTCAGACCCCTGAGACGGGCGAGAAGGTGGCCCGGGTCAGGGCCGCCGACACCGAGTTCGTCCTCGACGAGCTGGACCGGAGCAGGCGCTGGAACGCGCTGATCGACGAGCGGCGCATCGCGATGGTCGGACATTCGGTCGGCGGCCAGAGCGCCGCGCACCTGCTGCCCGCCTCCCGGCGGATCAAGGCGGTGGTCAACCTCGACGGCACCTACAACCCGAAGACCCCCGCCCAGCCGCTGGACAAGCCCTTCATGATGATCGGCAACCCCCGGCACCAGCCGAGATCCGGCGGCCCCGACGGCTCGTGGGACACGTTCTGGCCGCACGTGACGGGCGACTGGAAGCGGTGGCTGACCGTGACGGGGGCCGAGCACATGAGCTTCATCGACTACGCGGTGCTCCAGCCGCAACTCGGCCTGCCCAAGACCCCGATCGACGGCGAACGCGTCATCGCGATCACCCGCAGGTACGTCACCGCCTTCTTGGACCTGCACCTCAAGCACAAGCCCGCCCCCGCCCTGGACAGGCCGTCACCGGACTGGCCCGAGGTGCGCTTCTGGTGACCACACCCGGAGCTCCGCTTCCGGCGAAGCGCGGCCCAGGCGATCCACGGCCGAGGCACTGTCCCGGCCGTGCGCGGTGCGGGGGATGAGAGCGCCGGGGACAGCGGCATCTCCAGGTCGACCAGCCGGCAGGAGCCGTCCGGTACGACGGTGACGTTGTTCGGCGTCAGGTCCCGCGACAGGAAGCCCCGGTCGTGCACGGCAGGTTGTCGGTTATCGCCCGGTGTGCCGGAGGATCGCGGCGGAGATCCGAGGAATCACCGGCGGCGGGAACCCGTGCCCCATTCCCTCGATGGGCAGGAACTCGCTGCCGGGAATCGCCGCCGCCAGGGCCTGGCCGTGAGCGAAGGGCGCCATGGGATCGTCCGAGCCGTGAATCACCAGAGTAGGAGCGGTGATCGAGCCGACCAGCCCGGAACGGTCGCGGGAGGCGAAGGCCGCGAGGATGTGGTTCTTCGAGGCGTGGCCCGCCTCGGTGGCGTTCTCGATCTCCCGCTCGATGATCGCGCGCGTGGCCGCCTCGTCGAACGCCGTCAATCGTCCGGCGAGAATGCGGGCCAGCTTGAGATGCGATTCGACGTGCTCCTCCCGGGTGCCGGGCGGGTTGGCGATCTGTTCGGCGTCCCAGGCGGCCAGTCGTGGATCGCGTGCCGTGCCCCGGAAGGTGTTGGTCGCGGGGTCGAGGGGCTCGGCGCTCGACATGATGACCGTCAGGCTGCGCAGCCGGTCAGCGTGTTCGAGCGCGATCTCCTGGGCGATCATGCCGCCCATCGACGCGCCGACCACGTCCGCCGTGGCGACGCCCAAGCCGTCGAGCAGGCCGATCGCGTCCTGGGCGAGGTCGATCATGGTGTACGGGTTCGCCTCGTAATCCACGCGGCCGGACAGCCCGGTGTCGCGGTTGTCGTAGCGGATGACGTACCGGCCTTCCTTCTGGAGAAGGCGGCAGAGCTCGTCGGGCCAGGTGGCGCCTCGGGCGCCGAGCCCCATCACGAGCAGCAGCGCGGGGTCGGCCGGGTCACCGAACGTCTCGCACCACAGGCGGATCCCGTTGGCCTCGACCATGCGTTCCATCATTCTGCCCCTCGTTCTGGCTCGCACCAGTGGCGACGACTGGCGCTACGACGTCCCGTACGAGGACGGGCGCGCACGGACCGTGCGCCGAGTCCGCTCCCACAGCGCCCTCCCATGAGCAAAAAGTATATACACGTTAACTTTTTACTTGATCCAGAGCCGTCACAATCCAGCCGGCACCTGCAGGACGGCGAGCATCTGGGCCCGCAGGTGCACGCTCAGCGCCCCGATGTCATCGCTCAGCCGGGCGGCGAGCACCGCCGTCACCATCCCCATGACGGAGGTGACGGCGATCCGCGCCGCGAGGTCCGACAGCTCCGGCCGTACCTCGATCAGCAGCCCGACCCATTCCTCACGTATCTGCCGCATCCGGCGGTTGAGCCGCCGCCGATCCTGCTCCGGCAGCCACAGCAGCTCGGCCTGCATGATCAGGGTCAGACTCCGGTTCTCGACGGAGGACCGGGAGAACCAGTCCACCAGGGCGATCAGCGCCTCCTGCGGGTCCCGGTCCCGGTCGGCCAGCGCGGCTTGCGTCCCCTCCTGAAGGCGTTCCAGCGACAACTCGATCAGGGCGAGGAGGATGGCCTGCTTGCCGGGGAAGTGCCGGTAGACCGCGGGGCCGGAGATGCCCACCGCGGCCCCGATGTCGTCGATCCCGGTGTCGGCGTAACCGCGCTCCACGAAGAGCCGGGCCGCCTGCAGCAGGATGACCCGCTTGCGCACCCCATGTTTGCGCCCCTGCGAGATGAGCGATTCCAGCTCGTCGGACTCGGCCACGTACGCACCTCTCTGAAAGAAACGGCAACCCCGGTTAACATATTGGATAGAGGCCGCCAGGCACACCGCGGAGGGGCACCCCGTCAGCTCCGGGCGGTTCCAGCACCTCGAACCCCTTCACCGCCACGTGCACCGCCGGCTCCCGCAGCGAGTTCGAGCCGGCCGTGAAGAGGCAGGTACGCGCGTCCACGCCTCCAGCCGTCCAGCGCTGGGCGACACACGCTTCGCCACCGTCTCCAGCGGGGGCGCAGCCTGACAGGATCGTGACCCATGATTGACGATTTCGCGAAGGACAACCTCCACGAGAGACTGCGACGGGACCGCAAGGCGCTGCTCTGGAAACTCGACGGCCTGTCCGAATACGACGCCCGCCGACCTTTGACAGTGACCGGGACCAACCTCCTCGGCCTGGTCAAACACCTGGCCACCGTCGAGGCCAGGTACTTCGGCGAGGTCTTCGACCGCCCTTCCCCGGAACCGCTGCCCCGATGGCAGGACTCCGACGGCAGCGATCTGTGGGCGACCGAGGACGAGACTCGCGATCAGATCATCGGGTTCTACCGGCGCACGTGGGAACACTCGGACGCGACGATCAACGAGCTGCCCCTCGACGCCCCCGGCCACGTGCCGTGGTGGCCGGAGTCAACGCCGGCCTGGCACATGAACCTGTTCGCCATCATGGTCCACGTGCTCGGCGAGTCCACCCGGCATGCCGGGCACGCCGACATCCTGCGCGAGGGCCTCGACGGCCGGACCGGGTCGCGCGCCGAATACGAGGAGCAGATCGACGAGGCAGCCCGTGCCGCCTACTGCGCGAAGATCGAGCAGGCCGCCAGGACGGCCCGAACCAACTAGGGCTCGACCCGCATCGCGCCACCGTGGCCGCGCCCTTGGCGGGCCACGGTTCACCTCCGCCCCCACCGGATTCCGGGGAAGGCGTCCTCGTCGCGCGGGTCCGTCCCGACCTCGGCGCAATCGACAGACGTCCTCGGCCGAGGAGGATGCCGCTCACAGCCACTCCGTTCGGTGGCCGGGGTAGCCGAACCGGTACGGCGTGGCGGTCATCCGCAGCGTCCGGCACGGGTATCCGGGCCGAGGAGGAACACTCGCCGCGAACCAGCAGCCATGAGCCCTCGCCGCCCACCGGAGCTCCCGCTGACTTCACCTTCAGGAAGGGCGCAGTGATGTCGGATCGCCCGCCCACCTGGTCTCCCGCAGGGCCGGGAGCCGCGGCCTCCATGGTGGGCACGCAAGGTCCGCCTTGGAGGCGCACTTCGATGAACGGGCTTCGCCGTACTGGACGGGATGTCTGGCTGAACCCTCCAGGCCGGCGGGGCGTCCTCTTGGTATGAAGAGATCGCGGTTGACCGTCATCGCGCTGCTCGCGTCGTTGTGCGCCTGCGGCCAGTCCGGTGCCGGCCCGGTGCCTTCTGTGGCCGGGACCGAGACGATCGTGTTGCCGCGGGCCGACCAGCCCAAAGCGCATCGGCCCACCCTGGAGCGGCTCAAGCGAGAGGCGGCGTCGTCGGGCCGCCCCCTGGAGGAGGTCGTCAAGCGGTACGCGACCCGGGTGGCTGCCACCTCCTCCCCCAGGCCGACGGACTTCGAGGGTTACGACCCTGCCGTGACCGACCCGGACATGGTCATCGACGGCATCCCCTACGCCGAGCTGGTCGACCTCGGGGCCGTCGCCAGATCGGAGGGCATCTCCTACGAGGAGGCCATCGACCGTTTCGGCTCACAGTCGTCCAACAGCCAGGTGATCGACAAACTGCATGCGGAGTTCCCTGACGAGATCTCCGGCGTCAGCTACGTCGACGGCCAGCGGGGGCTGCGCGTCGGCTTCAAGGGTCCCATCCCGGCTCGCGCGATCGAGCTGGCCAGGACCCTCCCCCTGGAGGTCACCCTGATCGGCGGCAAGGGATTCTCGGCCTCGGAGCTCCGGCAGGCCCAGGAGACGGTCGTCTCCTGGCTCCGGTCCCGTCCTGAGGTGGCCACGATGACGGCGCACCCAGATGAGGAGACCGGCCAGGTCAAGGTCACAATCCAGCCGAAGGTGATGCCGGACGATGCCGAGGAGTTCAAGCGTGGTCTTCAGCTCCCGCAGCCGGACAATCCGCGCATCACCGTCGAGGTCACGCTCTCCGCCGAATCGGTCGCCGTTCGGCCGCAGTGAAGGCCGCCGAAGCCCCCACGGCCCCAATTCAGCGCCCAACGAGCCCCCGTCATGACTCCGCCCGAACGCACTCTTGCCAGAGCCCTCACCGAGGTCGTCACCAGACTGGACCTCAGCGCCAGGCAGCTGACGGCCTGGGAGACACCGGCGACGCTCGGGCAACCACCTGAATGACGACCCGTTCGCCGAGCCGGCGATCGCGAGCCCTGTGATCACGGCAGATTCGACCGCTGCTGCCGGCCACGAAGCCTCTCCAGCGCGGCCGCAACCTCCTTGACCTGCTCAGGTTTCCGGGTGCTCCACTCGGAGACCTCGTTGAACCATCGGTTCCAGACCGCGCCCACAACCTCGGCTGTGACCTCTTCCTCACCGCGCACCAAAGCGGTCAGATCACGCACTTCAGGGTCGTACTCGTCCTCGGGAGCCCCCATGCCCAACAGGCCTTCGGGGTCGTACTGATTGATCAGCACACGGACAGCGGCGGCTACCTGATCATCCTTCATGCCTCCAGCATGCCCCTGCACCTCCGGGCCTTCCCATCACTCGCCGAACGTGCCTGGCAGGCCTTCGAACAGTCCTCGCAATCGGTGACCGCATGCTCAGTGCACAGCCCCAACCACTTGACCACTTCCGCCGCGGCCTCGTGCGCATTGACCGAACCGCTCCGCTTACCGGTCCCGGAATCGACGGTGATAGACATCCGGCGTGGAAAAGAACCTGGAGTTCCCTGACCTGCTGCGACTGATCGATGAACGGTCGACCGCCTTCCGCGCCACGGTCGCCGCCGCGCCCAGTCTCGACGCACCGGTGCCGACCTGCCCCGCGTGGAAGCTCTTCGATCTGGTGAAGCACCTGGGGGGAGGAGACCGTTTCTGGGCCGCCATCGTCGGCGCGGGGCCTGCCGACGCTCCCCCGGCCGAGGCCGCCGCCGCGCGCGCCGCGCTGGAAGTGCCGCGGGAGCGCGAGGCCCTGCTGGCCTGGCTTAAGGAGTCCACGCGACTTCTGCTGGACGTGCTGCGGGAGGCGGGCCCGGACGCCGGCTGCTGGGCGTGGTGGAGTGCCCTGCAGACGCCACGGACCTCCGGCGGAGTCGCCCGGCACCGGGTTCAGGAGAGCGCCGTGCACACGTACGACGCCCAGCTCGCCGCGGGCGCCCCGCAGCCGGTGCCGGCCGAGGTCGCCCTCGACGGTGTCGAGGAGTTCCTGTTCACCTGCGTCGCGACGCCCAGCGCCTGGCCGCACAAGCCCACAGCCTTCGACTTCCACGCCGCCGAGGGCCGCTCCTGGCGCCTCACGGTCGACGGCGACGGCGCACGCTCCATCCGCATCCCCGCGCCCACTGCCGCGCCCGGCGAGGACTGGGACGCAGCCGGCGCCTCCGTCCACGGCACGGCCAGTGAGTTGGTCCTCTACCTGTACGACCGTATCCAGGCCGACTCCTTGCACGTTGACGGAGACGCAACGCTGCTCGACCTGCTCCGCGCCTGGGAGCCGGAGGAGTAGGCCTCCAGGGACGATCGGACCGAGTCTTTGGCGCCATGACCACCGCGGCGACCTGATCGCCTTCGCCGCCCGCGAGCTACGAGGTCCGAGTCGCGCAGCCCGCGGTCCGAGGTGCGGTCCGGAGTGCGGTTCGGGCAGTCTGCGGCGCGCGGTGCGGCGTGTGGTTCTGGTTGTCTGCGGCGCGCGGTGCGGCGTGTGGTTCTGGTTGTCTGCGGCCGGGCGGGTGTTTCTGGTTGATGCCCGGTCCGCGCTGCCCGCAAGTCCGTTGCCCGGTGTCGCCCGCGGTCAGTCGGCCTGTGTCGCCTGTGGTTCGGGGCCGAGGGCTCGTTGGGTGAGTTCGGCGGCGACCGCTCGTTCCCGTAGGAGGGCGGCCTCGGCGCGTGCGGCGTCCAGTTCGGCCCGTACGTCCGCCAGGCGCATGCGCTCCAGCCGCAACTCCCCCAGCAGCTGGTCGCGTTCCTTGACCGCCGCCGCGGCCCGTACCTTCTCCCGGGCGTGTTGTCTGCGTTCCTTGGCCAGCGCCGCGGCGGCGTCCTCCTCGGCGGCCGCCAGCTTCCGGACCAGGTCGCCCACCTCGGTCGCGGCCTGGGCGGCCTCCCGCTGTGCGACCGCCCGGTCCCGCTCGGCCTCTGCGGCCGCACGCTCGGCACGTTCGGCCCGCTCAACGGCTCGCTCCCGCTCCTGCGCGGCCGCCTCCTCCCTGGCCGTGGCCGCGATCACCGCTCGCTCCGCCAGCTCGCGCGCCCGCCCGGCCGCCGCCGCCTCCTCCCGGGCGCGATCTCTCTCCTCCCGCGCCCGGTCCGCCTCCAGCCCGGCCTGTACGGCCTGCGCCCGCGCCTCCTCGGCCCGATCCTCGGCCGCCTCCGCCTGCTCGGCCAGCTCCTGGACGACCTGATCCCGGGTCTGCTCGGTCAGCTCCGCCTGGCGCGACGCCTCCTTCACCCGTCGTTCGGCCTGCTCGGCCCGCCGGACCGCCTTCTCGGCGGTCTGCAACGCCTGCCGTTCGGTGCTGGCCGCCTCGCGCAACGCGGCCAGGGCCTGCTCGCGGGCGCGTTCGGCGTCCTGCAGCGCCGTCTCGCGCTCGTTCTCGGCCTCCTCCAGCCGGGCTCGCATCTCGGCGGTCTGCCGGCGCGCGTGCTCGGTGGCCTCACGGGCCAGGCGTACCTGCTCGAAGGCCTGCTCACGTTCGGTGCGGGCGATCGCCACGCGCGTGTGCGCCTCTGCCTGGACGGCGCTCAGCTTGGCCTCGACCCCGGCCGGGCTCAGCTCGTCGGACAGGGCCTTGGCCAGCGGCTCGATGGCCGCGAGAAGCCCGGTCTCCATCCGGTCGTACAACTGCTCGGCCCTGGCCAGCGCTCCTTCCAGCCCGGGGGTGGCCCGCCGCAGCTCGCGCTCCCGCTTGGCCGCCGCCTGGCACCCCTTCTCCGGACAGTACGACTTCGGCCGCCCGCGCCCCGGCCGCTGCTCGATGGGAGCTCCACAATGCTTGCAAGGCGTCACCACGCCGACCTCCGCAGTCACGGCAACACCCTAACATTTTCTAATTTCTGGAAATTCAAATCCAGAAATTGACCATGCGCATGCGAGGTCGGGATGAAGTCGCCGCCGCAGCGACGTCCAGGATCGGTAGGACCTCGCCACCGCAGGTCAGCGTCCTGCCCGCGTGAACGGCCGGACGTCCGCCACTGAACGCAGACCCGGCCGCGCCGCCTCCGGCCCACCGGATGGACATGCAACGTCTCCGGCGTGTCGCCCTCTTCGCATCTCCGCCGCTCACCACAATGCCGTGCCGCACCGACAGTTCGTTCGTGTCCGCCGCCGTGCCAGCGTCCGCCACCGTGCCGGGCGTGACCACCAGCTCCACGTTCCCGCGCGCACACTCACAGGACGATGACCGCCTCGTAAGATTCGCGCCACCCTCGTCGGGCTCAGCGCCACGTCGCGCCACGCGGTGCGCAGGGCTGGCTGGCGGGGCAGCGTGAACACCCGGGCTCAGCGCCACGTCGCGCCACACGGTGCGCAGGGCTGGCTGGCAGGGCAGCGTGAACACCGTTATGAGCCCGCACGCGGTGACCGTGCGTTGCTGTGCCAGGACGCGCCCGCCGTGGCTGCGCGTGCGCCCGCCTGCGGCCGCCGGCGGTGGCTGTTCGTCCCTGTCGTGCCGGCGGAGCCGGCCGTCGAATTACCGGCTGTCAAGGAGTGGCACGGCGCCGCACATCGTGAGGGCCGCGGAATCATGGCGGCGTTCGCGCCGTCGCCCGGGGCGATCAAGGAGACAGGGCGGAGCTTCGGGGTGAGCGCGCCTGGCGATCAACTCCCGGCTCGGTCGAATCGCCGAGCGCCTCGACTCCGAGGTGAGCGCGCCTGACGATCAAGCCCCGGCTCGATCGAATCGTCGAACGTCTCGGCTTCGGGGAAGCTGCTCCGACGATCAAGTCCCGGCTCGCTTGAATCGCCGGGCGCCTCGACTTCGTAGCCACCCGGCCCGCTGCCCACGGGGGCCGACGTCGCGAGACGGCTGCGACGAGGGCGTCAAGGAGACCGGGGTCAGAGAGATTTGGACCGGAATCCGGCGTCAGCTGCGTTCTTTCGGGTCAGTGAACCCCTGCCGTCGCGGGCCGCCGAACGTCGTCAATGCCGGATTCCGCTCCGACGCACAGGGATTGGCGGGAAGACGGAACACCTGCCGCCGCTCGCGAGCCGCCCGGGATCCGGCAATCCGGCACATCGCGCACCAGGTGAGGGACTTAAACTGCACATCGTGTTTCCTCCAGTGAAGATCATCTCCAATGGGTTGGTGATTCGTGAGTTCGGGCCGCAGGATGCCGTGCCTGTGGCGGCATTCGTGGCCTCCGGGGATCGAACGGCCCTGCCGCCCGGCTCTCCACAGACGGTCGCCGACGTGCACGGGTGGCTGACCGACACCGTGCACCGGCGACGGCTGGACAGCGAGGGCGTACACCTGGCGATCGTGGAGCAGGCCACCGGCGAGATCGTCGGCAGTGTCGGGTTGCGCGACACAGACTGGGAGGCCGGCCGTACCGAGATCGGTTACGGAATTCACACTGGTCAGCGAGGTCGCGGCTACGCGACCGAGGCCGCGCGCGCGGTTGGACGGTGGGCGCTCGTCAACGATGGGATACGGCGTGTTCAGCTGCGCTCCCGGACCGACAACGCCGCTTCCCTAAGGGTTGCCGAGAAGGCCGGATACCAGCGGGAGGGCACGGTGCGGGTCGCGGAGCGCGACGGGTGCGAGGCTCATGACCTGGCCGTCTTCTCGATGATCGCCACATGAGCAGCCGCAGAGGCTGAAGAAAGCGCCGCTCGTGATCCGGGCGGACCTTCACCGACCAGTGGTCCGCCCTCGCCGCGCCGGTCACCGTGGCGGACCGGCGACGACCTCCAGCTCCACGTGGCGGGTCAGGTCGAGCTCGAAGCGCCCTTGATTACGCAGAGCCACCGCACCTCCGGTCGCTCCGACCCGAGTGGCCGGCCTTGGAGGCCGGCCACAGTCGAAGGTCGAGCCAAATCTCGTCGCTACCCCGCACCCGTGTAGATCGCACCGCTCAACGTGGCCGAGCTACTGATATCCCGGCTCAACTGGGCCCCGGACGGCAGAGCCCATGCTGCGCCGCCCGAGCCGGCCACGCCTCACCTGGCCCGATGCGGGGCGAGGTCGCGGCCGAGGAAGGCCAGCAGCCGCCGGTGGGCGGGTGCGCCTGCGGGCTGGTGAAGTTCGAGGCCGAACATTCCGGGGCGGCGGAAGGCGTCGAAGTCCATGCCGCGCATGGTGGCGAGCAAGTCGTCGCAGGCATGCTCGTCCACCAGCGTTTCCTGGTCGGTGGCGATCGCCAGGTCGACGCCGTGCACCAGGACCTCGGTCAGATGGATGAGTGCGGCCATCGGCCCGGGCACTTCCCCGAATCCCAGCCGCACGGTCGTCTTCAGGGCACCCTCGCGGCGCCAGGCCGCGAGGTCGAGCCGGGCGGCTCCGAGAAAGGCGCCCTGCGGGTCGGTGCCCAGCCAGTCATCCTCGTGCCGGCCGCCGGGGTCGGTGCCGGTGAGCTCGGCGGCGAAGATGCGCATGCCGCCGACGAGGTGGTTGAGCTCGGTGCGCACGTCCCATCCCGCGCAGGGTGTGGGGGCGGTGAGCCGCTCGTCGGTGATGCCCTTGACGATGGTCGTGGTCATGTGGACGGCCGGGTCGATCCGGCCGATGGTGTCGGTCATCTGGTTGCTCTTTTCGGTACTCATCGTGCTTGGGGATTGATCAGGTCCGGCCCGGGTTCACCGCTGAGGTTCACGGGTTGCCCCGGCTTTGAATCGGGCGGGCGAGAGGCGGACGGCGAGGGGTCCGCCGTAGCGGCGAACAGGGTCCGCGCCATCGGGTTGGCGATCGATGCGCCGATCACCGCGGTCGGGAACGGCAGGAAGGCGGCCAGGAGCAGGACCGGCGCGTGCCGGAACGCGAACCCCTTCGCCAGCCGGCGGACGACGTCCTTCAGCTGGTGGTGGCGGCGCCACACCCACCACGGCAGGACGAACGCCAGCGCGAACGCCAATGGGAGCCCCCGTTGGTCGACCAGGAAGTCCCACAGCCCCGGACTCCCCGTTGCTCCTCGTCCGGGAGCTCCGGCGCCACCGCCGGCAGCGTCATCGCGATCGCGAAGATCGCATCAGTGAAGAAGGCCGACCTCTCGGGAGCGAGCCCATGCTCCGGCCGCACATCTGCGTTCGCTGGTGCGCTTGTCGGTACCAGGCGTCCTCGTCGCCGGCCGGGATGGCCCGTGCGGTTCCGATCACCTCGCCCAGGTCGGCCCGCCGTGGGGAGCGAAGCACGCCGTACGAAGGGACTCGAAGAGGAACTTCACGGCGGACTCCCCTCATGGAGCGAGACGGAACGCGACCGTCTCGACATGTCGCACCATAGCCCCGGCCCGACCCGAGACGCAACCGTTCCGTCTCGGGTAAGCTCGGCGGCATGAGTCGATCGCCAGCAGCTCGCCCGCCCGGCGGGCCCGTGCTTCAGGGCGCCGTCACCGACGCGATCCGCACTGCCTTCCTCGAAGAGCTCGCCGAGGTCGGCTACGGAAGGTTGTCGCTGGAGGCCGTGGCCCGGCGTGCCGGCTCGGGCAAGGCCGCCATCTACCGGCGCTGGCCGTCCAAGGAAGCCGTGACCATCGACCTGATCACCCAAGTCTCCATCGCCGCAACCGACACCCCCGACACCGGAACCCTGCGCGGCGACGTCCTGGCCTTCCTGACCGCAGTCGACGAGGCGCTCCGGCATCCACTGGTGTCGCGCATTCTGCCCGACCTGTTCGCCGCGGGCGTCCACCATCCCAACATCGCCGACTCCCTGCGCGACAGGGTCGGTGGAGCTCGACGCGAGAAGGCGGTCAACGTCCTGCGGCGGGCCGTGGAACGCGGAGAACTCGCGCCCGACACCGACTTCGAACTCGGCCTGGACCTGCTGGCGGGCCCCCTCTACTGGAGCACCACCGTCCGCCAGGCCCCCGCCGACCCGGCCCGCCTGCAGCGGCTCGCGGACAAGGTGGTGGCCGCCCTCGCGGCATGACGAGGTGCCATCCCACCACCCGGCGACTTCAGCGGCCGTGGCGACGCGACCGGAGAAGGACCACCGATGCTCTTCGGAAGCCCCCACCGGCAAACCCGGCACGGAAGTCGGTGACGGTCGTCGACCGAAGCCAGGCTGTACCCCAGCTCGGAACCAGCCCGTTGTGACGTCGCTCACAAGCTGTCACAGCCACGGAGGGGGTTCCGTCTTAGAGCGCATGACGAACACGGAACGCACCACCGCACTGATCACCGGCGCCAACAAGGGGCTCGGTCTCGAAGCCGCCCGCCGCCTCGGCGCACTCGGCTGGACGATCTTCCTCGGCTCCCGCGACGAGGCCCGCGGGCAGGCCGCCGCCGCCCGGCTGGCCGAGGACGGCATCGACGTGATCATGATCCCCCTGGACGTGACCTCCGACGCGTCCGTGAACGAGGCCGCGCGGCTCGTCCGCGAGCACACCGACCACCTGGACGTGCTGGTCAACAACGCCGGCGCGCCGGGGAACGCCGTCCCGCCCGCGGACGCCACCGCCGGGGAGATCCACGCGGTCTACGACACCAACGTCTACGGCCCGGTCAGGGTCACCCACGCCTTCCTGCCGCTGCTCCAGGCCGCCGAGAACCCGCGGGTGGTGATGGTGTCCAGCGGCGGCGGCTCCTTCGCCGTCGTCACCGATCCGGACCAGCCCGTCTCGAAGATGCACGAGCTCGCCTACAGCTCCTCCAAGGCGGCCCTGAACATGATCACCGTCCGGTACGCCCACGCGCTCCCGCACATCAAGTTCAACGTCGCCACCCCCGGCGAGACCGCCAACCACAAGTTCGCCGCCACCGACATGAACCGTCACACCGGCCTGCTGACGGTCACCGAGGGCACGGACTCGATCGTCCGGCTCGCGACCCTGGGCCCCGACGGCCCGACCGGCGTCTTCGTCGACCGCCTCGGCCCGATCGCGTGGTGACCTCCGTGCGCCACCGGACCGGCCTGCCTGGCCACGAGGAGGTCCAGCCGCACGACTACCCTGCTGGGCGTCGTACGCAAGCACCTCCGGACGGGAAGGCCGAGCAGATGAGCCGCGGTACAGGAGCCGACGCGACCGACTCCCTGGCGGAGGAGCCGGACGTGACCGGTTACCGGCCGCTGCTGTTCTCCATCGCCTACGGGATGACCGGTTCCGTGGGCGACGCCGAGGACATCGTGCAGGACGCGTTCCTGGGCCTGACCAGGGCGCGCAACGCGGGCACCGTGATCACCGAGCCGAAGGCGTACCTGACGACCGCGGTGACGCGGCTGGGCATCGACCACCTGCGCTCGGCGCGGGTGCGACGGGAGACGTACGTGGGCGAATGGTTGCCCGAGCCGGTCGTGGCGCACCCCGGCGAGCCGGGACCGGCCGAGCACGCCGAGCTGGCCGACTCGTTGTCGATGGCGTTCCTCGTGCTGCTGGAGTCCCTGTCGCCGGTGGAACGGGCGGTGCTCATGCTGCGCGAGGTGTTCGGGTACGGCTACCAGGACGTCGCGCGGATCACCGGCAAGACCGAGGTGAACTGCCGGCAGATCCTCGCCCGCGCCAGGCAGCGCGTCGCCGCCGGCCGGCAGTCCCGCGACAGCGCGCCGACCCAGGCGCGGCGGGCGGCGGGCGAGGAGCTGGCCCGCAGGTTCTTCGACGCGGCCGGCGGCGGCGACCTGGACGCGCTGCTCGGCATGCTCGCGCCCGACGTGGTCCTGCACGGGGACGGCGGCGGCAAGGCCCAGGCGATGGCCAGACCGGCGGCCGGGGCGCCCCGCGTCGTCAAGATGCTGGTCGCGGGGCTGCGCCGGGTCCGCGCGCTCGGCGTCACGGTACGGACGGCCTGGGTCAACGGCCGCCCCGGCGCGGTCATGTACGACGCCGAGGGACGCGTGGCGGGCGTGGTCGAGCTGGACGTCGCCGACGGCGTGATCCAGGCGATCCACTCGGTGGTCAACCCGGACAAGCTCGCCCATCTCGGCCCGGTCTCCGACGTCGCCCGCCTCCCGGAGAAGTGAGCCGGGGGTCAGGAGGAGGCTGCGGCGGTGTAGCGGCGGGCCAGCTGGGCGAAGGCGTCCTTGAGCTCGGCGGGGCCGACGACCTCGATGTCGGCGTCGAACCTGCCGAGCGCGGCCGCCAGCCCCAGCCACGACCACGATCCCATGACGATCCGGCAGCGGTCCGGCCCCGCCTCCTCGACGAGCCCGTCCCGGACGTAACGGGACACGACCGCCGCGGGCAGCGCGAGGATCACCTCGCCGCGGCAGGGCCAGTCGCCCGCCTCGTCCGAGCCCCGGAAGCGCGCGGTGACGAAGGCGGCCACCCCGCCGCCGGGCAGCTCGCGGGGGGTGAAGCGCGGCCCGGTGGGCGTGCGCGGCCGGATGCGGTCGGCGCGGAAGGTGCGCCAGTCCGCGCGGTCGAGGTCCCACGCGACGAGATACCAGCGGCCGCCCCAGGTGACGAGGTGGTGCGGCTCCACCCGCCGGGGCGGCGGCAGCGCGCCGCCGTCGTCCGCCTCCGACGGGTAGTCGAAGCGCAACACCTCACGGGCATGGACGGCGGCGCTGAGTGCGACGAGCACCCCGCCGGCCACCTGCGGCTCGGGCCGTGCGCCCGCCCGTTCGACGGCGGTCACCTGGAGGGTGTCGATCCGGTGGCGCAGCCGTGCGGGCATGACCTGCCGGACGGTGGTGAGCGCCCGCGCCGCGGCCTCCTCGATGCCCGCCCCGGCGGTGGCGGCGATCTGGAGCGCGATGGCAAGCGCGACGGCCTGCTCGTCGTCGAACAGCAACGGCGGCAGCTCGCTGCCCGCGTCGAGCCGGTAGCCGCCGTCGGGGCCCTTGATCGCCGCGATGGGGTAGCCGAGGTCGCGCAGACGGTCGACGTCGCGGCGCACGGTGCGCGGGCTGACCTCCAGCCGTTCGGCGAGCAGCGCCCCCGGCCAGTCGCGGCGCATCTGGAGCAGCGAGAGCAGGGCCAGCAGGCGTGCCGAGGTCTTCTGCATGTTTCCCATGGTGCCGCAAGAAGAGGCCACAACCTGACCGCTTCCTCCGCCAGCATGGGCATCGCAACCGGGGGCCGGACGGCTCCCGGCGACCATGAGCCGAACCGGCGAGGAGCCTGCCATGTCTGTAAATGTCGTGATTCATCTGAACTTCCGGGGCGAGGCCGCCGCTGCGCTCGCGTTCTACCGGTCGGTGTTCGGCGGGGACGTCACCACCGTGACCTACGCGGACGCCGGGAACGTCCAGGACCCCGCCGACGCCGGCCGGGTGATGTGGGGCCAGGTGGCCGCGCCCGGCGGCTTCCGCCTGATGGCCTACGACGTGCCCGCCCGCCTGCCCTGGGACCAGGGCGAGAACGCGTTCTTCGTCTCGCTCGGCGCGGACACGGCCGAGGAGGCCGCCGCGTACTGGGAGGGGCTGGGCGCGGGCGCGACCGTCGTGCGGCCGCTCGGGCCCGCGCAGTGGGTGCCGCTGCACGGCATGGTGCGCGATCGCTTCGGGGTGACCTGGATCGTCGAGCACGGCGCGTCCTGAGCGCGGCAAGAAGAGCGCCCTGAACACGGGAAGAAGAGATGACCGTTCTAAGCACCAGGGCGCTCAACCGCGCCACGCTCGCCCGTCAGTTGCTGCTCGACCGCGCCGGCCTGCCGGTCCTCGACGCCGTCGGGCACCTGTGCGGCCTGCAGGCGCAGGAGCCGCAGGAGCCCTTCACCGGGCTCTGGTCACGGCTGCGCGCCTTCGACCCGGCCGCGCTGTCGGACCTGCTGACCGGCCGGGACGTGGTCCGGACTCACCTGATGCGGCGCACCGTCCACCTGGTCACCGCCGCCGACGTCCTGGCCTGGCGATCCCGGCACGACGCGATGTTGCGCCAGCGGGTGCTCGGGGTCTACCGCCGCGAGCTGGCCGGGGTGGACCTCGACGAGCTCGCGGCAGCCGGATGGGCGGTGCTGGCCGACGGCGAGCCGCGCTCGATGTCGCAGCTCGCGCGGGCGGTGGCCGATCGCTGGCCCGGGCCGGGGCCGCGGGCGCTGGGCGAGATGCTGGTCGCCGCGCTGGTCCCGATGGCGCAGCTCCCGCCGCGCGGGCTGTGGCGGACGCGGGCGGGCGTGCGCAACCTGCCGCTGTCGTCCTGGCTGGGGCGGGAGGTGGACCCGCCGTCCGCCGACGGCTCCGATCCCGTGGGGCAGGCTCTCGTACGGCGTTACCTGGCGGCGTACGGCCCCGCCGCCACGGCCGACCTGCGCGCCTGGTCCGGCCTGGCGGGCCTGCCCAAGGCCGTGGCGGCGGTACGCGACGAGCTGGTCGCCTTCCGGGACGAACGCGGCCGCGAACTGCTGGACCTGCCCGGCGCGCCGCGCCCCGACCCCGGCACGCCCGCCCCCGTGCGGTTCCTGCCGGCGTTCGACAACGCGGTACTCGGCTACGACGACCGCGGCCGCATCATCGACCGCGAACACCGCGGCCTGTCGGTCGCCGGCGCCCGGATGGTCCTGGTGGACGGCCGCGTCGCGGCCACCTGGACCGTCGAGGACGACACCGTGCTCGTCACGCCGCTGCGCGGCCTGTCCCCGGCCGAGCGCGCCGCCGTCGGCGAGGAGGGAGGTGCCCTGGCGTCGTTCCTCTCCGACGGGGCCGGCGACCGCACCCGGATCCTCGGCGGCTGAACACACCCCCATAAGCTCGGCCATACTGTCAGGACCGCGGGCGTCCCTGGTGATGGACGGGCCGGCGGGTAGGAGGTGGGGACGAGAGGAGCCGACACCATGAACGTGCCCGAGCACGACGCCGGGCCGCACCGGCCGCAGGACGGACGTCCCCGCGGGCTGCGCGACCTGACCCACGCGGGCGGGTACGTCGTGGACGACCGGGGCCGGATCGTCGAGGTCGCCCCGCGCACCGAGGCGCTGCTCCGCCGTCCCGCCGCCGAACTGCTCGGCGCGGACGCCCACGACCTGCTCCACCGCGGCCCGCGCGGAGAGACGCTGCCGCGCAGCCGGTGCGCGATGCGACGCCCGCTCATCACCGGCGGCACCTCCCAGGGCGAGCGGGAATGGCTGGCGCGCGGCGACGGCTCCCTGCTGCCGGCCTCCTGGCTGGTCACGCCCTGCCTGCTGGCCGACGGCAGGACCGGGGCGCTGGTGCTCTTCCACGACGCCGACGAGCCCGGCGCGCAGATCCCCGAGCCGGCGCACGAGACGTCGATGTCCGAGCTCGACCGGCTGGCGCTGCTGGCCGAGACCACCACGACGCTCACCGCCAGCCTCGACGTGGACGAGACGCTGCGCCAGCTCGTCCGCCTGGTGGTGCCGCTGCTGGCGGACTGGGTGGTGGTGGACCTGCTCACCGAGCACGGCGGCGTGAGCCGCGCCGCCGTCGTCCACCACGAGGACGGCGTCCTGGTGCACCACGAGGACCTGGAGGGGCCGATGCCCGCGGTTCCCGAGGAGTCGCCGATGCCGCTGTCGCGGGCGTTGCGCGGGGTCACCGCGACGCTGGCCGGGCCGGAGACCTACCAGGGCGCGCCCGACTCCGGCATCGCGGTCTTCCAGCAGGAGCTGTTCCGCAGGACCGGCATGCACTCGGCGGGCATCGCGCCCATCCGCGGCGTGCGGGAGGTGGTCGGGGCGCTGACGCTCGGCCGCGCCGAGCGGCCCGGCGCGTTCACCACCGCCGACCTGCTGCTGGTGGAGGACATCGCCCGGCGCGCGGGGCTCGCCCTGGACAACGCCCGCCTGTACGAGCGGCAGCGCCGGGTCGCCGAGACCATGCAGCGCCACCTGCTGCCGCGCCTGCCGTCGGTGCCCGGCCTGGAGATGAGCGCCCTCTACGTGCCCGCCCCCCGCGCCTCGCAGGTCGGCGGCGACTGGTACGACGCCTTCACCATGCCCGACGGCGCCACCGCCCTGGTGATCGGCGACGTGGTCGGCCACGACCTGGAGGCCGCCGCCGGGATGGCCCAGGTCTGCAACATGCTGCGCGCCTACGCAGGCGCCGAGCAGGACCTGCCCAGCGCCATCCTCGACCGGCTCGACCGCGCGGTGGTGCGCATGGCGCAGGCCACCATGGCCACCGTCGTCCTGGCCCGGCTGGAGCACACCGACGACGGCCGCTGGCTGCTGCGCTGGAGCAACGCGGGCCATCCGCCGCCGCTGCTGGTCGAGCGCGACGGCCGTACCCGCTTCCTGGAGGAGGGCCAGGGCCTGCTGCTGGGCACCGGCATCCGCGGGGAGCGCGCCGACGCCGTCGTGGAGCTGCCGCCGGGGTCCACCCTCGTGCTCTACACCGACGGGCTGATCGAGTCCCCGAGGCATTCCCTGGACGAGGGGCTGGCCCGCCTGAGCCGGTACGCCGCCTCCCACACCCACCGGCCGCTGAACGCGCTCGGCGACATGCTGCTGGCACGCGTCCGGCCCGAGGACAACGACGACGACGTCGCCATGCTGACGCTGCGCGTGCCGCCACGCGTCACGGCCCTGGACGGCCTGCGCGGCGGCGTGCTGAACGGCGGCCGGAGCCTGCCCGCGATCTGACGACCGGCGCGCGTCACGACCGTCCGCGCCGCGCGCCCGGGCAGACGTCCCGGTAGGGCACGTCCTTCAGGTGCCGCCGCCACTCCTGCGGGCTCATCGTGCGGCCCGCGCGCTCGCACACCAGGCGGGCCACGGACTCGGCGCCCACCGGGATCCGGATGATCGTGCCGGAGGTGTTGCCCGAGACGTACAGGGTCTGGTCGTCGGGGCTGAAGGCCAGCCGGTCGAGGATGCCGATGGGGAAGGAGCCGATCCGCTCCCGCGAGCCGACGTCCCAGACCTGGACGGTGTAGACGTCGTCGAACGTCTCCCCGATGGACCTGCCGATCAGCGCGAGCAGCGAGCCGTCGTGGCTGAACAGCACGGTCTCGACCTGCGCCCGGGCGGCCACGCGCAGCGCGGGCGGCAGTTCGCGGCCGCCGGCGACGTCCCACAGCTCGACAGTGGCCGAGCCGAGGGCGAGCACCTGCGCCTTGGGGCTGAGCGCGATCGCCAGGCCCGACCGGTTGAAGCCGGGGCCGACGGCCTTGCCGGTGCGCAGGTCGTAGACCTTGCCGGTGGCGGTCACCACGCCCGTGCCGTCGCGGGTGGACACGATGGTCTCGGTGGCCGTGGCCAGGGGGTGGCGGGCGAGCGTCCGGCCGGTGCCGGCGTCGAGGACGACCAGCTCGTTGCGGGCGTCCCGCTGGCTCAGCTCCTTGAGCGAGAGCACCAGGCGGCGGCCGTCGGGGGTGAACGTCTTCGACAGCACGAACTGCGTGCGCGGCACGGGGTGGCGCCACAACCGGCGGCCGGTGGCGACGTCCCAGAGGCCGGTCGAGGAGTCCGCGCCCTCGGCGGACAGCCGGGCGCCCGCCGGGTCGAACAGCTGCCCGCTGACGCCCGCGCTGCCGGCCATCGGGACGCCGAGCCGGCCGCCGTCCCACACGCGGACCGGCCCCGAGTCCTTGGTGGCGGCGGCCAGGCGGCCGTCCTGGCTGAAGGCGTCCAGCTCGTAGCCCTGCGGCAGCCGGGTGGAGGGGAGGCGGGAGGTCAGGTCGGCGGTGACGGTCGAGTTGTCGAGCACGTAGCGGACCGTGTGGCCGTCGGCCTCCAGCCAGACGTCCTCGGGCTCGCCCTCGGCCTGGTAGAGGGCGACCTCGTCGCCGTCGTCGGCGTCGAGCAGATGCAGGGTGCGGCCCTCGACGGCCAGCATCCGGCGGCCGTCGGGGCTCAGCCGCAGCCGTCCGGCCAGCGTGTCGTCCAGGGCCGACTCCTGCCAGAAGGGCCGGTCGGCGTCGGGCACCTTCCTGGCGGTGGCCAGGTCGAAGGCCGCGATGTCGCCGTTCGCGCACAGCAGCCGCCTGCTGTCCGGCGTGAACGCCACCACCGGCCCGCACGCCTTCGGCAGGCGGGTGTCCACGGTGAGACCGGGCAGGCGGATCACCTTGAGGCCGCCCTGGTTGGGCCCGACGCCCGCGATGTAGGCGCCGGAGGGCGCGATCGCCGGAGCGCCGCTCGCCTCCAGCTTCGGGGTGTAGGAGGCACCGGTCCTGGTGTCCCACAGGAAGTCCAGGGTGCTGTCGCGCATCACCGCGGCCAGGTTCTCGTTGCCGTCGAAGGCGACCTGCACGCCGCCCTCGCCGACGCGGTGCTCGCGCAGCTTGGCGCCCGTCCTGGCGTCCCAGGCGTAGGCCGTGTCCCTGCTGACCACCACCAGCGTGCGCCCGCTCGGGCTGAGCGCCGCCGCCGACGGCAGCGCGTCCAGGCCGCGCGGCCATCGCCAGAACGCGGTCTGCCGCCCGGAGGGCACGTCGTAGACCCGCACGCCGTCCTCGCCGGCGATGGCCCGGACGCGCCCGCCGGCCGCCGACGCCGACGCCGAGACGCCCTTGGCGCCGGGGTCGCGGAAGACGGCGCTCTCCGGCATCGTCAGCGAGGTCGTCAGGCTCCGCCGGGTGCCGGGAGTGGGAGCCAGCCGCCAGCCCGCCACGCTGAGCAGCATCGCCGTGACCGGGTCGCTCGTCCGCAGCCGGTCGGCCTCGGCGGCGGCCTGCCGCCCGACCGCCTGGTCGCGCTGCCGGCCAGCCAGGCTGCTCTGCTCGGTCACCTGCCTGCCGCGCAGCACGGCCAGGCCGCCCGCGGCCAGCGCAACCACCAGCAGCCCGGCCAGCGCGGCCGTGGTCAGCCGCCGGCGGCGCACGCGCCGCCTGGCCAGGCCGGTGCCCGCGGCCAGGAAGTCACGTTCGAGCGGGGTCAGCGTGATGTGCCTGCGGCCGGTGGCGGCCCAGGTCAGCGCCTGGTCGAGGCGGCTGCCCTGGAGCAGGTCGCCGTCCTTGCGGCCGTTGCCGGCCCACTGGCGGGCGGCGTCGCTGAGCTGGCCGAGCACGGCGAGCCCGTCGCGGTCGCCGTCCACCCAGACGCGCAGCCGCGGCCAGGCGCGCAGCAGCGCGGGACGCGACAGCGCCACCGCCTCGTTCTTCTGCGTCACCAGGTAGGAGAACACCTGGAGGATGTGCTCGATCGCGCGCGTCTCCCCCTCGGAGCGTCCGGCGAGCAGGTCCTCCTTCAACGCCCAGCGCACGGCCTCGTGCCCGTCCTCGGTGACCGTCACCAGGCGCAGGAACACCTCGGCGGCCAGCTCGCGCTCCTCGGGCGCGAGCGCGCCGTAGGCGTCTTCGGCGATCGTGCCGAGCGCCGGGTCGCCCTGCTCGGGCACGTGCACGCCCCTGGCGGCGCGGCTGCCCGCCGTCAGCAGCCCGCGGGTGTCGGCGCTGTTGCCGCTGACCAGGGCGAGCAGCAGGTCGCGGGCGGTGGGACGGGCCGCCGGGTCCTTCTCCAGCGCGGCCGACACCAGCGAGGCCAGCCGGGGCGGCAGCCCGCTCAGGTCGGGCTGGCTCGACAACACCCGGTGCATGACCCCGCCGAGGTTGTCGGCGCGGAACGGGTCCTCGCCCGTGGCGGCGAACACGATGATCGCGCCCCAGGCGAACATGTCGGCGGGCGCGCCCGCCCGCTGCCCGGTGAACACCTCGGGCGCCATGTACGTGGGCGTGCCGGCCACCTCGCCGGTCCTGGTCAGCGACATGTCCAGGGTACGCGCGACCCCGAAGTCGATCACCCGCGGGCCGTCGGTGCCGAGCAGCACGTTGTCCGGCTTCAGGTCCCGGTGGATCACGCCCGCGTCGTGCACGGCGGTCAGGGCGGTGGCGATCGCCGTGGCCAGCCGGTGCAGGTCGTCCCCGGCGAACCGGCGCCCCTGCTCGACCGCCCGGCGCAGGCTGGGGCCCGGCACGTACTCGCTGACGATGTACGGCCTGCTGCCCGACAGGTCGCAGTCGAGCACCCGCGCCGTGCAGAACGACGCCACCCGCCCGGCCGCGGCCGCCTCCTTGGCGAACCGCTCACGGCTCACCGGGCTGTCGGCCATGTGCAGCACTTTGAGCGCGACCCGGCGGCCTTCGGGGTCGTAGGCGTCGTACACCACCCCCTGGCCCCCGGACCCGAGCCGTCCGGCCAGCCAGTATTGCCCTATACGCTGCGGTTCTCCGGCGTTCGACGCTTCCACGGCGTGTTAGATGCCCTCTCCGGTCGCAAAGTTCCCCTCGCGCAGGTAGGCGTCCAGCGCGCCGGCGGCGGCGAGCATGGCCAGGCCCCTGGCCGTGAGCCGGTCGTGCCAGTCGCGCAGCGTCGCCTGCAGGGGTTCCATGCCGCCCGCCGCGCGCACCTGCTCCAGCACCTGCCGGATCTGCTCCAGCCCGTAGCCGCCGCGCCGCAGCTGGTGGGCCAGCAGCACGTCGCGGACGTCGGCGGCGGTGTAGACCCGGTAGCCGGTACGCGGGTCGCGCCGAGGCACGGTCAGCCCGGCCCGCTCCCACTTGCGCAACGTCGCCGGCTTGATGCGCAGCCGGCGGGCCAGCGGGCCGATGAACGTCACGCCCGGCTCCGGCTCGCGCGGCGGCGCCAGGTCGCGCAGCGCGCGTTCGACGGCCTCCAGCGTGCCGCGGTCCTCGGCGAGCTGGGCGTGGCCCTCGTCGATCAGGCGCAGCGCCGCCGCCAGGCCGCCGCCGTGCACGGCCCGCATGATCGCGGTCGCGGTCGCGTGCCCGTGGGCGGGGACCAGCGCCAGGAACGTCCGCAGCGCCGCCGCGTGGCGCGGGGTGTAGACGCGGTAGCCGTGCGCGGAACGCTCGGACGGCGGCAGGATCCCCGCCTCCTCGTAGTTGCGCACCGCCTGCGTGGACAGGCCGTGCGCGCGCGCCAGATCGATGGGCCGCATGTTGAAGCTATGCCCTCCTGCCCGCTGGGGAGATCGGCCAGAAGTTTACACGAGAAGTTCAACGATACGGTTGAAGGCATGACGGCCTCGATCCGGGACGCCGTCCAGGCGTTCACCGGCGGCGCCCTCGCCGCGCTGCTGCCCCCCGGCGTCCGCGTGCTGGGCCTGGGCGAGCCCACGCATGGCGTCGAAGCCTTCCTGGAGCTGCGCAACGAGCTCTTCCGCCACCTCGTGGAGCACGAGGGCTACCGGTCGATCGCCATCGAGAGCGACTGCCTGGCCGGCCTGACCGCCGACGCGTACGTCACCGGCGGCGACGTCACCCTCGACGAGGCGATGAGCCGCGGCTTCAGCCACGGGTTCGGCGCCTCGCCCGCCAACCGCGAGCTCCTGCGCTGGATGCGGGCCCGCAACGAGCGGTCCGCGCCGCGCGACCGGCTGCGCTTCGACGGCTTCGACGCCCCGGTGGAGATCACCGGCCCGGCCGCCCCGCGCCCGGCCCTGACCGCCCTGTACGACTACCTGGCCCCTCACCTCGACCTGCCCCTGACCCGCGAAAGGCTCGACGAGCTGCTCGGTCCCGACGAGCGCTGGACCGACCCGGCCGCCCTCACGGACCCCTCCCGGTCGATCGGCGGCACGCCGGAGGTCAAGGAACTCCGCCTGATCGCCGACGATCTGGGCGTGCTGCTGACCGCGCACGCCCCGCACCTGGCGGCCGTCACGTCCGGCGACGAGCGGTGGCGCGCCGGCCTGCACGCCCGCGCCGCCACCGGGCTGCTGCGCTACCACACCGGCATGGCCGACCCCTCGCCCCGCCGGCTCGGCGCGCTCATGAGCCTGCGCGACGCGATGATGGCCGGCAACCTCGACGCGATCGTCCGGCGCGAGGAGCGCCGGGGCCCCACCCTCGTCTTCGCCCACAACCGCCACCTGCAGCGCGACGAGAGCCGGTTGCGGTTCGCGGGCGAGGAGCTGCGGTGGTGGAGCGCGGGGGCGGTGATCGCCGCGTGCCTCGGCGACCGGTACGCCTTCGCCGCCTCGACGTTCGGCTCCCGCGGCGCCGACGTCCCGGCCTCCGACACCCTCGAAGGCCTGTTGTCGGACGTGTGCGACGCCCGCGCCGTCGTCGATCCGCGCCGCCTGGCCGGGGCGCTCGACCGCACGCCGGCGCCCCGCGTCCCGGTGGACCACACGTACCTGGCCCTCGACCCCGCCACCGTCCATCAGGCGGACGCGATCGTCTTCCTCAAGGAGATCTGAGGTCCGGCATTGTTGTTTATTATGTTTGGCGAATAATGTCCTCAGGGCGAATTCTTTTTGCGTGGCGACGCCGGACGCGCGCTCGTTAAAGTCGGGGTGACGTCAGGCTCCACGAAGCCCCAACCAGAGGACTCAGCTGATGAACTGCGGTCACTGCGACAGCCCCAATTCGCCCGATTCCCTGGTATGCGTTAATTGTGGCCGCCATTTCCAGGGCGATCGCCCGGCCGCGACGGAAGTCACCCGATATCTCTGCATCGCCATGATGCTCGACGCGAAAGTGCGTAATTCCACCATTCGCTCGATTCTTCATGACCGCTTCCGAGCCGTCGCCCAGTCCCCCGGCGTCGACCTGGCCACGATGCTCAAGTACGGCCTGATGGCCCGAAGACGCCAGCATGTGCGCGACGCCGTGCTGGCCGTGCTCGCCGTGGCCACCCTGGCCCTGCTGTCCAGCCCGCTCGTCCTGCTCCCGATCTTCCTGGCCTGGCTCGTCGTCTTCGCCGAGCTCTACGACGCCCACGAGTCGGTCATCCTGACCAGGCTGACCCGCGACTCCTTCGACCCGGCCGAGGCGCCGCTGCCCAGCTCGCCCGCGCTGCGCGACCATCTGGTGGACATCGCCGACCGCGGCGCCGGGAACGTCACGGTGTTCGCCGACTACTCGCCTTTCGTCGGCTACGGCAGCAGGATCAACAACTGGTCGTTCACCATGAACGTCGCCAAGGCCCGGCCCGGCGAGACGGTCGTGCCCTTCGCGGTCGGCGAGCTCTACGACCGGGTGGCCGCCGAGATCGCCGCCCTCGGCCTGCCCGGTCTCACCGTCGGCGACAAGCTCTTCGTCAACGGCCTCGACCTGCGTTACGAGACCGACCCCGAGCTCCAGGCCGCCGTGCTGCCCGACGCCCTCCTGCCGCCGGTGCCGACGGTGAGCGAGCGGTTCATCCACCAGCTGCGCGACAACCCGCGCACGCGGGCCCGCCCCTATCTCACGGTGAGCGTGACCGGCTGGGAGGGCGAGGTGGTCATCTCGATCTTCCTGCGGTTCGTGCTGCTCGCCGAGAAGGGCATGATGTTCACCGAGGCCGGCTACTCGCTGCTGCCGCCGCTGCGGGAGGCCTACCGCGACGTCGACCGGCTGGTCAACTGCGCGCCCTCGGAGCGGATGGCCCGCATCGCGCTGTCGGCGCTGCGGCGCACCGCCGCGGGGCTGGTGCTGGCCCTGCCCAACACCCTCGCCGCGCTCTCGGAGCCGAGAAGGCGCAGGCGGCAGCAGAAGGCGAGCATCAAGGCCATCCGCGGCCACACCTTCAACTACGGCGCGGCCTACAACCCCCGCGAGCACGCCACCGACCACCTCTACCACCGCTACTTCCAGCAGCTCGACAAGGAGATGTACGTCAAGGCCGCCGAGCAGCGCATCATGGACGCCGTCGCCGACTTCCTGGAGGAGCACAACGTCGACGTGAGCGACCTGCGCGACCGCCAGACGACCATCCTGAACAACGGCATCTTCGTCACCGGCCAGGCCCAGGTCACCGGGGCCAGCATGGCGGCCGGCACGGGCGCGGTCGCGCGGGTGGAGAGCCGCATCAGGCAGGGGGTCGGCCAGGCCGCCGCGGCGGCGCAGCGCCGGACCCCGGCCGGCTGACCCGATCCCCGAACGGGGCCGAGCGCTCATCGCGTGTCGCGCAGCCCCAGGATGTAGGTCGCGGTGAGCGCGACGGCGCGGTCGTCGTCCTGCGTCAGGTCGGCGAGGGCGCGTGACGCGGCGGCTCCCGGGATGTCGGCGAGCGCCTGCGTCAGCCGCCGGCGCGCGGACGGCTCGGCGCCACGCCGGGCGAGGCGGTCCACGAGCCCGGCGGCGATCGGGTCCGCCGCGCCGGGGCGGCCCGCCAGCGTGCTCAGGGAGTCGGCCGCGTCGACGTCGTTCGTCCCCTCGACGACCATGTCGATGAGCGTGGGGATGGCGTCGTCCACGCCGCGTGCCCCGAGCGCCAGGGCCGCGTAGCGGCGGACGACGACGTCGGGGCTGGTCAGGGCGTCCTGGAGCAGGGCGGTCGCCGTGGCGTCCGGGAGCTCGGCGATCGACTGGACCGCGCGCTTGCGCACCTCGGCCGCCGGTGCGTGCAGACCCTGCGCCAGCAGCGCGGCGGCGTCCTCGCCCGACTGCGCCAGAGCCCATCGCAGGGCTCCGGCGACGTTCGGGTCGCTCTCGCCCAGCGCCGCCTCGACCAGCGCCTCCACCGGGACCTCGGCGACCGCGGACAGCGCCGCGCTCTGGCGCCGGCCGGCGTTCTTCGACCCGAGGCCCTGCAGGAGGGAGACGACCTGGAGCACGTCGTCCCAGCCGGCGGGGTCGGCGGCGTCGATCCGGCGCAGTCGCGTGAGCAGCTCCGTCTCGGCCGCGATGCGCTCCCGGGTGCGCCGGATGAGGTCCTCGACGAGCCCGGACGGCGTGAAGCCGGGATCGTCGAGCGCCCGGCCGACGTCACGCAGCGACAGGCCCAGCGACCGCAGGCTCTCGATGTGGAAGATCCGCCGGATGTCCTCGCCGGAGTACTCGCGATAGCCGGCGTGGCTGCGGCCCGTCGGGCGCACCAGCCCGAGCGCGTCGTAGTGGCGCAGCATGCGGGCGCTCACCCCGGACCGTCGCGCGACGTCGCCGATCAGCACAGCCCATCATCCCTCCTGGCCGCCGGCGCCGAGGGCCACGACGCGCTTCGCCTCCTCGATCGCGAACTCGAATCCGGCCTCCGGGTCGCGCAGCAGCCGTTCCGTGGCCCCGGCGTGCGTGCGCACGCCGGGATCCGGGTCGGCCATCGCGGCCCGCAGCACCGGCTCGACCACCTCGCCGAGCGCGACCAGCGCCCGGCTGAGGCTCAGCTGGGTCTCCCGTCGGCCGCGCCCGAGCTGTGTCGACAATACTTCGGCCAGTCCGGGCTTCTCCTCTTCGGGTGCCAGCAGCACCGCGGTCCGCCAGGCGCTCCGCGCCACCTCCTCGTCGGCGTCGGTCAGCAGCTCGCGGGTGATCGCCGGCCACGCCCGCCGGTCGCCGATCTTGGACAGCGTGTGCAGCGCCTGGCTGCGGGCCTGCGCGCGTTCCGAACGCAGCTCGCCGAGCAGCCTCGGGACCGTCAGCTCCGCCGGGTGGCGGGTGAGCGCCCAGGTGAGCATGTCGCGCACGTGGAACTCCGGCTCGACCGCGCAGCGCTCGACGAGCGCGTCCACGAGGCGCGGGTCCGGCGTCGTGCCCACCGCCAGGGCCGCCCGCAGCCGTACGGACGGGTCGCCGGCCGCCAGCCCTCCGACGGCGCCGCTCGGGTCCGGGTCCTGTTCCTGCCTGGTCATCGGGACCACCTCCTCGGCGACCAGTGAAGACCTTGTCACAGTGTCAAGGTCAAGCGGCCCGGCCCGCGCGGTCAGTCGCGCGGCCCGGTGACCGCGTGCTGCCGTTCGGGCTCCACGGGCATCGGGCGTTCGTGGAAGCCGCCCTGCGCGCTCCGGACGATCACGCCGCTCTCCGGCCCGTGCTCCGCGTCGTGCCGGTCCTGGAGTCGCAGGCCGAGGCAGAGCCGGTGGGTCAGCCAGAAGGCGACGACCGGGCCGAGCAGGACGGCGTACCTGAAGAAGATCGTCACGGCCTCCACCGAGAGGTGGAACTGGTGGGCGAGCTGGTCGTTGGCCGCGGCGGCCCACAGCAGCCCGTAGAAGGCGACCCCGGCGGCGGCGACGGCGGTTCGCAGGGGCGCCTCGCGCGGCCGGTCCAGCACGGCCGGTCCGCTCGCCTCGGCGGCCAGGCGGCTCCTGCTCTTGGGCCGGCCGAGCGCGTCGCGCCGGCCGGGACGCCGCAGGACGAGGCGCTCGCCCAGCGGGTAGCTGGCCAGGACGGTGAAGAACACCCCGGGGACCACCAGCGTGGGCACCAGGACCGCGAGGCTGAGCGTGTACCCCCCGATCGTCAGCTCCCAGCCCGGCATGATCCGCAGAGCGCCGTCGAGGAAGCCCATGTACCAGTCGGGCACCGAGCCGGCCGAGATCTGGCCGGGCCCGGCCGGGCCGTACAACCAGATGGGGGCGATCTGGAAGGCCAGGCCGAGGATGACCAGGACGCCGATCGTCGTGCCCGCCATCAACGGCCGCACGCCCGCCCGAGCCGGGACCGGCGCGGCGAACCGCGAGTGCCCGTGCCGCCGCACCAGCCATTCACGGGCGGCCAGCAGCGCGACCATGGCCGCCGGGATCACCAGCACGTGCGTCCAGTACATGGTGGGGATGATGCTGTCGCCGGGGAACCCGGCGCCGAAGAGCAGCTGCGCGCCGTACGACCCCACGACAGGGATCGACAGCAGCACCGACTGGATCAGCCACAGGCTGCCGCCGGAGAGCATGTCGTCGGGCAGGATGTTGCCGGTCTCCCCCGCGGCCATCCCGAGCGGCAGCAGCGTCACCCAGATCAGCCACTGCGGCACGCGCGGCCGCCGGAACGCGCCGGTCACGAACATGCGCAGCAACTGCATCGCGACCGCCGCCACGAACACCAGCGCCGACCAGTGGTGCACCTGCCGGACGAAGAGCCCGCCGCGCACCTCCAGGCTCAGCCGCATGGTCGAGTCGAACGCCCTGCTGACCGGGACGCCGCTCAGCGGCGTGTACACGCCTTGGTAGAGCACCGGGGACATGTCCGGGTCGAAGAACACCATGAGGAACAGCCCGGTCACCACCAGGACGGCGAAGGACCAGATCGCCACCTCGGCGAACATGAACGACCAATGACCGAGCCCCGACGACTGACGTTTCCGCACCGATGAGCGCATCGGACCCTCCTCGTTTCGCCTTCGCCTTCAAGACGGGATCGGCGGCCGAGATGTGACGTCGAGGAGAGTGAGTTACGTCATAACGGGTCGTTCACGGCGGCGGGGCCTGCCGGAGCGCGGGCACTCCGGCAGGCCGACGTCAGCGGCGGGGCCGCGGCCTCACCCCTTCACCGCTCCGCCGAGCAGCCCGGAGACGAACTGCTTCTGGAAGACGAAGAAGATGAGCATCAGCGGCAGCGTGGCCAGCAGCGCGCCCAGCATCAGGCCCGAGTAGTCGACGCGGGTCAGCCCGGTGAGATGGCTGAGCGCGACCGGGAGCACGTACTTCTCCTCGCTGGTGAGCATGAGCAGGGGCCAGATGAAGGAGTTCCACTGGCTCATGAACGTGAAGATGACCAGCGCGCCAAGCTGCGGCCGGACCACGGGCAGCACGATCCGGTAGAAGATCCGCAGGTCTCCGGCGCCGTCCAGGCGTCCGCTCTCGATGAGCTGGTCGGGGAAGTCGAGGAAGGCCTGGCGCATGAGGAAGATGCCGAACGAGTTGGCCAGGAACGGGATGACGATCGACTCGTAGGAGTCGACCCAGCCGATGCTGGCCATCATCTGGAACAGCGGCACCAGCAGCACCTGGAAGGGGATCATCATCGTCGCCAGGATCACCGCGAGCAGCAGGCCGCGCCCGCGGAAGCGGTACTTGGCCAGGCCGTACCCGCCCATGGCGCTGACCAGCACGGACAGCGCGGTGTAGACGAGGGCCGTGCCGAGGCTGTTGAGCACCACGCGGGAGAAGCCGATCGTCTCCTCCAGCGACCGCAGGTTGTCCAGCAGGTCGTCGCCAGGCAGGAACGGGGGCGGGCTGCGGAACAGCTCCGACGTGTCGTGCGTGGAGGCGACGAACATCCAGTAGAACGGCGCGATGCTGACCACCGCGCCGGCCGCCATGAGCAGCCAGAGCAGCAGGCGTTTCATGACTTCTCCTTCCCGAACCACTTGAACTGGGCGTAGGAGAGCACCCCGATGAGCAGCACCACCACCCAGGCCATCGCCGCGGCGTAACCGAAGTCGAACTGCTTGAAGCCGACCTGGTAGAGCAGCAGGATCGGCGAGGTGGTCGCGTCGTCGGGGCCGCCGTCGGTGAGCAGCTTGTTCTCGTCGAACAGCTGGAGCGTGCCGATCGTGGAGGTGATCGAGCAGAACAGGATCACCGGCTTGAGCTGCGGCACGATCACGCTGACGAACGACCGCAGCGGCCCGGCCCCGTCGATCGAGGCGGCCTCGTACTGCTCCTTGCCGATCGCCTGCAGGCCGGCCAGCAGGATGATCATGTTGTAGCCCGTCCACCGCCAGGTGATGGACGCGATCAGCGCCACCCGCGCCCAGGCCGGGTCGTCCAGCCAGGCGATCTCGACGCCGAGCAGCTGGTTGACCATGCCGCCGTCGGTACGCAGCAGCACCCGGAAGACCACCGCGTAGGCGACCAGCGTCGTCACCGCGGGCAGGAAGTACGCGATCCGCAGCGTGGCGCGGAAGCGCAGCCACGACTGGTTGAGCACGTACGCCAGCGCCAGCGCCAGCCCGATCATGATCGGGACCTGCACGACCAGGATCAGCCCGACGTTGACCAGGGACTGCAGGAACCTGTCGTCGTGCAGGAGGCGCTGGTAGTTCTCCAGGCCGGCCCATTCGGTCACGCCGTCCTCGGTCCGCTGGAGGCTCTGCCAGAGGCTGGCCCCGAGGGGGTAGGCGAAGAAGAGCGCCAGCAGCGCGGCGGCGGGCCCCGCGAAGATCCAGGGGACCAGGCGGCGCCGAACGATCATCCGATCTCCCGCTTCGTGGCGGACGCGATCTGCTCGGCCGCCTCGTCCAGCACGGCCTTGGGGTCCTTGCCGCCCACCACCGCACGCTGCAGCAGCTTCTTCAGCAGCTCACTGGCCTCGGCGTCGTCGTCGGTGGACTCCACGGCCGGGATGGCGCGCACCTGGTCGGCGAAGATCTTGTTGACCGGCTGCCCGTCGAAGTACTCGACCGGCTCGGAGAAGTACGGGTCGGCCAGCGCGGGCAGGTAGGCAGGGAAGAGCGACTCCTGCTTCATCATCGACAGCTGGCTGTCCTTGTTGGCCGTGACGAACTCGACGAACGCCCACGCCGCCTGCTGGTTCTTCGTCTGGCCGGTGACCGCCAGCATGGACCCGCCGTTAGCCGAGGTGCGCACCCCGCCCGGCTCGAAAGCGGGCAGCGGGATCACGCCGAACTTGCCCTTGAGCTCCGGCATCTCCGACACCAGCGTGCCCGTCCACCAGACGGCGGTGGGCGCGACGGCCGCCTTGCCCTCCTTGGTCGCGGTGACCCGGCCGTCCCAGCCCTGCTCGTTCTGCAGCAGGCCCTTGTCGTTCATCGTCTTGATCAGGGTCAGCGCCTTGACGGCGGCCGGGGTGTTGACCGCGACCTTGCCGTCCACGAACCTGCCCTGCTTCTGCTGCTGCAACAGGGTGGTGAACAGCGGCTCGCTGTTGCCCAGGTCGGAGACCATGAGCTTCTTGCCGGTCTTGGCCTTCAGCGTCTCGCCGGCCTTGATCAGGTCGTCCCAGGTCTGGATGTCCTCGGCCTTGATGCCGGCCTGCTCGAAGTAGTCGCGCCGGTAGAACAGGCCGACGGGCGCGGAGTCCCACGGCAGCGCGAACAGCTTGCCGCCCTCGCCGGAGGCCGTCTGCCACTTGGCCGGGTCGAAGTCGGCCTTCAGCTTGCCGGCGACCGGCCCGAGGTCGGCCAGCCCGTTGGGGAAGTTCTTGGCGTAGCCGGGGACCCGCTCGTCCTCAAGGTGCACGACGTCGGGCAGGCCGGTGCCCGACTGCATGCCGACCGTGACCTTCTCGTAGATGTTGTCGTAGCCGACGTCCGTCACGTCGATCTTCACCTTGGGGTGCAGCTTGGTGAACTCGGGCGCCAGACGCTTCAGGGCGGTCGCACCCACGTCGAACGACCACACCTTGACCTCACCGGACAACTCCGCGGGGGTGGACGCGGCGATCGAGGGAGCGGGCCCCTTGGCCGTGCCCGTTCCGCCGGTCGCGCATCCGGCGGCGAGAAGTCCGGTGGCCAGCAGCCCGGCGGCGATTGTGTGGATCTTCACGGTGACCTCTGGATCTGTAACATGTCACACTCTGAATACTGAGTGCTGAGTAACGTACGCTGAATACGCCTGGCGCACCAGAGGTGAAATCGAACCGTTCCCGATGGATGTCAGCGGACGGGCGGAAAGGCCGTTTGCGTCCTGCTCGTCCTGCCGGAATGATCGGCCGCCATGGGGAACGTGCTGCTGACCGGCGCCACCGGAGGAATCGGAAGGCCGCTGGCCGCCGCGCTCGGCGCGGCCGGGCACCGGGTGATCGCCGTCGGACGTGACGTCGGGCGGCTGGACGTCCGCGGGATCGAGGCCGACCTGGCCGACCCCGCGTCGCTGGCGCCCGCCATGGAGTCGCTGGCGGCGGAGCTCACGGAGCTACGCGCGGTGGTGCACTGCGCCGGCATCTCCCCCGTGGAGGCCGTCGCCGAGGCCGGCCCCGACACGTGGCGGCGGACGATGGCGGTGAACGTGGCCTCCGCCGCCGAGCTCGTCCGGCTCGCGCTGCCCGCGTTGCGGCGGTCCAAGGGCCATGTGATCTTCGTGAACGCCTCTCCCGGGCTGACCGGCGTCCCGCGCTGGTCGGCGTTCGTGGCCAGCAAGGCGGCGCTGCGCGAACTGGCCGACTCGCTGCGCGAGGAGGAGGCCGTCCACGGGGTCCGGGTCACCACGGTCTACCCCGCGGCCACGGCGACCGACCTGCTGGGCGAGGTCAGGGCCGCCTTCGGTCGCCCGTACGACCCGCAGGCGTGCATCCGGCCGGAATCGCTGGCCGCGATGGTCGTGTGGGCGCTGAACGCGCCGGCCGACTCCTACGCCTGCGAACTGTCGGTGCTGCCGGGCTGAACCCGCCCGCGGCGGCGTGGATCGGCGCCCGCCGCCCCCGCCGCAGGGGCGCGGTGTCCGCCAGGGTCTGGCAGGAGGATCGCCGCGACCCGCACGCGGTCCAGGCGCGCGAGGGTCAGCGCTGCGCCGCGGTGTCGAGCTCGACCTCGATGTGCGGCGACAGCGCCCGCAGGAAGTCCGGCGCGTCGAAGATGCGCCCCGCCGACGCCACCCCGGCGGCCCTGGTCCGGCCGGTGAGGATGCGCTCGACGGCCTCCACCGCGAGCGGCGCGCTGACGGCGTAGATGTCCCGGCCGCGGGCCACCGCCCGGCGTTCCCCGGCGCCCGAACGCACGACCACGTCCACGACGAACGGCTGCGCCGACCGCCCGTGCTCGTCGGCCGCGACCGGCGCCGGGGTGTCGGGGTTCACCACGTCCGTGGCCGCCTCGACCGTCATGTAGTTGCGCACCTCCGGGATGTCCAGGTGGCTCGGGACGGTCACGATGTCGGCCATCGAGAACTCCGCGATGACGTCGCGCGTCCCGGTCGGCTCGGGGAAGGCCCACTTCCCGGCCGGTGCCCGGTCGTCGCGGTACTCCAGCCGGCCGCCGGCGTGGCGGACGCGCCGGTCGTCGCGCCGCTCCCTGGAGACCTTGCCCGCGGCCCGGGTGCCGGTCGTGGGGTGCCAGCTGTCCAGCCCGTAGGCCACGTGCGCCTCGTCGGCGCCGGTCCAGTCGTCCATCGCCGCCGTGACCAGCAGGTCGCCGAGCCCGCCGAAGAAGGCCATCGCGGGGACGATCACCGCCCCCGCCTCCCGGGCTCGCTCCGCGAACAGCTCGAAGGTGTCCACGTTGGCCTCGATCTCGGCCGCGACGTCCACGTACGGGACGCCGGCGCGCAGGGCCGCCTCGATCACGGGGGCGGCCGTGGCGGCGAAGGGCCCGGCACAGTTGATCACCGCGGTCACGCCGTCCAGGGCGCGGTCCAGCGCGGCCGGATCATCCACCGACGCCTGCCTGACCGCCGGCCCGGGGTACGCCTCGGCCAGCGCCTTGAGCGCGTCGCCGTCGCGGCCCGCCAGGACGGGCACCAGCCCGCGCCGCAGCAACTCCGCCACCACGAAACGGCCCGTGTGCCCGTACGCGCCGTAGACCGCCACCGCGGAGCCGGTCGTCCTCATCTGTGTCATGTGCGCATCAGCCATGCGGACATCCTGGCGGTCCACCGCGTCGCCGCACGAGCGTCCGGAACGACATAATGCGTACAATTCCGGACGTGACCACAGTCGCGGTAGCCGTCGCCGACGGGATCCTGCACTTCGAGCTGGCCCTGGCCTACGAGCTGTTCAGCTCGCCCCCGCCCGTCCCCGTCGAACGCTGGTACGAGCCGGTCATCTGCGGAGCCGGCCCCGTACGGGCCGACGGGCGGTTCCTGCTCGAACCCGACGCCGGGCTGGACCGGCTCGTCGGGGCCGACACGGTGATCGTCCCCGGCTGGGCGGAGGTGGACGAGGAGCCGCCGGCCGACCTCGTCGCGGCCGTGCGCGCGGCGCACGAGGCGGGCGCGCGGGTCGCCTCGCTGTGCACGGGCGCGTTCGTCCTGGCCGCGGCCGGCCTGCTGGACGGACGGCGGGCCACCACCCACTGGGCCCACACCGAGACGCTGGCCGCCCGCCATCCCCGCATCCAGGTCGATCCCGACGTGCTCTACGTGGACGAGGGCAGCGTGCTCACCGCCGCGGGCAAGGCCGCCGCCCTGGACCTGTGCCTGCACCTGGTCCGCCGCGACCACGGCTCGGCGGTCGCCAACGCGATCGCGCGCCGCCTGGTCGTGGCGCCGCACCGGCCCGGCGGCCAGGCCCAGTTCGTCGCCACCCCCGTCCCCGAGCCGCACGGGCATCCCCTCAGCGACCTGCTCGCCTGGGCGGGCCGACACCTGGACCAGCCCCTGACGGTGGAGGACCTGGCCCGCCGGGCGAACCTGAGCTCGCGCCACCTCGGCCGCCACTTCAGGTCGATGACCGGCACCACCCCGTTGCAGTGGCTGCTCACCCAGCGCATCCGTCGTGCCCAGGAACTCCTGGAGACCACCGACGACGGCGTGGACGCCATCGCCGAGGCCACCGGCATGGGCACCGCGGCCACGCTGCGCCGGCACTTCAACCGCACGGTCGGCGTGCCTCCGGACGCCTACCGGCGCACCTTCCGCGCCCGCGGGGCGACGCCCGCTCAGCGGCCGGCTGGGTGGAAGTCGTAGGGCTTGGAGTCGTACACGTAGTAGACGCAGTCGGCGCCCGCGGCGCATTTGCCCCAGTGCTCGGCCTTCGACGGGTAGTACAGGTAGTCGCCCGCGCCGATCCGGTACGTCTTGTGGCCCTTGACGTTCCACAACATCACGCCGGAGACGCCGACGACGTGCTCGGGGCTGGTGTGCCAGTGCGGCGGGAAGGGCGTGCCGGCTTTGAGGGTGAACACGGCCTCCGAGGGGCCGGTCTTCGGGTCGCCCTTCAGCTGCACGAACGTGCAGCCCTTCAGCCCCTCGCAGGGTGACCCGGCCTCCTTGTGCGAGTGGTGGACGACCTTGCCGGGGCCCGAGTCGGCGTACGCGCTCGGGGCGCCGAGCACCATGAGCGCCAGCGAACCGGCCGTGATCATTTGCTTGAGCATCTCAATCTCCAAGTGGACTGTGGTCCGAATATGTTCGGCAACGTATCGGACTGCGGTCCGGTTGGTCAAGGACGGCACGACCCGCCGCCGCGTGCCAGACTCCTGGCCATGGCGGACTCGACCAGGACGGACGGCGACGGCGGGCAGCTGCGCGTGGACGTCCTCGGCCCCTTGTCGCTGGTGACCGCCGGCGGCCCGGCGCGGGTCGGCGGCGCGCGGCTGCGGGCGCTGCTGGCCAGGCTGGCTCTGGACGCCGGGCGGGCCGTCCGGCCCGAGACCCTGGCCGAGGCGTTGTGGGACGACGCGCCGCCCGAGGCCCCCACGCACGCGTTGCAGTCGCTGGTGTCCCGGCTCCGGCGCGTCCTCGGGCATCCCGGGCTGCTCACCTCCGGCCCCGCCGGGTACCGGCTGGCCGTCGAGCCGGACGCCGTCGACGCCGTGCGGTTCGAGCGGCTGGTCAGGCAGGGGCGGGCGGCCGCTCGGGACCGGCCCGCCGAGGCGGCCGCCGTCCTGCGGGAGGCCCTGGGCCTGTGGCGCGGACCGGCCCTGGCCGACGTACGGGCGGCGCCGTTCGCCGCCGCCGAGGCCGACCGGCTCGAACGCGCCCGGCTGGCCGCCCTGGAGGACCGCATCGAGGCCGACCTGACGTTGGGCGCCGACCTGACACTGGGCGCTGACCCGACACTGGGCGCTGACCCGAGGCTGAGCGGCGACCTGACGTTGGGCGGCGGCCTGAGGCTTGACGGTGACCTGACGTTGGGCGCTGACCCGAGGCCGGGCGGTGACCCGAGGCTGAGCAGTGACCGGACGTTTGGCGCTGACCTGAGGCTTGGCGGTGGCCTGGGCCTGGTCGCTGAGCTGGAATCGCTGGTCGCCGCCCACCCGCTGCGTGAGCGCCTGCACGCCCAGCTCATCCGGGCGCTCGCCCGCGACGGGCGCGGGGCCGAGGCGCTGGCCGCCTACCAGCGCATCCGCGCCCGGCTCGCCGACGACTTCGGCGGCGACCCAGGACCGCACCTCCAACAAGCCCACCTGGCGGTCCTGCGCGGCGACCTTCCCGGCCCCCGCCGGCCTTCGGGGCCCTCCGGGCCGTCCAGGCCACCTGGCCCCTCCAGGGCGCCTGGGCCGTCCGGGCCACAGTCCGGGGCGCCCGGGCCACAGTCCGGGGCGCCCGGGCCGCCGTCCGGGGCGGGGTCGTCGGGGCAGCCTGGGCCATCCGAGCCATCCGGAGCGCCTGGGCCATCCGGGCCGCCTGGGCCATCCGGGCCGCCTGGGCTATTCGAGCCGCCTGGGCTATTCGAGCCGTCCGAGCCTTCCGGACCGCTTGGGCCGTCCGGGCCGTTGCCGTCGGGCCGGTCGCATGGCAATCTCGACGTCCCGCTCACCAGCTTCGTGGGCCGCGACGAGGACGTGCGGCGGGTGACCGGCCTGCTCGGCCGGGAACGGCTGGTCACCCTGGTCGGCCCCGGCGGGGCGGGCAAGACCCGGCTGGCCGGCGCGGTCGGCCGGCGGCTCACGCCGTCCGGCGGGGTGTGGTTCGTGCCGCTGGCCGCGGTGGGGCCCGACGACGTCCCCCGCGTGCTGCTCGACCTGCTCCGGACGCGTAAGGAGGGCGCGCCCGCGCGGGCCGAGCCGGACGACCTGGTCGAGCTCCTCGCGGACGACGATCTGGTCCTCGTGCTGGACAACTGCGAGCACGTGATCGAGGCCGCCGCCACGCTGTGCGGGACGCTGCTCGGCCGCTGCCCCCGGCTCCGGGTGCTGGCCACCAGCCGCGAACCCCTGCGCATCGACGGCGAGACCCTGCACCCGGTGCCGCCGCTGGACCTGCCAGAACCGGACGCGACGCCGGAGGCGGCACGGTCCGTCGCGGCGGTCCGGCTTTTCCGCGACCGCGCCGCCGCAGTACGGCCCGGCTTCGTCCTGGAGGGCGGCGCGCTGGCGGCGACCGTCGAGATCTGCCGTCGCCTCGACGGCCTGCCGCTGGCGATCGAGCTGGCCGCCGCCCGGCTGCGCGCCCTGCCGGTCGAGGCGGTCGCGGCCCGGCTGGACGACCGGTTCCGGCTGCTCAGCGCCGGCAGCCGGACGGCGCTGCCGCGCCACCGCACCCTGGCCGCCGCCGTCGCCTGGAGCTGGGATCTGCTCGACCCCGGCGAACGGTCCCTGCTGGAACGGCTGTCCGTCGTGCGCGGCAGCTTCACCGAGGCCGCCGCAGCCGCAATCGGCGGCTCGGATGCCGCGGCGGCGTTCGGCGGCTCGAAGGCCGCGGCCGCAATCGGCAGCTCTGACAACGCAGCCGCCATCGGCGGCTCGGAGGCCGCGGCGGCGTTCGGTGGCTCGAAGGCCGCGGCCGCAATCGGCGGCTCTGACGACGCGGCCGCCATCGGCGGCTCGGAGGCCGGGGCGGCCATCGGCGGCTCGGAGGCCGGGGCGGCCATCGGCGGGGCGGGCGACGTGCCGGAGTTGCTGGCGGCGCTGGTCGACAAGTCCCTGCTGCACCTGGTGGACTCCGCCGACCCGGCCGAGCCGCGCTACCGCCTGCTGGAGACCATCCGTGAGTACGGCCTGCAGCGCCTGGCCGACCGCGCCGAGGTCACCGCCACGCGCGACCGGCACGCCCGGTTCTTCCTGCGGCTGGCCGAGGCCGCCGACCCTCTCCTGCGCACGTCGGACCAGCTCCGCCCGCTGGCCCGCCTGTCGGCGGAACGGGACGACCTGTCGGCCGCGATCCGCTGGACGGTCGAGTCCGGGGACGCCGGACGGGCCGTGCGGTTCGGCGTCGCGCTGAGCTGGTACTGGTTCCTGCGGGACTTCCCGCCGGAGTCGCTCGACCTGCTCGGCCGCGTGCTCCAGGCCGACGGCCCGGCCGACCCGCGATCCCGCGCGCTGGTCGCCGCCGCCCACGCGATCGCCACCGTCGAGGCCGCCGGGCCGGAGGAGACCGACGCCGCCTTCGACCGGATCAGGACGGCCCTGGCCCAGCTCGTCCCGGGCACGCATCCCATCGCCGAGATGGCCCGCCTGGCGGTCGGCATAGCCGCGAAGGGCGACCACGCCGTACCGGCCGAGGGGACGGATCCGTGGAGCCGGTCGCTGGCGTTGCTGGTCAGCGGCGTGCTGGCCATGAACACCGGCCACCTCGCCGAGGCCGAGCACACCCTGGCCCGCGCACTGGCCGGGTTCGAGCAGCTCGGCGAGCGGTGGGGCCAGGGCATGACGCTGAGCGCCCTCGGCTCGGCGCTGGTCCGGTCCGGCGCAGGGGCCGCCGCGCCCGCCCTGGCCGAGCGCGCCACCAGGTGCTTCCGGGAGCTCGGCATGCCCGAGCACACCATGGAGAACGAGGTGGCCGCCGCGCTGCACCGGGCCGAGTCCGGCGACGTGGACGGCGGCCGGCGGGACCTGACCGGCCTGCTCGACCGGGCCGGGCGCAGCGGGTCGGCCGAGTCGAGCACCCAGGTTCGCCTGGGGCTGGCCCGGCTGGAGCTGGCCGCCGGGCGGGCGGCGGCGGCCCGCGAGCACGCCCTGGCCGGTCTGGCCTGCGCCCCTCCCGACCGCTCGACCACGCCGCCGCTGACCGCGCTGCTGCTGGGCGTCCTGGCTCGGGCGGACCTCGCCGAAGGGTTCCCCGACCAGGCGGCTCGTCGGCTCGACCATCCGGCGGTGCGCCTGACGCTGACCTGGCACACGCCGGTCGCGGCCGCGACCGCGGTGGTGGCCGCCGCGATCGAGCTCGGCCGGGACCGGCCGGAACGGGCCGGCCGGCTGCTCGGGGCCGCCACCGTCCTGGGCGGCTGGATCGGCCCCGGCGACCCCGACCTGCGGCGGCTCACCCGCCGGGCCGAGACCGCCCTGGGCCCCGCCGCGTTCGCCGCCGCACACGCGGGCGGCGCGGCGATGTCACGAGCACAGGCCGAGAGCCTGGTGACAGCAGCCGTCACGACGCCGCCCAGCTAGCGAGGCTCAGCCAACGCCGCCCGCCCAGTCACGCGCCGCCCGGTCACCGCGCCGCTCAGTCGGCGTCCGGCACCGGCTTGCCGAACATCGTGCAGGTCACCGCCGTCTGCAGCGCCTGGACGGCCTTGGCGAGCTTCGGGTCGGCCTCGAACTCGGCCCAGTACTCCGACGCGACGAGCACGGTGGCCGTGCGGCGGCCGGTCCGGTCGGTGAGGCCGGTGGTCAGGTAGCCCGGCATGCCGCCGTCGTGCCCCCAGAACGTGCCGCACGGATGGGCGGCGGTCTGGATGCCCAGCCCGTAGCCGGGCCCGTCCGGCTGCCGCGGGTCCATCGGGACGGTGGTGCGCAGCTGGGCGAGCTGGGCGGCGGGCAGCAGCCTGCCGGACATGAGCGCGGCGTGGAAGCGGGCCCAGTCCCGGGTGCTGGACACCACCGCCCCGGCCGGGCCGCCCCAGCCGGGGTCGTGGCCGGAGACGTCCACATGCCCGTCGTGGCGCGGCCCGGCGAGCCGCCGGAACGCGGCAGGCACCGCGGGCGGCTGGTGGGCGGCGTCCGGCTCGTAGCCGCGCGCGTACGGGCCGCGCCAGGCGGGCCCGGTCGCGTAGTAGGTATGAGCGAGGCCGAGCGGCCGGGCGATCCGGTCCCTGACCAGGCCGGCCAGGCTCGCCCCGGTGACCCGCTCCAGGACCGCGCCGACGGCGGCATAGCCGGTGTTGCTGTAGGACCACTTGGCGCCGGGCGCGAACAGCGGAGCGTGCTTCACCCCCAGGGCCAGCAGTTTCGCCGGGGTCCACCGCCGCCTGTCCTTGCCGAGCATCGAGGGCCGGATCGCGGGGTCGTCGGTGTAGTCGTACAGGCCGCTGGTGTGGTTCAGCAGCATGCGCAGCGTGATCGCGCCGCCGCCCGGCACCTGGCCGGGCAGCCACTTGTCCACCGGGTCGGTCAGGGCGAGCCTGCCCTCGGCCACGAGTTGCAGCACCAGCACGGCGACCATGGTCTTGGTGTTGGACCCCATGCGGAACTCGTCGTCCGCCTTGAGCACGTGGTCGCGTCTGGTCCAGGCGGCCTGCTCGGCGATCTCGACGGGCCGGCCCCGGCCGTCGTCGACCCGGACGAGCACGCCGGGCGCCCCGGCCGCCACCACCTCCCGCGCCAGGCGCTGCAGCAGGGCGGGCGTCCCGTCCAGGGCCGGCCGGGACGTGGCGGCGGCCGGGAGCGCCGCGACCACGGCCAGGCCCGCGGCCGGCACGGCGGCCGTGAGCGCGCGCAGCCACCGCGGCCGGGCGGCCCGCCGGGACGGGACATCACAGGGGTACATGAACCGGTTCCTCCTCCATCGGGTGACACCAACGCCCTCACCCTCGGGCCCCCTGCTCACAAACCGCACACATCCCGCTGTCAGCCCGCCGCCACGGCGATGAGTTCGCCCCACCGGCGGAGTCTCCATGGCGACGGGAAGGAGTGGTCCGAGTGGATCTGTACAGCGTGGTGTGCGTACGCGACCGGGCGGCGGCGCAGCAGTGGTACGAGGCGTTCTTCGGCCGCCCGGCGGACGAGGTCGTCGGCGAGGAGCACCTGTGGCAGGTCGGCGAGAACGCGTGGGTCGTCATCGACGACCGGCACATGCGCGCCGCGCGCGTCGGCGGCACCATGATCACGTTCGGCGTGTCCGGCCTCGACGACATCCTGGCCAGGCTGGCCGGGCACGGCATCGAGCACGGGCCCGTGGAGACGTACGGCAACGGCGTGCGTCACGTGGACGTCCTCGACCCGGACGGCAACAGCCTCTCGCTCGCCGAGGCCCCGCCGCAGTGATCCGGTTAGGCTCGGGACGTGTTCGACTCGCCCGACTTCGACCTGGCGCCCTACGCCGGCCTCGACACCTCGGCGTACGTGCGGCACACGTACAACAGCTGGGACGACGCCGGCTGGCGGTCGCTGCTGGTGCAGGGCTTCCGGCACGCGCCCGAGGCCGAGCACTTCGCGCTGCCCGCCGTGTCCGACCTGCATCTCGTGCTCTGCGTGGCGGGGAACGCCGACCTGCGGATGCACGCGGGCGGCAGGCCGGCCCGGCGGCGCTGGGTCCCGGGCCACCTGGAGCTGATGGTCCCGGGCCGGGCCGGGTCGATCAGCTACCGGGCGGCGGCCGGGCTGCGCACCGTCCAGGTGCACGTCCCCGCGGCGGCCGTCCGGCGGGCCGCCGACGCGCTGGGCGGTCGCGAGCCCGACCTGGAGGCGACCGCCGCGGCCCTGGCGGCCGGTGATCCGGTCGTCGAGCAGCTCCTGCGCGCGCTGCCGGGCCGCGCGGCGGCCGGCGACCTGTACGCCGAGTCCGCCGCCGCCTTCCTCGTGACGCACCTGCTGACCCGGGGCGGGGCCGAGCGCCTGCCCGGCCCGGAGCACGCGGCCGTCCGGGCGGCTGTCGCCATCATGACCGAGCGCCTGGCCGAGCCGCTGACGCTGGCGGCCGTCGCGGCCGAGGTGCATCTGAGCGTGTACCACTTCGTCCGGGTGTTCCGGGAGGGCACCGGCCAGACGCCCCACCGGTACCTCACCCGGTTGCGCGTCGAGGAGGCGCGGCGGCTGCTGTCGTCCACCTCGCTCAGCGTCGAGCAGATCGCCGGGCGGTGCGGGTTCGCCGGTGCGGGCTCGTTGTCGTCGGCCTTCCTGCGGCAGACCGGCGTGCGGCCGTCGGCGTACCGCAAGAACTGACCGATCGACGGCAATCGTGCGCATGGCCTCCGGGTGGGGCCGGTGCCTACGTTGGGGCTCATGCCGTACTCCTTCGCCGTGACCGCCCGCTCGCAGGCCGCCCCCGAGGCCGTCTTCGCGGCGCTCACACACGCCGCCACCTGGCCGTCGTGGTCGCCGATCGACTCCGCCGACGTCGAGGGCGGCGATCCGGCGGCCCGGCAGCAGGCGGGCGACACCAGGGTCTTCCGCACCGGGCGCAACGTCTCGCGCGAGCGCGTCGTCGAGCTCGTCCCCGACCGGCGGTTCGTCTACGACAACCTGGGCGGCCCGTTCCGCTCCTATCGCGGGACGGTCGAGCTCGCGCCGGCCGCCGGCGGCGGCACCGACATCACCTGGTCCGCCGCCTTCGAGCCGAGGATGCCGCTCTCGGGTGGCTTCTGGCGGTGGTACCTGACCCGTTTCGTGCAGGGCATGGCCGACGGCCTCGCCGCGTACGCCGCCCGCGCGGCGAAGTGACCGCGGCCCGATGTTTGGCGCGGCTGAACCGGGAAGAGTGGGTGGGCAACGTTCTCTAGATCATCAGGAGGAAACCCCTTGTCTCAGGACATGTGGAGCTACGGTTCCGACGTCTACGGCGACAAGACTCTCGACGTGGTCGGCTTCGACGTCGAGGCCACCGACGGCTCGATCGGCTCGGTGGACGAGGCGAGCCACACCGTCGGCGACAGCTACCTGGTGGTCGACACCGGTCCGTGGATCTTCGGCAAGAAGGTCGTGCTGCCGGCCGGCACCGTCACGCGGATCGACCCGCAGGAGCGCAAGGTCCACCTCGCGCGGACCAAGCAGGAGATCAAGGACTCGCCGAAGTTCGACGAGGACGCCGTGTACAACGACGACGTCCACCGCAACGAGGTGGGCGCGTACTACAGCCGCTTCAACGGCACCGTCTGACGTAACCCGGGTACCCGCCGGGGTGCCCGCCGGGCGCGACGCGCGCCGCAGCAGCTGCCAAGGCCCCACAGCTCTGCGACCGGCGGGCCCCCGAGGGCCGGACGTCTCAGGACGTCCGGCCGCTCTGCTGGGTCAGGATGCGCAGGGCGTCGGCGGAGGACGGGTCGGCCGGGGTGTAGATCTCGACCCGGTGGTCGGGGCTGTCGGGCTGGAGCCAGACCTGGTAGTCGACGTCGACCGCGCCGACCGTGGGATGCCGCAGGCGCATCGTGCCCACCGTGCAGTCGGCGACCTCGCCCACCGCCCACAACGCCGCGAACTCCGCGCTGTGCATCGTCAGCTCCCCGATCAGCTCCGCCAGGCGGGCGTCCGAGGGGAAGCGGCCCGCGGTGAGCCGGAGGTAGGCGACATGGATGCGGGCTAGTTCGTCCCAGTTGCGGTGCAGGTCGCGGAAGAGCGGATCCAGGAAGAACATCCTCGGGACGGACGGGCGGTCCGCCGGATCCCACGGCGCCTCGAACGGCAGATGCTCCCCCATCAGCGCATGACCCGTACGGTTCCACGCGAGCACGTCCCCACGCCGGCCGAGCACGACCGCCGGCGTCGTGTCCTTCAGCGACTCCAGCAGCGCGAGCACCCGCGGACGAGGCTCCTCCACGGGCGGCCGGGACAACCGGGACCGGGCCGGTTGCCGGGCGAGATTGTGCAGGTGGACGGTCTCGATCCGGTCGAGCCGCAGCACCCGCGCCAGAGCGTCGAGCACCTGCTCCGAGGCGGTCTCCGCCTGCCCCTGCTCCAGACGCGTGTAGTACCCGGCGCTCACCCCCGCGAGCTGCGCCAGTTCCTCGCGCCGCAGCCCCGGGACCCGGCGGCCCGTCCCGAACGTGCGCAGCCCGATCGCGGCGGGCGTGACCCGGTCACGACGGCTCTTCAGAAACGCTCCGAGACTCTCCACGCCACCGAGCCTAGGCCGACCGGCGGGCCGCGTGGGTACACCTGCTGGGTGCACCCACGCCAGGGGGATGGTTGCCGGGCGCGTCCTGCCCGAGTGTCGGCGCCATGTATCGACAGCACACGCGCACTTCCCCGGGCCTGCGGGCCTGGCTCGGTCTCCTGGTGATCCTCGGGCCCGTCCTGCTGGTCTCCATGGACGGCTCGATCCTGTTCCTGGCGATGCCCCGGATCAGCCAGGCCCTCACCCCCACCGCGGGCCAGGCCCTGTGGATCCTCGACGTCTACGGCTTCGCCGTCGGCTCCCTGCTGATCGCGTTCGGCAACCTCGGCGACCGGTACGGGCGGCTGCGGCTGCTCATGGTCGGCGCCGCCGTCTTCGGCGCCGGCTCCACGGCGGCGGCGTTCGCGCCCAGCGCCGAGCTGCTGATCGCGGCCCGCGCGCTGATGGGCGTGGCGGGCGCGACCCTGCTGCCGTCGGCGCTGGCCGTGCTGAGCGAGCTGTTCGCCGACCCGCGGCGCCGGGCGCAGGCCATCGGCGTGTTCGCCGCGGCGTTCGCGGCCGGGTTCGCCGCCGGGCCGATCGTGGGCGGCGTGCTGCTGGAACGGTTCTGGTGGGGGTCGGTCTTCCTGGTCAACCTGCCCGTCCTCGCCCTGTTCCTGGTCTTCGCGCCGATCCTGCTGCGCGAGGTGCGGGCGACCCGCGCCGGGCGTGTGGACGTGCCCAGCGTCGTGACGTCCGCGGCCGGGCTGCTGCTCGCGATCTACGCGCTCAAGCACGCCGCCGCCGACGGGCTGTCGGCCGTCCCGGTCGTCGCGGGGGCGGCCGGGGCGGGGCTGCTGGCGTGGTTCGTCCGCAGGCAGTGCGGCCTGGCGCAGCCGCTGATCGAGTTCTCGCTGTTCCGCGACCGGGTGTTCACCGTGGCGATCGTCACCGGGCTGCTGCCGCTGGCGGCGTGGTCGGCGACGGCGTACCTGTCGGGCGTCTACCTCCAGTCCGTGCTCGGCCTGCCCGTGCTGGACGCGGCGCTGCTCGCGTTGCCCGGCGCGGTGGTGCTCACCGTCACCTGCGTCGTCACGCCCTTCGTGGTGGACCGCGTCGGCCGGCGGGCCGCGCTCGCCGTCTGCCACTTCTCCGTCGCGGCGGGGCTGCTGCTCCTGCTCCCGACGGCCGTCACGGGCGGTGCCGGCTGGTACGTCGCGTCCACGGTCGTCGCGGGCGTCGGGTACGGCATCTCGTTCAGCGTCGTCGCCGACACCGCGGTCGGGGCCGTGCCGCCGGAACGGGCCGGAGCGGCGGGGGCGCTGGCCGAGACCAGCAACGAGATCGGCAACGCCCTCGGGATCGCGCTGCTCGGCTCGCTCGCCGCCCTGGTCTTCCGGCTCCGCGGGCCGGACCTGGCCCCCACCCTGGACGAGACCCTCCAGCTGCCCGCCCTCGTGCCGGCGGCGGCCGCGCAGGCCGAGTCGGCGTTCGTCGCCGGGCTGCACGTGGCCGCGGCGGTGGCCGGGGTCCTGCACGTGGTGCTCGGCGTCGTCGCCCTGCTGCGGGCGCGGGTGCGGGACGCCCCGCGGCCGGTCGGTCCTTGAGGGGCGGGTCCTCAGCCGTCGGTCAGGAAGGCGAGGGCGTCGGGGGCGAATCTCCTGTCGGTGAAGGTGCCGCTGTGGCTGCGGCCGGGGTAGACGACGAGCTGGGCGTCCGGGATGCCCTCGACCGTCTGCCGGGCCAGGTCCAGGGGGTAGACCAGGTCGTCGCCGCCCTGGATCAGCAGGGTGGCCGCCTTGATCTCGGACAGCCGGCCGCGCAGGTCGAAGCCGTCCTCGGCGTTGAGCACGGTGACGGCGTCGGAGTGGTCGGCGCGCCCGCCGTCCGACAGCCACAGCAGGCCCCTGAGCAGGACGCGGCCGAGGGCCGACGCGGTGACGATCTCGGCCAGCGCGGGGCTCGGCCGCCTGCCCTGGCGGGCCCGTTCGACGTAGCCGCGCTGGGCCCGCCGGCCGGCCGGGCCGAGGGTGCAGGCCGTGCCCGCCAGGACGAGCCGGTCGACCAGGCCGGGATGGTCGGCGGCCAGTTGCAGGGCGATGGATCCGCCGGTGGACAGGGCCAGCACGTTGACCGGTCCGTCGAACGTGGCCCTGATCGCCCGGGCGAAGATCGCGGCGAGGTCGGCCATCGTCGTGGTGGGGGGCAGCCCGGGCGGGCGGTTGACGACGTACACGGTGAAGTCCCGGGTGAACGGCCGGACCAGCCGCATCGTGGACCAGCGCGTCATGCCCGTGGGGTTGGCGGCCTGCGGGGTGTAGATCAGGACGATCAGCGGCGGCCCGTCGCCGGCCGACAGGTACGGCAGGTCGTTCAGCATGGGGGGATCCCTTCCGTGGCCGCACCGGCCGACTGTATCCGTATGAACAGATTGGATTTTTGTTCACAGCATACGCGAGAACGGGCGGCCCGTCGCGGCGTCGACGGCTCTGCGGCACCCGAGCCGATGGGCTACAGTCGTCCGCCATGGCCGACTCCTCCTACCTCACGGCGACGGCGCGCGCCTACGACGCCGTCGCCGACCTGTACGCCGACCTCGCCCGCGACTCGCTCGACCGCCTGCCGCTGGACCGCGCGCTGGTCGCGGCGTTCGCCGAACTCGTCCGGGCCGCCGGGCCCCGGCCCGTGGTCGAGGCCGGGTGCGGCCCCGGGTACATGACGGCCCACCTGCGTGACCTCGGCCTGGACGCGTTCGGCGTCGACCTGTCCCCCGCGCTGCTCGACATCGCCCGCAGGGACTATCCCGGCCTGCGTTTCGAACTCGGCTCGATGGACGCCCTCGACGTGGCCGACGGCGAGCTGGGCGGCCTGATCTCCTGGTATTCCATGATCCACGTCCCGCCGGCGGAACTGCCGCCGTACCTCGCCGAGTTCCGCCGGGTGCTGGCTCCCGGCGGCCACTTCCTGGTCGGCTTCTTCGAGTCCGAGGGCGGGCCGGTCACGGAGTTCGACCACAAGGTCACGCCGGCCTACCGGTGGCCGATCGACGAACTGGCCGACCTGGCCCGCAAGGAGGGGTTCGTCGAGGTGGGCCGGATGCTCCGCGAGCCGCTGGAGGACGAACGCTTCCGCCGCGGCCACCTGCTGATGCGCGCCGCGTCCCCCGACGACGCACACTAGGCGAACGAGCACACGGGCGTCCCGGCCCCGACCGGCATGCCCGCCGCCCGGACACGCAAGCGAGGTGAGGTGCCGTCCTCTTGAGACGAGTTGTCCTGGTCGTCATCGTCTGCGGCATGGTCCTGGCCGGCGGCGGGGTTCTGGTGTCCTTCGGGTGGCCCCTGATCTACCGGTGGCAGCACGAGGAGACGACGGCGCAGGCCGAGAAGGAGACGCGGCGGCTGGCCGACGGCTACGCGGGCGGCCTGCGAACCCTGCTCACCGGCCGGTGGCCGACGGACCAGCAGGTCCGTGATCTCGGCAACGGTTACGAGGTGCGCGTGTGGCACGTCACCAACCAGCAGCCGTCCGTCCAGGTTGAGATCGAGACGATCACCACCGTGCGCGAGTCCTTCGGCGGCGGCCTGTTCCGGGCCTGTTTCCACGTCGAGGCGACCAAGGCGGACGGCGGCGTCCGGGCCTCGGTCACTCCCCGCGGCCGGTGCTCGGGCTGACCCGCGCGCGTTCTGTGAGTTCGGTGTACTCCTTTTCGGTTGTGGCGAAGGCCAGGGTGCCGTGCTTCGGGTCGGTGAGCACGAAGTACAGCCAGGAGCCCGCGGCCGGGTGGAGGGCGGCCCTGAGCGCGGCCGCGCCGGGGTTGGCGACGGGCCCAGGAGGCAGGCCCTGGTGACGGTAGGTGTTGTACGGCGAACGCACCCGCACGTCCTCGACCGTGACGGGCCCCCGGAGCCTGCCGAGCGCGTAGCGGACCGAGCTGTCGACCTGCAGCGACATGCCGCGGGCCAGCCGGTTGCGCAGGACGCGGGCCACCTTCGGCATGTCGGCCTCGGTGGGCGATTCGGCTTGGACGAGACTGGCCACGATGACGACGTCCAGGGCGTCGGGCCGGGCGGCCAAGCCGAGTTCGTCCGCCGTCGCGCGGAAGCGGGCCACCATCTCGCCCAGGATCTCGGCCGGGGCGGCGGAGCCGGCGAACCGGTACGTGCCGGGGAAGGCGAAGCCCTCCAGCCCGCCCTTCGCGTACGGAGGCAGGCCGAGCGCCCGGCCGTCCCCGGCGGCCTTGGCGAACGACTCCGCGGGCCTGCCGGTCAGGCGGGCGAGCTCGTCGAACAGGCCGGAGACCCGCTCGCCGTCGTTGACGACCTCCACCTGAGCCCGTCCCGGACCGGGCCGCGCGGCCACGGACGGCTCCGGGCGGCCCGGCTCCGGCGCGAGCGCCCGGACGGCGACCGTGCCCCCGGCGGCCAGGACGGCGACGGCGGCCGCCGCCGCCAGCGCGACGCCCCTCCGGCGGGCAGGACGATGCCGCAGGAACCGGGCGGGACGTTGCGGGAGGAACCGGGCGGGAGGCGGTGGCGTCTGCTCGTCCGCCATGTCGGCGAGGGTCTCACGCAGCAGGTTCTCGATGTTCAACGGAACTCCCTCACGGCGCTCAGCTCGGGGGCGGTCTTCTTCAGCCGCTCCAGTGATCGGTAGATCTGGCTGCGGACCGAGCCCACGCGCACGCCCAGCAGGTCCGCGATCTCGGTCTCCGACTTGTCCTCGAAGTAGCGCAGGACGAGCATGGTCCGCTGCCGGGGCGTCAGCCGGGACAGCGCCGCCCGCATCGTCAGGCGCAGGTCGGCCGCGTCGGCGTGCCCGTCGCCGGGCCGGTCGAGCCGCTCCTCCGTGCTCACCTCCACGACCCGCGACCGGCGGCGCCACCGGCTCACCTGCTCGTGGTACATGGTGCGGCGGACGTACCCTTCGACGGCCTCGGGGTCGCGCAGGCCGCGCGACCGTCTTCGCCAGGGCCGACTGGACGAGGTCCTCGGCGGCGTGCCGGTCGCCGGTCAGCAGGTACGCCGTGCGGAACAGCGCCCCCGACCGGTCGATGACGAACTGCCGCAGAACCGCCTCGAAGCCTGGATCCACCCGTCCTCCTCCTCATGTCACCCACCAAGGACGAGCGGGCGTCCCGGAACTATGCCGGACGCCGGAATGGCCCAGGATTCGGCGACTTGAGTTCGCCCATAGGCGAACTCCTAGCGTCGGCCCCATGACGGAAACCAACGCCGACAGCCGCCTCCGGATCGCCGTGGTGATCGGAAGCGTGCGCAGGCCCAGAATGGCCGATCCGCTCGCCGCCTGGCTGGAGCGCGAGCTCAGCACCATCGACTGGCTCGACCTCGACATGATCGACCTGGCCGCGGTCTCGCTGCCGATGCACGAGCTGCAGCCCGGCGGAGGGGCCGCGTCCCCGATCGGCGACGCGCTCGCCGGCGCCGACGGGTTCGTGTTCCTCGTCCCGGAGTACAACCACAGTTTCCCCGCCGCCGTGAAGAACGCGATCGACTGGCACTTCACCGAGTGGGCGTACAAGCCGGTCGCGTTCGTCGGGTACGGCGCCTCCGGCGGCATCAGGGCCGTGGCGCAGCTGCGCATGGTCTTCCCCGAACTGAGGGCCGCCACGGTCCGCGAGTCGGTGCTGATCCCGATGGCGTGGGAGCACCTGGACGCCGGCGGCCGTTTCGTTCCCCCGCCGGGCACGACGCAGGCGCTGCACGCGACGATGGGCGAGCTGCGCACGTGGGCGCGGGCACTGCGGTCCGTCCGCGTCCCGGACCTGGCCGGTCGGCGGTGAGCAGGCTGACCGGGCCGGAACTGCGCGCCGCGGTCGTCCTGATGGCCGGCGGGCTGCTCGCGGTGCTGGACGCCACGATCGTCGTGGTGGCGCTGCCCGCGCTGATGGCGGCGTTCGGGGCGTCGCTGAGCTCTGTGCAGTGGGTCGTCACCGCGTACGCGCTCGGGATGGTGGCGACGATGCCGCTGGCCGCCGGGCTGGCCGCGCGCTGGGGCGCGCGGCGCGTGTACCTGGCGGCGCTGGTCGGCTTCGCGGTCGCCTCCGCCGCCGCCGGCGCGGCCGGCGGCCTGGACGGGCTGATCGCCGCGCGGGCGGCGCAGGGCCTCAGCGGCGGCCTGCTGGCGCCGCTGGGGATGGCGATCGGGTTCGGCGCGGTCGCGCCCGAACGCCGCAGCCGGATGACGGCGGTCACCGGGGTGCCGATGCTGGTCGGGCCGATCCTGGGCCCGCTGCTCGGCGCGGCGCTCCTGGGCGCCGGCTCCTGGCGCGCGCTGTTCTACGTCACCGTGCCGCTGGCGCTGCTGACCGCCGCGGGCGCGCCGGCCTGGTTGCCGGCCGGCCGCGCGGGCGGCCGGCGGGTCCGGCCGGACCTGGTGGGGGCGATCCTGCTGGTGCCCGGCATCGTCGCGGTGGCGTACGGCATCAGCGCCCAGGACAGCCCGGCCTGGACGCGGATCGCCGCGGTGGCCGCCGGCGCGGTGCTGGTCGCGGCCTTCTGCGCGCGGGCGCTGAGCCGTCCGGAGCCGCTGCTGCGGATCCGGCTGCTCGGCGATCCGACGTTCGGCCGGGGCGCCGCGGTGCTCGCCCTGTACGCCGCCCCCTACTTCGGCTCGGCTCTGCTGATGCCCGCCTACGTCCAGACGCTGCGTCTCGACAGCGCCTCGGTCACGGCGGCGCTGATGGTCCCCGGCGCGGTCGGCATGGGCCTCAGCCTGCAGGTGGCGGCCCGGCTGCTGGAACGGCTCGGCCCCCGGCGGGTCGTCGGCACCGGGCTCGGGCTCGTGATCGCGTCCGGCGTGGTCCAGGTGATCATCCTCGCGCCGGACACCCCGTACCCGGTGCTCGGGCTGTTCGCGCTGCTCCAGGGAGCGGGCACCGGCGCGATCATGATGCCGACGATGTCCGGTTCCAGCCGGAACCTCCACGGCCCCGACCTGGCCTCGGGTTCCGCGCTGTTGTCGCTGGTGAGCACGGTCGCCAACGGCATGGGCACCGTGGCGGTCGGCGCGCTGTTCACGGCGCTGACCGCCGCGATGACCGGCGGCGCGTCGCTCGCGGGCCTGGCCGCCATGGACGCGGCGGACAGGGCGGCGCAGGCGGTCACGGTCACCGACGCCCTGCGGCTGACCCAGGCGGCGGCCCTCGTCGTGATGTCGCTGGCCCTCGTCGTACGATTGCGCTCTCCGGCCCGGCACTCGGCGACACCGGGCCGGCGGGAGTCGGCTGAGAGGACGGTGAGCGCGCCGTGACCGTCACAAACCGTCCCGGCTCCGAGACGATCCCGGCCTCGCTCTCGGTCGGGCAGGTGGCCAGGGCCGCCGGGGTGACGCCCAACGCCGTCCGCTTCTACGAGCGCTACGGCGTGATCACCGGCCACCGCAACAGCGGCAACGCCCGCCGCTTCACCGTCGACGCGGTCTGCCGGATCAAGCTCGCCCTCGCCGCGCAGCGGGTCGGCATCACCCTCAAGGAGAGTGCCGACATCCTCTCCGGCATCCCGCCCCTGTCCCGCGACCTCGGCCAGTGGATCGCCGCGGGCGAGGAGCTGGTCCGGATCGGCCGGGCCCGCATCGACCAGCTGCAGACGACCGTGAACGAGCTGGCCACCCTGGATTTCCTCCAGTCCCCTTGATCGCCCTGCGGGCGTCGAGCGGCACGCCTGCCGCCCGCCCGCGGCCTTCGGGTGACTCATCCCCGATCGACAGGAACACATCATGAGCAACCTCCATGGCAAGACCGCGCTCGTCACCGGCGCGAGCAGAGGGATCGGCCGGGCCATCGCCCAGCGCCTGGCCGCGGACGGCGCGCGCGTCGCGGTCCACTACGGCGGCAACGACCAGGCCGCCGCGCAGACCGTCGCCGCGGTCGAGGCGGCGGGCGGGCAGGCGTTCGCCCTGCGGGCCGAGCTGGGCACGCCCGGCGACGCCGACCGCCTGTGGGCCGCCTTCGACGCCCGCGCCGACGGGCTGGACATCCTGGTCAACAACGCCGGCATCCTCAACGACGAGCCCGGCATCGAGCACGTCACCAGACGGCAGTTCGAACGGCTCTTCGCGGTCAACGCCACCGCCCCGTTCTTCGTCACCCAGCTCGCACTCCCCCGCCTGCGTGACGGCGGCCGGATCGTCAACGTCTCCACGATGCTGACCCGCGGCTCGGCGATGCCGACGGCGATCAGCTACGCGATGTCCAAGAGCGCGCTCGACGTGCTCACCTCGACGCTGGCCAAGCAGCTCGGGCCGCGCGGGATCACCGTCAACACCGTGGCGCCCGGCGTCATCGACACCGACATGCACCAGGGCAGACTCGTCGGGGAGGCGCTGACCTGGTTGTCGTCGTTGTCCCCCATGGGCCGCGTGGGCACCCCCGCGGACGTGGCCGACGCGGTGGCCTTCCTGGCCGGCGACGACAGCCGCTGGGTGACCGGCCACTGGCTGGACGCCTCGGGCGGCACCCTGCTCTGACGGCGCACCCCGGCCAGCCCCTACCCGAGCAGCCGCAGCACCCGCTCGGCCTGGACCGCGAGCGTGCCCGGCGGGTTGTGCGGCGCCGCCGGGCCGCCGGGGCCGAGCTGGAGGAACCAGCCCAATGCGATCAGGAGACGGAAATCCCGCACGCGCCGGGCCTCCGCCGGGGTGAGGTCGACCAGGGCCAGCAGTCGCCGCGCGTCCAGGGCGCCGTCGAGGCGGGAGATGTGCTCGCACAGCTCGCCCAGCTCGAAGGCGCGATCGTTGCGGCCGGAGTCCTCCCAGTCGATGAGCCGGACGCGGCGGTCGTGCTCGTCCCACAGGTAGTTCGCGCGGTTGCCGTCGGCCATCCCGAGAACGGGCGTACGGGGATCGGTGGCGAGGCCGTCGGGCGCGGAGGAGTCCAGCCAGGCGACGCCCGCGCGGTACGCCTCCCGCACCACGGGTTCGTCGCCGAGCTCGGGCCGCCTACCTGCCCAGGCCCGAGCCTTGGCCACGGCCGCCACGGGCCCCCAGGAGGCGGGGCCGACCGTCTCCACCACCCGGCGCGGCAGCCGGTGCAGCCGGTTCAGGGCGTCGGCCGTCGCCTGGATCTGCTCGCCGGTGGCCTGCTCGCCGCGCAGGACGCGGCCGGGCAGCCGGCTCATCACGATCAGCGGCGGACGGCCGTCGAGCGCGGCCCGCACGGGGACAGGGCCGAGGCCGGGGGCGTGTTCGGCGAGCAGGGTGAGCGCCTGCCATTCCCGGCGCGGCTCTCCCCGCCCCCACGAGGCGTACCGCTTGATCACGACGTCGTCGTGGAATTCGAGGTCGTGCGTGCATCGGCCGGCTGTCATCTGCCCGTCGCGCCCCTTCCGGTCCCGTGCGGCCGGCGGGCGGGTGGCCCTCCGACCAGGTCTCCCGCGAGGGGACGGAAGGGCTCCGAGCCTATCGGTCGCCGAGGGGCACGCGTCGCCGGAGCGGAGCCCCGACAATGGGAACATCATGGACAATCACCTCACCGCAGCCACGAGGGGACGCGCGCGGGCGCGCGAACTGGGCGTCGTCGTCGGCGCACTGCCGACCGGGCCGTTGAACGCGATCACCGACGTCGAAGGCGTCCTGGTCGGCCACACCACCCTCGACGACGGCGCCGACCTGCACACCGGGGTCACCGCCGTCGTCCCCCGTCAGCTCACCGCCGAAGGGCGGGCGCTGCCCGCGGCCGTGTACGCCGGCAACGGATACGGCAAACTGGTCGGCTCCACCCAGATCGACGAGCTCGGCGTGCTGGAGTCGCCCGTCGTGCTGACCGCCACGCTGTCGGCGTTCCGGGCGGCGGACGCGCTGCTCACCTACCTGATGGACCGCAGCCCGGAGGGCATCTCCTTCAACCCGGTCGTGGGCGAGACCAACGACGGCTACCTGTCCGACATCCGGCGCCGCCCGATCACCGAGCGGCACGTGCTGGACGCGCTGGAAGGTGCGTCCGGCGGGCTGCCCGCCGAAGGGTGCGTGGGAGCGGGCACCGGGACGACGGCGCTGGGCTACAAGGCGGGCATCGGCACCTCGTCCCGGCGGCCGGTGGCCGAGGGGGCCGCGGTGACGGTCGGGGCGCTCGTCCAGGCGAACTTCGGCGGCGTGCTGACCGTGGGGGGCGTCCCGATGCCGGTCGAGGAGCTCGTCCCGGGAGCCACCGGCGAGGAGCCCATCGGCAACTCCTGCATGATCGTGGTGGCCACCGACGCGCCGCTCGACGCGCGTCAGCTCGCCCGCCTGGCCCGCCGGGCGATCTTCGCCATGGGGCGCGTCGGGGCGTCGTACTCCAACGGGAGCGGCGACTACGCCATCGCCTTCAGCACCGCGTCGCCGGAGCTCCCGCGCCTGCCCGACGCCGGCCTGAACCCGCTGTTCGCCGCGGTCATGGACGCGGTGGAGGAGGCGCTGCTCAACTCGCTGTTCACCGCGACGACCACCACCGGCGTCCGCGGCCGGACCCGTCACGCCGTTCCGTACGATCGGCTGCCGCGGACCGGCGCGGGAGAGCCGGTCGGCTAGCTGTTCCGTCCCGTGAGGTGGGGCACGCGGCCGGCGGGTGGGCAAGCCGGTCAGGACGCCTGGACCTCGTCGAAGACGGCGATGGCTGTGGCGGGATCCGGGCCGACGAGACGTTCCAGGCCGTCCGCCGTCATCTTCGCCCACCTGCCGGCCCGTTCCCACATCCGTTCCTCGAAGGCGCGGACGGCCTCGTCCGGATCGCCGGGGCCGGCGGCAAGGGCCTCGGCGAGCTCGGCGCCCTCCAGCATCGCCAGGTTCGCGCCCACCCCCAAGGGCGGCATCAGGTGGGCGGCGTCCCCCAGGAGCGTCACCCCGGGGACGTGGGCCCAGGTGTGGGAGACGGGCAGGACGTAGAGGGGGCGGTCGGCGAACGCGGTGCCGCGGCGCAGGAGGTCGAGCACGGGGTCGGCCCAGCCCTCGAACAGCGCCAGCAGGCGGGACCGCACGGCTTCGGCGCCGTCCGAGCCCGTGCCGGTGTCCGCGTGCCGGTTCAGCGGCGCGCGGAACTGGGCGTACACCTTGACGTGGCCGCCGCTGTTGCGCTGGGCGACGATGGCCCGGTTCACGCCGTAGACGGCCACGGAGCCGTCGCCGATCAGCCGGGCGAGGTCCGGGTGGCGGGTGTCGACGTCGTCGAGGGAGGTCTCGACCGCGGTGACGCCGGTGTACTGCGGCGTCGCGGCAGAAAGCGCCGGGCGGACCCGGGACCAGGCCCCGTCCGCGCCGACCACGAGGTCGAACGTCTCCTGCCGCCCGTCGGCGAAGCGGAGCAGCACGCCGTCCCGCGTTCCGGGCGTCACCTCCGTCACGGCGTGCCCCCATCGGACGTCCAGGGAGTCGAGCAGCAGGTCGCGAAGCTGCCCGCGGTCGATCTCCGGATTGGCCCGGACGTCCGGACGGGGCCGCCAGTCGCGCAGCATGGTCCCGTCGGGGGCCAGGATGCGCATGGCCTGCCCCTCGGGACGGGACAGCGCCTGGAACTCGGCCAGCAGCCCCGCCTTGTCCAGCGCGCGCTGGCCCATCCCCTCGTGCAGGTCGATCGTGCCGCCCGGAGGATGGGCGTCGGGCGCGGCATCGCGTTCGAAGACGGTGACGGGATGGCCGTGACGGTGCAGGACGCGGGCGAAGGTGAGGCCCGCGGGGCCGCCTCCCACCACGGCGATACGTTGTCTCATGTCGATACACTGTATTGCTGCAATACGCCGTATCGCAACAGTACGATGTATCCATGACTGTGTGGGACCGTCCGGAGCCGCCGACCCGCCCCGCGCCGCTCGACCGGCAGCGGATCGTCGCCGCGGCCGTCGCGCTGGCCGACGAGGGCGGGCTGGAGGCGGTGTCGTTGCGCAAGGTCGCCGCCCGGCTCGACGTCGGCCCGATGCGGCTGTACGGATACATCTCCACCAAGGAGGAGCTGTTCGACCTCATGGTGGACGAGGTCCACGCCGAGATCCTGCCCGACGGGCCGCCCGGCGACTGGCGGGAGGCGCTGCGCGGCCACGCGGTCCGCACCAGGCAGGCCGCCCTCCGCCACGAATGGCTGGCCGACCTGCTCGGCGGCCGTCCGAGCCTGGGCCCGAACGCCCTCGCCGTGACCGAACGCACGCTGGCCGCCCTCGACGGCCTCGCCCACCTCGACACCGTCATGCACGCCGTGCAGACCGTCGGCGCGTACCTGACCGGCGCGATCAGGCGCGAGATCGCGCAGCTGCGGGCCGAGCGCGCCACGGGCCTGTCCAAGCTCGACTGGCAGCGCGCCTACGGCCCGCACGTGAGCCGGATGCTGGCCACGGGCCGCTACCCCACGCTGGCCAAGTTCGTGCACGACGGCACGGAGGTGGCCGCCGAGGAGTCCTTCGCGACCGGCCTGGAGTGGGTCCTCGACGCCGTGGCCGCCAGACTCGACCGGCCGCAGGCGTGACGCCCCCCGCGCCGCCTTCCGGGCCGCCCGCCACACCGCCCCCCGGGCCGCCTTCCGGGCCGCCCGCCACACCGCCCCCCGGACCGCCTTCCGGGGAGCCCACCACACCGCCCCCTGTGCCGCCTTCCGGTTCCGCCGCGGCGGCGCGCGCGGCGGCGGGCCGGCGGATGTGGCCGCTGTACGCGGCCGGGTTCACCACCGCGTTCGGCGCGCACGGCATCGCCGCCAACCTCGGCGGGTTCTCCACGGACGCGGTCACCTCGCTGCTCGTCCTCGGCGGCCTGCTGGCCCTGTACGACGGCGCCGAGGTGCTGCTCAAGCCCCTGTTCGGCAGCCTCGCCGACCGCGTAGGCGCCCGTCCGGTGCTGGTGGGCGGGCTGGTGGCGTTCGCGGTCGCCTCCGGCCTGTACGTCGTCGCCGACAGCCCCGGCTGGTTGTGGGCCGCCCGCCTGGGCCAGGGAGCGGCGGCCTCGGCGTTCTCACCGTCGGCCTCGGCGCTGGTGGCCAGGCTCAACCCGGCCGCCAAGCTCGGCCGGGCCTTCGGCGGCTACGGCTTCTGGAAGTCGATCGGCTACACCCTGGGCCCGCTGCTGGGCGGTGTGCTGGTGTGGGCCGGCGGCCTGCGGCTGCTGTTCGCGGTTCTGACCGTGCTGGGCGCGGCGGTCGCCGTGTGGGCCGCGCTGGCCGTGCCCGCGGTGCCGCCGCTGCCCAAGGTCCGCCAGACGGTGCTGGACCTGGCGCGGCGCCTGGCCGATCCGGCCTTCCTCGCGCCGACCGCCGCGCTGGCCGGGGCCACCGCCGCGCTGTCGGTCGGCGTGGGCTTCCTGCCCGTGTCCGGCCGGGCCGCCGAGCTGGGCACGGTCGCGACCGGCGCGGCGGTGTCCGTCCTGGCGGCGTGCGCGGCGGTGGTCCAGCCCAGGGCCGGGCGGGCCCTCGACGAAGAGCGTCTGTCGACCCGTACCGGCCTGCTGGGCGGGCTGCTGGTCACCGCGGCCGGGCTGGCCTGCGCCATGCTGCCCGGCCTGGCCGGCATCCTGTCGGCCGCCGTGCTGATCGGGGCCGGGACGGGGCTCATCACCCCGCTCGGTTTCGCCGCCCTCGCCGCCCGCACCCCGGCCGAACGCATGGGCCAGACCATGGGCGCCGCCGAACTGGGCCGGGAGCTGGGCGACGCCGGCGGCCCGCTGCTCGTGGCCGGCGTCGCCACCCTGGCCTCGCTCACCTACGGTTACGCGGCCCTCGCACTCCTGCTCGCCGCCGGCCCGCTCGTCGCCCTCACCCTGCGCCGCCGCACCCATTGAAGAACCGCCACGCCGGCGATCCCTCGCCGGGGTGTCCCACAGCATGGCCCCCACGAGCCCGTGCCGGCTCAGTCTCATACCCGACAAAGGTGGTACGGAAGATGTCGGGCCACCGGGGCCGGTGTGGTCGCAGGCTGGTGGCATGAATGACACGACCTTGGTATCCCGTTTCCTCCGCGACGGCTTCGTGAAACTGGAGGGAGCCGTCGCGCCGCGCGTGGCCGCAGACTGCGCGCGGCTGCTGTGGCGGGAGACGGGTTGCGACCCCGACGACCCGTCGACGTGGACGCAGCCCGTGCACTGGGTGGGCGGCATGGCGCAGGGGCCGTTCGCCGCCGCGCCCAACTCCCCCTTCCTGCACCACGCGTACGACCTGCTCGTCGGCGCGGGCCGCTGGGAGCCGCGCTACTCGCTCGGCACGTTCCCGCTGCGCTTCCCCCACGAGGACGAGCCGGAGGACGCGGGCTGGCACATCGAGGGCAGCTACCTGCCGGAGGGCGAGACCTGGTACTTCACGAATCTGCGCTCCCAGGGACGGGCGCTGTTGATGCTGTTCCTGTTCAGCGAGGTCGGCGAGGAGGACGCCCCGACCCGGATCCGGGTCGGCTCACACCTCGACGTGCCGAAGGTGCTGGAGAAGTACGGAGAGGACGGGGCGAGCGGGCTGACCCTCGCGCCCGACGTGGTGGCGGCGTCCGACCACCGGCCACTCGCCCTCGCCACCGGGTCCCCGGGCGACGTCTTCCTGTGCCATCCGTTCCTGGTGCACGCCGCGCAACCGCACCATGGGGTGCGACCGCGCTTCATGGCCCAGCCGCCGCTGATGCCGGCCGCGCCGTACGAACTGGAGCGGGCTGACGGTGCGTACTCGCCCGTGGAGATCGCGATCCGCCGGGGCCTGGGACGGGACACCCCCGGTCCGGACGGGGACGGCGCCGGCAGCAGCGCCGGGTAGACCTGCTTCACGGCTATCGTCGGCAAGATGGCCGTGAAGAGGGACGAGGACGGAGGCCAGCCATGCTGGAGCGGCTGAACCAGGCCCTGGAGCACATCGAGCGCCATCTCGACCAGGCCATCGACATGGAGCAGCTGGCACGCATCGCGGCCACCTCCGAGCACCACCTGCGCCGGATGTTCTCCGCCCTTGCGGGCATGCCGCTGTCGGAGTACGTCCGGCGTCGTCGGCTCACCCTCGCGGGCGCCGAAGTGCTCGCGGGGCGTGAAACGCTGCTGGAGATCGCGGTGCGCTACGGCTACGGCTCCGGTGAGGCGTTCGCGCGGGCGTTCCGTGCCATGCACGGCATCGGACCAGGCGAGGCCCGGCGTACCGGCGCCGCACTCAACTCCCAGTCCCGGATGGTCTTCCGTCTCGTCATCGAAGGGAGAAGCAGCATGCGGTACCGCGTCGTGGACAAGGCGGACTTCACCGTCGTCGGGTTCAAGACCCGGGTACCGCTGGTGCACGCGGGCCCGAACCAGGCGATCATGGACTTCGTCCGTGGGATCGACGCACAGACTCTGGAGCGCCTGGAGAAGCTGTCGGACCAGGAGCCGCACGGCATCGTCGCGGTCTGCGACGACATGGACCCCAGCCGCGCCGAGGGCACCGAACTCGACTACCACCATGGCGTGATCACCTCCGCGGCCGCTCCGGAGGGCACGACCACGCTGGACGTCCCGGCCGGTACGTGGGCGGTCTTCACCACCTCCGGGCCGGCGCCACAGGCCATCCAGGAGCTGTGGCGGGACGTGTTCACCGAATGGTTCCCGTCGAACCCGTACCGCACCCGCACCGGTCCCGAGATCCTGCGCATCCACCTGTCGCCGGACAAGACCGAGGCCGACGCCGAACTGTGGCTCCCGGTGGAACCCGAGCACAGCTGAACACCGCGGCCCCCGGACAGCCGGGCCTCAAACCTCGCGCTCGTTCGCGAGGCCGGAGCCAGACCTGCCCAAGACCGCGCCTTCATGTGCCGGCCCCTGCCCCCAGGGAGCGCGTTAGCAGACGTCGAGGTAGCCCCGCACGCAGGCGCAGATCAACGCCGCTTCGCGTCCGGACCCCGAAGGGCCGCCGCGACAGCGAGGCGGCCCTGTGACAGCGGGGTGACAGGCGTCGTTCGGGGCGTGTTAGGCGCTGATCCCTATAACCGTTGGCATGTCGATCACCGACCTCCTACGCCGGGAATGGGCCGCGTTCCGCCGTCCCGGCCGCCTGACCGCCCTTGCCGTCGCGGTCCTCGCCGTCATCGGGCTGGGCCTGTTGTCGGCGTCCGGGAGCCGTTCCTCCTGCGACGGCCCCTGCCCCGCCACCCCCGTGGCCGCCGACGGCTCCGCCGTCGGCGACACGTTCTGGTTCCTGCACCGCAGCCTGGGCCGCCAAGGCGCCATCACGGTCCGGATGACGTCCATGACCGGGACGATCACCTACCCCCCGCCGAACCACGACAGCATCGTCGCCGGTCTGGTGCCCTGGGCCAAGGCCGGGATCATCGTCAAGGACGGCACGCGCCAGGGCTCCCGCTACGCGGCCCTGGCCATGACCGGCGCCCACGGCGTGCGCTTCCAGTACGACTACCGGCACGACGTGGCGGGCAGCCGCGACCGGCTCCCCCGCTGGCTGCGCCTGACCCGCTCCGGCGACACCATCACCGGCGCCGAGTCCGCCGACGGCAACCGTTGGCACACCGTCGGCACGGCGACGCTGGCCGGGCTGCCGGACACCGTGCGGGTCGGCCTGTTCGCCACCTCACCCGGCGACCTCACGCTCCGCGAGACCGGCCTCGGCGGCGCGGTGGAGGAGTCGCGGTTCACCCAGGCCGTCGGCGTCTTCGACCACGTCACCGTCGAGGGCGGCGACGGCGGCTGGGTCAGTGAACCCGTCGGTCAGATGAACCAGACCGACTGGGAGAAGTACCACAATCCCTCCGGAGCCGTGCGGAAGGGCGAGGTCGTCACGGTCAGCGGCACCGGCGACATCGGGCCACTCGGCGAGGACAGCCCGCGCGTCGTCGAGAACCTCCTGGCCGGGCTGGTGCTCGCGCTCGCCGTCGTGCTCGTGGTGGCGGCCCGCCTCGGCTCGCGCACCGCCCGGGAGGCGGCCCCGCGGCGGGTGGTCGCCGCCCGCGCGGCCGTCGCAGGGGTGGCCGCCTTCGTGACCGGGCTGGTCGCCGCGGGGGTGGCCCTGCCGGTGGGCCTCGCGATCATGAAGGGGAACGGCGTGCCGGCGCAACCGCTGCCGCTGCTCACCGGGGCGCGGGTGATCGCCGGCGCCGGCCTGGTGCTCGCGCTCGGCGCCGTCCTCGCGTACGGGCTGGGCGTGTGGCTGCGCCGGACGGCGGTCCTCGTCACGCTCGCGCTGGTCGCGCTGCCGTACGGCCTGACGGCGTTCCCGCTGCTGCCCGACGCCGTCGCCGGCTGGCTGCTGCGGCTGACCCCGGCGGCGGGCTTCGCCGTGCTGCAGACGCGGGTGGAGTATCCGCAGGTGACCGCCCATTACGCGCCCTCGGCGGGATACTTCCCGCTGCCCGGATGGGCGGGGCTCGCCGTGCTGGGCGCGTACGCGGCGGTCGCGACGTGGTGGGCCCTGCGCCGCGGGGCCGCGCCGGGACCGTCCGCGCCGCCCGGTTCTGGCATCATCGCCGGATGATCCCCATGACGACCGACCGGCTGCTGCTGCGTCTGCCGGACGACGACGACCTCGCCCCCTTCACCGCCATGAACGCCGATCCCGAGGTCATGCGGTACATCGGCGACGGTTCCGTCCTGCCGCCGGACCCGGACCGCACGGCGGCGTGGATCGCGCGCGCCCGGCGGGAATGGCAGGAGAGCGGGCACGGCCCGCTCTCCGTCGTCGTGCGCGAGACCGGGCTGACGGCCGGCTGGGTCACCCTGGCGGTGCCCGCGTTCCTCCCCGAGATCCTGCCCGCCGTGGAGATCGGCTGGCGGCTCGGACGAGCGTACTGGGGCAACGGCTACGCCACCGAGGCGGCCGGACGGCTGCTGCGGTTCGGGTTCGCCGAGTGCGGCCTCGACCGGATCGTCAGCATCCGTCACGTGGACAACCAGCGGTCCCGCCGGGTGATGGACAAGCTCGGCCTGCGGTTCGCGTTCGAGACGGTGGTCCCGGGCCACGGACGGCCGGTCGCCGTGCACGAGATCACCAGAGCCGCCCACGAGGAGCCGGCACCTCACCCGCGCCTGCCGTAGACGCCGGCTGGCGGTTCCTGCGCCGCCATCCCCTGCGCTGCGCCTGGTCGGCGGCGGCCGGGCATGAGCCGCTAGGCGAGGTCACGGGGAGGCCCGGAGGGCCAGGCGACGTCGTCCACCGCGAGGAACGGCGAGAGCGCGACCGTGGCCGGCGTCACCCCCGCGAAGGTCATGACGTCCCTGTGCAGGTGCGACTGGTCGGCGTAACCGCTCTCGGCCGCCACCAGGGCGGCCCGCTCACCGGCGGCCAGACGGTGGGCCGCCTGGTCGAAGCGGATGAGCCGGGCGACCCGCTTGGGCGTGAGGCCGACCTGGGCGCGAAACCGGGCCCACAGGCGCTTGCGGCTCCAGCCGGCCTCGGCGGCGAGCCGCTCGACGGGCACCCGCCCGCCGCTGGCCGCCATCCGCCGCCACGAGAAGGCGACCTCCGGATCGGCGGCCCGGCCCTCGTCGGCCCGCCTGGCCAGCGCGTCCCGCGCGATCGCGAACCGGTCCTCCCATGACCGGGCGGCCCGCAGCCGCTCCTGGACGCGTTCGGCCTCGCGCCCCCAGAGGTCGTCGAGCGCGACCACCGTGCCGCTCAGTTCGGCGGACGCGCCCAGGACGGCGTGCGCCGCCATCGGCGACAACCGGATCTGCAGGCACTCCATCCGGCGGGTCAGGCCGCTCCCTCGCACCTGCCGGGGCGCGAGGCCGGCGACGACGCGTCCGAGTTGCCGGGAGCCGCGGTCGTCCTCGATGACGAACGGCTCGTCGCCGAGGTCGAAGAGCAGGGTGACCGCAGGGTGCGGGACCAGGGCGAGGTCGCGGAACTCGTTGGCCCGGTCGCTGAATCCCGCCATGACGACCCCGGGCAGGCCGCCGGGCCGCGACGGGACGGTGATCTCCCATCCGGGCACATGACCGCGAACCGGCACAACTGACCGCACCCCGCCATCGTACGAGCCCCGCGCCGCGGGTGATCTCGGCGGCCGGGACCACACCCGGCGAACACCACCCGGCTGGATTGCTAGGGTCACGCGCATGCGATCGACGTATCTCGCCTGGGACGATGCGGTTGACCTGTTCGAGCGGCGCGGCCTGCCGAAGGAGACGTACGGGAACCTGTACGAGGAGGAGTACATCCTCGTGCCCGGTCCCGCCACGGTGAGCGGCGAACTCCCCCTCGACGAGCACGAGCGCACGCCGTGGCGCGAGCACGCCCCCGACGCCGCGACCGGCTACATCGTGGACGGCGACCTGGTCGTCGACGGGAACGTGACCGACGTGGACGACGGCTCCGCCGCGCTGATCGTCCTGGGCGACCTGCGGGCGCGGAACGTCTACCTGGCCGGCGACGCCAAGCTGGTCGTGCGCGGCCACGTGACGGCCGAGACGTTCGTCGGCGACATGACCGACAAGCTGGTGATGATCCATGGCGACCTGCGCACCACCGTCTCGATCTTCTGGAACGAGTTCTGCCCCGACCTGGTCGCCGGCACCCTGCGCGGCAGGACCCTCACGCCGGCCTACCTCGACCTGTCCGACGCCGACGTCGGCGCCCTGGCCGACCCGTCGCCCGAGGTCCCGCTCAGCCGCCTCCTCGTGCCGGAACTGCTGATCAGCGGCGCCCCCGGCCCCGACGACCTGCCCGAGATCGGCGTCCGCGGCGACGTCCTGCGCGACCGCCTGCTGTCCGGCCTGCCCCTCACGATCGCAGGATGAGCTCCGCACGCCGATCGCGCATGACAGGCGTTTCCGCTAGGCAGATCCTCCATGGCAGGTGACGTAACCCCTTGATCGGCGCAATTCCGGCGCGCCGGAAGGCCGTCGCCGTCACGCTCCGGTTGCTGATATCTCAACTCTTGCCTACTGTGATCCCAGTTTGACCGGAGGGGACGCGGGCCGTCGCGCCCGCCGGAAACACTGGACGGAGAATGTCGTGACCACTGCACTCATCATCGGCGACCTCCAGCGGGGCATCACGGGCGGTTACCCGTTCGCCCAGCAGGTCGTGCCGCCGCTCACCGAACTGCTGCCCCGCGCCAGGGCGGCCGGCGTCCTGGTGGTGTTCGTGCACTTCGCGTTCCGGGCCAACGGGGCGGACGTGCCGCCCGGCAGCGCGCTGATGAAGTCGTTCTTCGAGGCCGGCGACGCCTTCCACGAGGGGTCGGCCGGAACCGAGCTCGCCCTGCCGGTCGCCGACGAGGACGTCGTCGTGCTGAAGCGCCGCGCCAGCGCGTTCGCCGGGACCGACCTCGACCTCGTGCTCCGCGCGCGGGGCGTCACCACTGTGGCGGTCGCCGGGGTCGCCACCAGTGCGATGGTGGCCGCGACCTGCTACGACGCGGCCGACCGCGGCTACCAGGTGACCGTGCTGAGCGACGGCTGCGGCGACGGCGATCCGGCCCTGCACGACTTCTTCGTGGACGCCGTCTTCCCGAGCCGGGGGTTCGAAGTGGTGTCGTGCGACAAGTGGCAAGTCTGATCGCGGACGGGCGGGAGGCGTCCCGGCCGCTCCACCGCGTGACCGCGCGATGGCTCACCTGCCCGCGTTGCTGCTGGTCGGCCAGGAGGTCACCGGCCTCGACCGCGCCGGCCAGGCGTACCGGGCGATCCGGCGTCAGATCATCGACCTGACGCCGCCGCCGGGCAGCGGCTTCAGCGAGGCGTCGCTCGCGCGGCAGTGGCAGATGAGCAAGACGCCGGTGCGCGACGCCCGGGCCCGCCTGCGGCGCGACGGGCTCGTGGACGCGCTGCCGCGCGCCGCGGCGTCGAGGGCCCGGCGCTGGTGCGGGTGCTGCGGATGGCCGCGTTGATCGCTCCGGAGGTGGCGAGCCCGCCCGGGGAGCTGGCGGGCGTCCACGAGCGCCTGCGCGCCCGGGACGCGGACGGCGCCCGCGAGGCCATGCGCGGCCGGTGCGAGCGCGTGCGCCGGGACGTGTTGCGGGTCCTGACCAAGAGCACCTCCGTCAGCCGGGCCGGCATCGAGATGCCATCCCAGACGTGGGCCCATCGCTCGGGACGACGCGACCGGGCTCGTGGAAACACTGTTCACGGTCAGCCGTGGGCGGTGGCGCCGGTTATGAGGTACATCAAGGACTCCTGGTTTCAGAACGAAGCACTCAGTTCCGACGCTGTAAGGCGGCGCAGAGCGCGTCGACCTCCTCGTCGGTGTTGTAGTAGTGCACCGACGCCCGCACCACGGCGGCCAGGCCACGCCCGCCCAGGTCGTAGCGGGCGGACGTGACCGCGGACACGCTGGTGTTGATCCCGGCCGCGCTCAGGCGGCGGTGCACGTCGGCAGCGGACTCGCCGTCGACGGTGAAGGTGACGATCCCGCACAGCCGCTGCCCCCGGTCCTGAACGGTCACCCGAGGCAGCTCCCCCAGCCGCCGCCGCAGCCGGGCGGCCAACGCGGTGACGCGCTCCGCGATCGCCTCGACGCCCCAGCTCAGGGCGTAGTCCACCGCGACGCCGAGGCCGATCTTGGCCGCGTAGTTGGCCTCCCAGTTCTCGAACCTGCGCGCGCCTGAACGGATCTCGTAGGTGTCCTGGCCGGTCCAGGTGGCAGCGTGCAGGTCGAGGAAGGGCGGTTCCAAGGTGTCGGCGAGCCGCTCGGAGACGTAGAGGAAACCCGTGCCGCGCGGCCCGCGCAGGAACTTGCGGCCGGTGGCCGACAGCAGGTCGCAGCCGAGCTTCCGCACATCGACCGGGAGTTGCCCGACGGACTGGCAGGCGTCGAGCAGGAACGGTACGCCCGCGGCGCGGGTCAGCCGGCCGATCTCGGCCGCGGGGTTGACCAGTCCGCTCTGGGTCGGGACGTGGGTGACGGCCACGAGCTTGACGTCGGCGGCGAGCCGCCGCTCCAGGTCGCGCACCGACAACTGGCCGTGCTCGTCGTCGTCGACCACCTCGACCCGAGCGCCGGTACGGCTCGCGACCTGCAGGAAGGCGATCACGTTGCTGGCGTACTCGGCGCGGGAGGTCAGGATCCTGTCCCCCGGTCCGAAGCGCAGCGCGTAGAAGGCCATGTCCCAGGCGCGGGTGGCGTTCTCGACCACGGCGATCTCGCCCGGCAGGCAGCCGATCAGCCGGGCGATCGCCTCGTAGACCGCGTTCACCTGCGGAGCCGCGACGGCGGCGGCCTCGTATCCCCCGAGCCGCCCCTCCAGCCGCAGGTGTCCGATGACGGCGTCGAGCACCGGGGCCGGAGCGAGCGCCGCACCGGCGTTGTTGAGGTGCACCACCTCGGCGCATCCCGGGGTGTCGAGGCGGGCACGTGCCACATCCAGGAGACTCACGGCAGTCGAGGTCCCGCCTCGCGCTGGGCGGCGAGCCAGTTCTCCACCTCGTCGGCCCGGCTGGGCAGCGCGCCGGACAGGTTGACCGCGCCTTCCGCGGTGACCAGGATGTCGTCCTCCACCCGGATCCCGATCCCGCGGAGCTCGGCGGGAACCAGATCGTCCTCCGGCTGGAAGTACAGCCCGGGCTCGACGGTCAGCACGTTGCCCGCGCCGAGCTCGCCCCCGCGATAGCGCTCGGGCCGGGCGTTGGCGCAGTCGTGCACGTCGGTGCCCAGCATGTGGCCGAACCCGTGCAGCGTCCACCGCCAGTAGTGCATCGACGCCGGGTCCATCGCCTCGTCGGCGCTCACCTTGAGCACCCCCAACTCGACCAGGCCCTCGGCGAGCGCCCGCATGCAGGTCAGATGGACGTCGGCGAACTTCACCCCCGGTTTGACCGCTGCGATACCGGCCTGCTGGGCGGCGTGCACGATGTCGTAGACCTCGCGCTGGAGCGGGGTGAAGACACCGGAGACCGGCAGGGTGCGGGTGATGTCGGCGGTGTAGAGCTGATGGCCCTCCACTCCCATGTCCATGAGCAGCAACTCGCCGGGCGCGGTGAAGCCGTCGTTGCGCTTCCAGCACAGGATCGTGGCGTGCGCTCCGGCGCAGACGATCGAGCCGTAACCGACGTCGTTGCCGTCGTGCCGGGCGCGCAGCCCGAAGACGCCTTCGATCAGCCTCTCGGACACACCCCGGTCGGCGGGCAGCACCCGGGCGACGTCCTCGAACCCCCGGATGGTGGCGTCCACCGCCTCCTGGAGCCGGCGGATCTCCCACTCGTCCTTGACGAGCTTGAGTTCGGCGATCGCCGCCGCGAGCGCCCGGTCACGGACGTCGTCGGCGGGCACGGCCGCGTCGACCCTGGCGTCGAGCCCGCGCAGCACCCGGGTGCGCCCTGGCACGCATCGCGCCAGGGCGGCGTCGAGGCCGGCCAGCGGGGCGGTGTCGACACCGAGCTCGGTCGTCTTCTCGTCGAGCGTACGGCGGCGCCCGGCCCACAGCTCGCCGGCCCGGTCGCGGAAGAACTCGTCCGTCTCCCGCGAGGAGCGCTGGTGGGTGTAGAGCAGGGCGTCACCGCCCGGTCGCAGGACCAGCACACCGTCGGGGTCGTGGTCGCCGGTGAGGTAGGAGAAGTCGCTTCCCGGGCGGAAGCGGTAGAGGGTGGCATTGGCGCGGATCTTGGCAGGTCCGGTGGGGATGACCAGCGTCTCCCCGGGAAAAGCGCGCGACAGCTCGGCGCGGCGGCGCGCGTGGTGCGGCACGCCCGGTTGGGGACGCACGTCCAGCGGCTGGTCGAGCCAGGCCGCGCGCATGAACTCCAGGAGCCTGGGCGGGAAGTCGGGGTCGTGGGCGGCCTTGGCCATCACCGGCTCCCGGCCCAGTCGACGTGGAGTTCTTCGTGAGCGGCGAAGCGCAGGAGATGCCTGGTGACGACGTCCTGGACGCCGCCCAGCGCGTCGAGGTCCGCGGCCTCGACGACCAGGACGAGCACCCCCTGGCTCGACCGCAATGAGCAGGCGCCCGAGCGGAAGGTGATCGTCGCGCACCCCGGGCCGGTGTGCTCGGCGGCGGCCTTGTGGCCCAGATGGGAGACGAGCTGTTTGGCGTACCGCTCGGGGCGGTCGGTCGCGACGTGTGCCGTGGACACAAGCATGCGCCCTCCAAGTGTTTAGATATGTCGACGCTTTAGGCGCTCGGCAGTCTGCCAACGTCCCGCGCGATTTGTCAAAAGCGTCGACGATCCTCGACACTTGACCCCATGACCGATGAGCAGCTCCTCCCTCTGCGCTCATCCGCGCAGTACAAGGCGCTCGGGCACCCGATGCGCCACCGCATGGTGAACCTGCTGCGCCAGCGCCCGGCCACCCTCAGCGAGCTGACCACCGCGCTCGACTCCACCAAGGGCACGGTCGGCTACCACGTGCGGGTCCTGCGCGAGGCCGGGCTCGTCCGCCTCGCGAGCACCCGCCAGGTGCGCGGCGGCACTGAACAGCGCTTCGAACTCGTCAACCGCGGCTTCCAGCTCGACGAGGAGACCGGCGCCAGATTCCTGCACGACGCGGCCCTGGCCGAGATGTCACCCGTACGACCGGGCGACCCTGGCCACACCGTGCTGCACCACGTCTGGCTCACCCCGGAAGAGGCCCGCACGCTGGCAGGACGGATCGAAGACTACGAACACGGTCAGCGCCTCAACCCCGAGCACGGCACCGAGCCCTACGGACTGCTCCTCAGCCTCTACCGCGCCGACATCCCCCGCCTGCCACCGGAAGGTCGCCCCACGTGACAACCACGCCGACCGGCCGACGGGGCGACAAGCTGCTGCCGTTCCTCAGCAGAGGACGACATCCCCCTGCGCGACGCCGAGCAGATGGTCAACCAGCTAGCACTGCATGGTGAGCCGGGCTTGGTCGAAGCGGTGGGTGGCCAGGTGTTCGGGGCGGATCAGCCAGTAGAGGGCGCCGGTGTCACCCCACGTCATCTTCGCGTCGCTGTCACTGTCGAACTGGGCGAGCAGGATCCAGCGTTGGGCTTCCCGGTCCAGGGCGGGGGTGCCCCAGGAGTGAACGCCGCCGAGCGCCGCGTTCGCGACCTCGTACTCCACCGGGCCCTGCACCGGTACGGCGTGGCCGCCGATCTGGTGGCCGATGCGGGTGCGCAGCCGCCGAAAGGCCCGGACGAACGGCCGGAGCGGGGCGGGGGTCTCGCGAGGGTCGGGCCAGGGCCTACCGTCGCCGAGCAGGGCTTCCCGGGCCTGAGGCAGCCACAGGTCGGGGGCGCTCTCCTCGACGCCTGCGGCCAGTTCCACGTACGGGTACGGTTCCAGCTCCCGGGGTGTTTCCGCCCGGAGAACCGGCGTGCCTCCCGGGACGTACAGCACCTGGGCCCCGTCCCACGTCTCGGGGGCGTCGAGGGAGCCGGACGAGCCGCCGTCGTCCATGTCGTCGTGGCCGTCGGAACAGAAGAACAGCAACGTCCCGTCCTGCGGGAAGGCCGCCGGCAGCCCGGCGCGAGGGAGCGCCGAGCACCGCACCGATGCGACGAAGGACAGCGGGCCGTGCCCCGGCCACCCGGGCCAGACGGCCCCGGCCGGCAGTTCCGGCTCCCCGCCGAGGGTGGCGACGGCCTGCTCGCCGTCCGCGGCCCGGCGCAGACGTACGCATGGACGCAGCAGTGCGGTCCACCGGTCGGCGAGGTCGGCGGGCAGATGCTCGGCGGCGAGACGGGAGTATCGCTCATCAGTCATGAGAGCCATGGTGCAGCGCGTCACTGACGTCCGTGCCGTCCACCGGACCGGTCGATGACAGTCCCGCCACTGCCCGCCTCGGACGCGGTGACGCGGGCTGAGTCTCGTCCAAGAAAACCCCGCGGCTGCGCGACTTCGCACAAGATCCGCGTCCCCAATTGCAAACATCTCTTCGCGAACAAGTCTTTGCGAAGGACTGTTTGCGGTCTACGCTGCCTGACATGACCGAACCCTCCGAGAGCGTGGTCGTCCTCGACGCCAAGGGCCTGCGGGCGCTGGCCCACCCGGTACGGGTGCAACTCGTGGACCTGCTGCGCAAACACGGCCCGTCCACCGCCACCCGCCTGGCCGAACGCCTGGGGGTGAACTCGGGCACCGCCAGCTACCACCTGCGCAGGCTCGGCGCCGCCGGGTTCGTCGCGGAGGACACCGAGCGCGGCAACGCCCGCGAACGCTGGTGGCGCTCGGTCCACCACGTCACCCGGCTCACCGATGACGAGCTGTCGGAGCGGGAGCCCGAGGCGGTGCTCGCCTACATGCAGTCGATCGCCGCCCTGTACGGCCTGCGCACCCAGCGGACGCTCAACGAGCTGCCGACCATGCCGGCGGAGTGGCGGCGGGTGCTCGACCTCAGCTCCATCGCGCTGCGGATCACGCCGGAGGAGGGGCTTCGGCTGCGCGAGGAGCTGGCGGAGGTCGTCGACCGCTACCGGCGCGACACGCCCGGCCAGCCGGCGCCCGAAGGAGCCGCCCGGGTCTCGCTGATCACCCAGCTCCTGCCCGAGCTGCCGGATGCAACCGATCCGCCCGAGGGTGCGTGATGGGGGCGCGCGAGTCGTTACGCCCGATGGCCGGCCTGCTCGCGGCCATGACGGTGTCGCTGACCGCGACGCGGGTGTCGGCCATCGCGTTGCCCTGGTTCGTCCTGACGACGACCGGGAGCCCGGCGCGGACCGGGATGGTGGCGTTCGCCGAGATGGCCCCGTACGTGCTGGTCAAGGCGCTGGCCGGGCCGCTGGCCGACCGGGTCGGGCCGCGCCGGATCTCCTGGATCGGGGACGTGGTGAGCGCCGCGGCGGCCGGGGCGGTCGTCCTCCTGCACGCCCTGGACCTGCTGCCGCTGGGCGCGCTGATCGCCCTCGTCGCGGTGGTCGGCGCGGCCCGCGGTCCGGGCGATCTGGCCAAGGAGATCATGATTCCGGAGGCGGCCGAGCGCGGGCGGGTGCCGCTGGAGCGCGCCACCGGGCTGATGGGCGTGACCGAGCGGCTGGCCCAGACGGTGGGGCCCGCGGCGGGCGGGGCGGTGGTGGCCCTGCTCGGACCGCTGGCCAGCCTGGGCATCAGCGTCACGTGCTTCGCGCTCGGATCGGTGATCGTGACGTGGGCGCTGCCGCGCGGCATGGGACACCGCGCTCCGGCGGAGGAGGCTCTGGAGGCGAAGGAGGGCTACTGGCGGCGGTTCGGCCAGGGCTTCACGTTCCTGCGCGGCGAACCGCTGCTGCTGTCCGTGGTCGTCATGGTCGGCGTCACGAACCTGCTCGACGCGGCCTTCAGCCAGGTGCTGGTGTTCGTGTGGGCCAGGGAGTCCGGTCACGGCGCCGCCGTGGTCGGCCTGAACAGCAGCGTCATGGGGTTGGCGGCGGTCGGCGGCAGCCTGGTCGCGGCCGCAGTGGCGCACCGGATGCGGCGCAGGCCCGTGTTCTTCGTGGCGTTCCTGCTCGCCGGGCCGACCCGGTTCCTCGTCCTGGCGGTGGATCCGCCGTTGTGGGCCATGGCGGCGGTGTTCGCGGTGGGCGGCTTCGCCGGCGGGTTCCTCAACCCGATCCTCGGGGCGATCTCCTACGAGCGGGTGCCCCGGAGCCTGCTGGGCCGGGTCAACGCGCTGAAGGACTCCCTCGCCTGGGCCGGCATCCCGCTCGGCGGGCTGGTGGGCGGGGCGCTGGTGGCGGTCGCGGGGCTGACGCCGGTGCTGCTCGCCGGCGGTGCGGTCTACGCCCTCACCACGAGCCTGACGGGGCTGCGGCCCGAGTGGCGGCAGATGGACCGGCTCCGCGGCCAGGGCCCGCCCGTCCCGCCCGCCTCGCCGGCGCTGCCCGCGCCACCGGTCACCCGCCGGCGGCGATCTTGAGGAGCACCACGCCGCCGATGATCGCGGCGAACGAGGCGAGCTGGGCCGGCGTGATCTTCTCCTTGTAGATCAGCGCGCCGAGGACGCCCCTGCCGATCGAGCCAATGCTTGCATGTGCATGTATGCTTTTGTCAATCCCGCGTCCGAGAGACCGGGTCCTCAGAGAAGGAGGAGGCTTCCATGGCTCCGACGACACCCACTCCGCACCCGGCCCCGGCGCCCTCGGCGGTGTCCAGCTCCTGGAACGACGTCCTGCTGCTGCACGCCCGCGTGGAGAACGCCCTGGCCACCGCCCTCCAGCGGCGGCACGGCATCGGCCTGTCGGAGTACCGGGCGCTCGGCCATCTCGCCACCTCGGACGCCGGCGAGCTGCGCATGCAGGAGCTGGCCGACCGGATCGGGCTCAACCAGAGCTCCGTGACCCGCCTGGTGACCCGGCTGAACACGGCGGAGCTCACGTACCGGGACCTGTGCCCGGACGACAAGCGCGGGGTCTACACCGTCATCACCGACGCGGGCCGGGCGCGCTACGCCGAGGCGAACGTCACCTACGAGGCGACGCTGAGGACCGCCCTGGAGGAAGCCGCCCAGGCCGACCCGCGGCTGGCCGCCGCGCTGCCGGCCCTGGGCCTGCTCGACCGGTGACCCCGCCATTCCCCTTGTTTCGAATATCGAGGAGTTGAACATGCGTGCTGTGCGGATCACCCGCTTCGGCGGCCCGGACGTCCTGACGGTCGCCGAGGCGCCGCCGCCCCGGGCCTCGGACGGCGAGGTGCTGGTGAGGGTCGTGGCCTCCGCCTTGAACCCGGTTGACGACAAGACCCGTGAAGGGGTCATCGGAGAGGGCACCCCTCCCCTGCCGACGACCCTGGGATGGGAATTGGCGGGCATCGTCGTGGACAGCCGGGACGATGCGCTGCCCGTGGGTGAACGGGTCTTCGGCATGTCCCACCAGCTCGGCACGGGCCGGGGGACGTGGGCCGACCTCGTGGCCATGCCCGCCGGCTCGCTGGCCGTGGCGCCGTCGGCGGTCAGCCTGGTGGAGGCGGCGACGCTGCCGTTGCCGGGGCTCACCGCCCTGCAGACGCTCGACTGGCTGGACGTCCGGGCGGGCGAGCGGCTGCTGGTGGCGGGCGCGGCCGGCGCGGTGGGCGGGCTGGCCGTGCAGCTGGCGCGGGCGCGCGGCGCCCGGGTGGACGCGCTGGTCTCCAGGCCGGCGCAGGTCGAGGTGGCCACCGAGCTGGGGGCCGAACGGGTCACGACCGACCCCGCCGACCTTCCGGCGGCGGCCTACGACGCCGTCTTCGACACCTTCGGGGCCTTCGCCGTCGAGGCCGTGGCCGACGGAGGCCGCTACGCCTCCGTCGCCACCCAGGCCGGGCCGGTGCCCGACCTGTCCCGTCGATCGGTCCGCACCACCGTCAACCAGGTGCGCGAGGACGGCCCCGGCCTCGCCGAGCTGGCCAAGGCCGTCGACGCGGGCCAGGTGAGGACCCGGGTCGAGGCCCAGTACGGCCTGCAGGACGTCGGTGCGGCCCACGAGCACTTCCGGCGCGGCCGGCTGAGCGGCAAGATCGCCCTGGTGCTCTGAGCCCGGCGGCGCTCAGATCATCCGGCGCAGCGCGGTCTCCACGGCGTCGATCAGCGCGTCCCCCTCGGTCTGCGGGTGCCGGGCCAGGCCGAGCTCGACGTCGGGCAGGGCGGGCAGGGCGTCCGGGTCGTGGCAGGCCATGTCCGGTTCGAGGTTGCCGGGCATGAGCGCGGCGACCCCGAGCCCGGCCCGCAGCGCCGCGAGCACCCCGGCCAGGCTGTTGCTCTCGAACACCGGCCGCCACCGCCGGCCGGTGCGGTCGAGCGTCTCCACCACCGACGTGCGCCACGCGCACGTCCCGGTGAACAGCACCACCGGCAGCGGATCGGCGGCCGGGTCGACGCCCTGGCCGACCGCCCACACCAGCGGGCGCCGCACGGTCCAGCGCGGCGGCGCGGGAAGGTCGCTCGCCTCGTCGAGCACGAGCTGCACGCGGCCCGCGTGGTAGGCCTCCCGGATCGTGACGCCGGAGAGGCTCAGCACCTCCAGCGTCGCGCCGGGGTGCAGCCGGGCCAGGTCGGCGAGGGCCTGCGGCAGCTGCGCCGCGGCCAGGTCCTCCAGCAGCCCGACGCCGCAGCGGCCGGTGAGCGCGCGCCCGGTCGCGGTGAGCGCCTGCGCGGAGAGCGACAGGATGCGCTCGGCGTAGGGCAGCAGCTCCTCCCCCGCCCGCGTCAGCGACACGCCGGACGGCGACCGGTGGAGCAGCGGGCGGCCGACCGCGCTCTCCAGCTTGCGCAACTGCTGGCTGAGCGCGGGCTGGGTGTGCCCGAGCGCGGTGGCGGCGCGGCTGATGCTGCCCGCCCGCACAGCCGTGACGAACGACCGCAGCAACGACGTGTCCAGGTCTCTGGCCATAAGCATCCATTATGCCGGGTCCAACGAAAAAACGTCTTCCTATGGCCCGCGGGATGACCTAGCGTCGCCCGGGTGACCGGATACCGACAGGTTCTCGCCGTGCGCGGGATGGCGGCGCTGCTGGGCGTCTCGCTGCTCGCCCGTGCCGCGATCACCGCCGACGTGACCGCGCTGACCATGTACGTCGTGCTGCGCCTGGACCTGGGCTACGTGGCGGCGGGCGGGGTCGCGGCCGCCCTGACCGCCGGGGTGGCGCTGGGCGGGCCGCTGCTGGGCCGCATGACGGACCGGCGGGGGCTGCGCGCCGTGCTCACGATCACCGTCGCGTCGCAGGCGGTGTTCTGGGCGAGCGTGCCCGTCCTTCCGTACGCGGTGCTGCTGGGCGCCTCCTTCGCGGCGGGGCTGCTGATGGTGCCGGTCCAGGCGGTGACCCGGCAGGCGATCGCCGCGATGACGACGCCGGGGCAGCGGCGGGCCGCGTTCGCGCTGGAGTCGGTGCAGGGCGAGCTGGCGTACATGGTGGGGCCGGCGGTGGTGATCCTCTGCGCGGCGGAGCTGTCTCCCCAGGCCGTGGCGTGGGGGCTCGGGGCGGTGATCGTGACCGGCGGGATCGGGATCGCCCTGCTCGATCCGCCGCTGCGGGCCGAGGGCGAGGTGGCGACCGGCTCGCCCGCCCGTCCGGCGCGCCGGGAGTGGCTGGACCGCCGCATGGTCGCCATGCTGGCGATGGGGTTCGGCGCCACGGCCCTGCTCAGCGGCATCGACCTGGCCATCGTGGCCACACTCAAGGAGGCGGGCCAGGTGTCCTGGGCCGCCGCGGTCGTGGCCGTGTTCGGCGTGACCTCCGTCGCCGGCGGCCTGGTCTACGGCACGCTGCGCCGTCCGATGCCGACGTGGCTGCTGCTCGGCCTGCTCGGGCTGCTGACGATCCCCGCCGGGCTGGCCCACGACTGGCGCTGGTTGTGCCTGGCCGTCGTCGGCGCCGGGCTGCTCACCGCGCCGACCCTGTCCACGGTGGCCGACGCGGTGAGCCGGCTGGCGCCGGCCGGCGTACGGGGCGAGGCCACGGGCCTGCAGGCGTCGGCGGCGAGCGCGGGCTTCGCGCTCGGCTCGCCGATCGCCGGGCTGGCGATCGACGCCGCGCTGCCAGGTGGCGGCTTCGCGGCCGCCGGGCTGGCCGGCCTCGCCGCGGCCCTCGTCGGGCAGCTGTTGTCCCGCTCCCGGCGGGCGGACGACCGCCCGCCGGGCCGGCAGTCTGGACCTACATCAGAAGAAAGGGGAAGTCCTGTTTCGTCCTCCGATTCGGTGGGATGTCGATCTTGATGCGGCGCGCGACCTCGTCCCGGCCGACGCCCAGCCCGAGGCTGATCAGCCGTTCGGGACGCAGCGGGACGGGATCGTCGAAGGCGACCGTGATCCGGACGGGCCACGGACTCTCCGGAACGGGCGGCGCGTCGAGCTCCCAGCACCCGTCCCAGTCGAGCGAGTACCGGTTCCGGCGGGCGGCCGCCGGGTCGAGCAGGGCCCGCGCCACGAGGGACGGCGAGTTGCCCGAGTACCCGGCCAGCAGGCCGGCGTCCAGCGAGCGGACCGGAACGCGGTCGTGGACGGTGAGCTTGCCGGTCCGGTCACAGGCCACGCAGTTGACCAGGAGCCAGACGTCGAGCAGCTTGCCGTTGGCGTTGACGCGGAACCGGCCGTCACCGACGGTGGCCCGCCCGGACGGACAGGCCACGCACCGCAGGACGAGCAGGGGCAGGCGGGTGCGCCGCACCACCCAGGGCAGCACGATATGAGGATGTGAAGACATGATCTCTCTGAAGACCTGACGAAGAGCACGGAGAACAGAGCCGACGGCGTCCGTCGGCGACCGATGCGCGGGAAGGTGTCAGGTCTGAAGAGCAGGCGGCGTCATGCGCGCGATGTCCTCACGAAGGGGTTGGTCAGGGGGCGCTCAGCTCAGGCGGGCGCGCAGCAGGCAGAACTCGTTGCCCTCGGGATCGGCCAGGACGTGCCACGGCTCCTCGCCGGTCTGGCCGACGTCGGCCGGACGCGCCCCGAGCTTGAGCAGGCGGTCGAGCTCGGCGGCCTGGTCGCGGTCGGTGGCGTTGACGTCGAAGTGCAGCCGCAGCGGGCCTGCCTTGGGCTCGGTGGTGGGGTCGAAGACCAGGGTGGGCTGCAACCCGCCGAACCCCTCCCGCGGGCCGATCTCCACCGAGCCGTCGTCCGGGGTGTCGAGCACGACGAAGTCGAGCACCTCGCACCAGAAGGCGGCCAGGCCGTGGGCGTCTCGGGCTGGGACGATCAGTTCGGAGATGCGGCAAGCCATGATCGGCACCCTACCCGTCGCCGGCCGCCGCCCTCCAATGCTTAACGGCCCCCCGGCGACGTGCGGCCCCGGCATCCGCGGCGATCACTTTGCAGTGGCTTGATCACCATCGTTCTCTCTCCGGGTACGTGACCTGATACACCCTGTAAGGGAGGGGGCGGGCGATGACCGTGAGGTTGGCATGGGTCTGCGCGCTGCTGGCCGTGATCGCCGCGGTGGTCCCACCGGCGCTGAGCGCGAAGCGCGCCAAGGAGCCGTCCGCCGCCGCCCGCGCCGACCTGTCGTCCGTGCCGTTCGGGGTGTTCCTCGCCTCCGACTGGCGCGGGCCGCACCTGCTGGGCGCGTTCGAGTCGTGGCTGGGGGCGGAGGTCCGGGTGGGGCGGACGTACGTGCCGGGCGAGGCGTGGAACGCGCTCGGCGGGCCGGACTTCGTCCTGCAGCCGTGGATGCGGTGGCGGGCGGCCAAGCCGGGGCGCATGCTCGTGCTCAACGTGCCGATGGTCATGCCGAACGAGGGCGGCCTGCCGGACGAGGCGGTGTCGGTGCTGCTGAACGCCGGCGCGGACGGCGCGTTCGACCCGTACTTCGACCGGCTGGCCCGGACGCTGGTGGCCGGGCGCGCGCCGGACACGGTGATCGTCCCGGGCTGGGAGATGAACGGCCTGACCTACTCCAGCCGCTGCTCGGCCGACCCGCCGGCGTGGCAGGCGTACTGGCGGCGGATCGTCGCGGTGATGCGGGCGGTGCCCGGACAGCGGTTCCGCTTCGACTTCAGCCCCAACCGAGGCCCGGACGCCATCGGCTGGACCGAGTGCTACCCCGGCGACGACGTGGTGGACATCATCGGCATGGACAGCTACGACCAGGGCCCCGGCCACCGGTTCGCCGACTACGTCGACCAGCCGTACGGGCTGGAGGCGCAGGCCGACTTCGCCGCCGCGCACCGCAAGCCGATCTCCTTCCCCGAGTGGGGGCTGTTCCGGTACGGGGACCGGCCGGAGTTCGTGCGCGACATGCTCGACTGGATCGCCCGGCACGACGTGGCCTACCACTCGATCGTGGACTACTGCCCGCACGGCGTCTGGCAGTGCCCGGCCAACCCGCGGTCGTCGCGGGTGTTCCGGCAGCTCATGCGCGACCCCGCCTTCCGGCGCGGTCCGTCGGCGCCGCCGACCACCCCGCCCGCCACGTCACCCGCCCCGACGTCCCCGCCCGCGCCCGCCCCCTCCCCTGAGCCGAGCGGGAGCGGGTCGCCGGCGCCTCAGCCCCGCCCGGCCGTCACCGACGCGCCCGCGGCGGCACCGGCCGCGGCCTGACCCGGCCGGGCCAGGCGCAGCGTGTGCGCCGCCAGCCGGTCGAGGGTGACGCCGAGGTCGAACTCGGCCGCCCGCGACGGCGCCGCCCGTTCCTCCGCGCGCCGCACGGCCGGATCGGCCAGCCGGGCCACGATCGCCGCGGCCAGCGCCCGCGGGTCCTGCGGCTCGACGAGCGCTCCGGTGGCCGGGGTGACCACCTCCGTGAGGCCGGGGACGGCGGCCGCCACCACGGACCGCCCGCTGGCCATGGCCTCCAGCACGGTCAGCGGCAGCCCTTCCCAGCGGGAGGGCAGCACGACCAGGTCGGCGGCGGCGTACCAGGACCGCGGATCGGCGCTGGCCCCCGGCATGAGGACGCCGGGCGGCGCTTCGCGGCGCAGGCGGGCGAAGTCGTCCCCGTCGCCGACGAGCGCCAGGCAGGCGTCCGGCACCTGGGCCGCGACCTGCCGCCAGGACTCCACCAGCAGGTCCTGGCCCTTCTGGCGGGTGATCCGGCCGACGCAGACGACCAGCGGCGCGTGCGGGGACAGTCCGAGGCCCCGGCGGGCGGCGACGCGCTCGTCCGGTGTGACGGGACGGAACCGGGCCAGGTCCACGCCGTTGCGGACGACGGCCAGCGGGCCGCCCACGCCCGCGTCCCCGGCCTGCCGGTGCTCCCCCTGGCCGACGCAGAGCACGAGATGCGTCCACCGGGTGGCGGCCCGTTCCCAGGAGGCGGCCGCGGCGGCGAGCGTGCCCCGGCCGGCCAGCCAGGACCAGCCGTGCGGCTGGAACAGCGTCGGCACGCGGCCACGCAACACGATCCGGCCGACCAGCCCGGCCTTGGAGGAGTGCAGATGCACCACGTCAGGACGGAACCGGCGCACGATGCGACCGAGGGCGACGGCGGCGGCCAGATCGGCCGGATGCGGCGCCCGTACGGCGGGCCAGGGCAGATGCGGCAGCCCGAGGGCGGCCAGCCGCTCGCGGAGCGGTCCGCGCGGCGGCGCGGCGACGGCGACCGTCCAGCCCCGGCGGCGCTGGTCGGCGCAGGCGCTCTCGACGCAGGCCGCGACGCCGCCCTCGGTGGGCTGGGTGACGTGCAGCACGCGCGGGGTGAAGGTCGTCATCGCGGCCTGCGCAGGACCCGGTCGAGCGCCGCGCAGCGGCCCCGGAGCGCCCGGCCGCGCACCCGGGCGCGGGCGGCGAGGGCGTAGAGCGTCGCGGCCGGCGTCCTGGCCAGCAGGAGCCGGTTGCTGACCGCCGGCCGGCCGCCCCACTTGGTCTTGTGGGACTCGGCCCCGCGCAGCAGCGACATCGTCGGCCGGCCCAGCCGGTGCGCGAGCCCGAGGTCGGTGCGCAGCAGCATGGTCACGACGTCCACCTGGCCGCGCAGGTCGGGATGGGTGCCGTAGAGGTAGCCGCCGACGAAGTCCTTGCCCACGACCAGCAGGTCCACCGCGACGACCCGGCCGTCCAGGTGGTATTCGGTCAGCTTGGCCTGCCGGTCGGCCAGCAGCCGCCGGGCGGCCCGGGCCAGGTGGGCGTGGAAGCGCGGCCTGGTGTGCTCGACGTTGATGCCGCGGCCCTGCCACTGGAGGGCGTGCAGGTCGAGCAGGCGCGCGACGGCGTGCTCGGCCTCGTCGGCCGGCACGTCCCGGACCTCGATCGGGGCGTCGTCCACGCGTCTGAGCTCGCGGCGCAGCTTGGTGCCGTTCCTGCCGGGCAGCCCGGCGAGCAGCTCGTGGAGGGGGACGCCGGGCAGTTCGACGCAGGTCGAGGCGGGCAGCCGCCAGGAGCGGCCCGGCCAGGCCGCCGCGAGCCGTTCGGCGTCGGCCCCCGGGCGCACCTCCGGCAGGTCGAGCACGTCCCATCCGGGCAGCTCGGCCAGGGCCCGGCCGAGCGCCGCCGGCAGGTCGGGGTCGCCGTCCTCGATCAGCACGTCCGTGTAGTCGGACTGGTCGCCGCCGAGCGGCCGCAGGACGCGCAGCCCCGCGCGGCGGACGGTCATGACGGGGGCCGCGGCGACCAGCCGTCTCCGCCGGCGCAGCAGGACCACGTTCAGGCCCGGGGCCTCGCCGTAGGTCTCCCACCAGGACGACAGCCAGGCGTGCGACTGGAACGGCGTCGCCGCCGGGGAGCGGTCGTGCAGGCCGGCCCACTCCCCCGCCAGGGCGTGCAGGCGTTCCGCGCCGGTCACGACCTCGGTGGCCAGGTCCGGGGCCTGGCGGATCGCGGTGGTCATGCCGACGCCGTCTCGGCCGGCCGGCGCGCGGGCGGGACCTGCCGGTCGTCCCGCCGGTCGTCCTGCCGTGGCCCGGCGGGGGCGGCCAGCCAGATCAGGGCGGCCAGCAGCAGGCCGCCGGCCGTGCTGACGGCGGTGGCGAGCAGGGGCCGCGGCGAACTGGGCGTGGCGGGCGGCACGGCGGGAGCGAAGCTGGACAGCCGGACGCCGGTGTCGGCGCTGTGCCGGTTGGCGTAGGCGGTGAGCGCGGCCGTGGCGCTGTTGGCCCGCCGGGCGGCCTCGTCAGGGGTGCCGGCGAGGGCGGCCAGCCGGATCAGCGGCGCGTCCGGCGAGGCCGACGCCTGCAGCGTGGTCCGCAGCAGCTCGCCGTCGGCCAGGTAGGCGTCGCCGGTCCCGGCGAGCAGGCCGGGGTGGACGGTCACCCTGGCGTAGGCCTGCGCGAATTCGGCTTCCTGGGTGGGCACGCCCTGCCGTACCGAGCTGACGACCGCGTAGGCGTCGGCGGTGTAGACGGGCTCCTGGGTCAGTGAGTACGCCAGCCCCGCCCCCATGCCGATCAGCGGGAGCGCGAGCAGGGACCAGGTGCGGAGCGCGCCGGCGGCGCGCTGGACCGGGTGAGTCATGACAGCCTTTCCTGGTGGCGCCTGGTGAGCAGGCGGTCGTAGAGGTCGTGCAGGCGCCGGGCTTGCCGGCGCACGTCGTAGCGGTCGAGGGCCGGGGGCGGCGGCAGGCGGGTGCGCGGTCCGTCGCGGAGCGCGGCCAGCTCGGCGGCCAGCCGGTGGGGCGGCACCCGGCGGGCGCCGGGCACCGTCCCGGGGGGCAGGTCGTCGATCGCCGGGCAGGCGCCGTACAGCACGGGCAGCCCGGCGGCGAGCGCCTCGACGACGGCCAGGCCGAACGTCTCCTCCTGCGAGGGGGCGGCCAGCACGTCCATGGCCGACAGCAGGGCGGGCACGTGCACGCTCTCCCCGGCGAAGACGACGCGCCGCCCGACGCCGAGCCGCTCGGCCAGCGAGCGCAGCCGGGGTTGTTCCGGCCCGGCGCCGACGAGCAGCAGCACCGCGCCGTCCAGCCGCGGCAGCGCCTCGACCAGCAGGTGGAAGTTCTTGCCCGCCACCAGGCGGCCGACCCCGCCGACGACGAACGTCTCCGGCGGGATGCCCAGGCTCAGCCGGGCCTGGCCCGCGGCGCGCGGATCGTGGCGGAAGGCGGCCAGGTCCACGCCGTTGGGGATGGTGACGACGCGCGAGGGCGGCAGGCCCCAAACGTGCAGCCGGTCGGCCACGGTGGGCGAGACGGCGACGACGGCGTGCGTCAGCCGGGCGCTCGCCCGGTACAACGCGCGGACGGGCGCCGTGACCGGCCTTCCCTCGATGTGCCGGGCCCCCGCCGAGTGCTCGGTGCTGACGACGACCGGCACGGCGGCCAGCCGGGCGGCCGGCGGCGCGTAGACGCAGGCGCGGTACAGGTGCGCGTGCACGACCTGGTAGCGGCCGGTGCGCATGAGGGCGGTGAGCCGGGGCAGCGCCCGCAGGTCCCGGTTGCCGCCCATGCCGACGGCGCGTACGGGCGTCCCGGCGGCCCGGATGGCGTCGGCCAGGGCGCCGGGCCGGGTCAGGACGGCGACCTCGCTGGCGCAGTCCATGTGCGGCAGGAGCGTGCGCAGTTGCTGCTCGGCCCCGCCGGCGGCCAGCCCGGTGATGACGTGCAGGACCTTCATCGGGGCCGCCCCCAGCGCAGCCGGTGGCAGGCGGTCTTGGCGAGCAGCCGGGCGGCGGTGTCGCGGTCGCCGACGTAGCGGCGGGGCAGGGCGTGCGTCCCGGCGAGCCGGCCGGGGCGGACGGCGCAGGCGTGCTCGTAGCCGGCCTGCCGGACGGCGGCGACCTCGCGGGCGGTCAGCTCGCCGTAGGGGTAGGCGAAGCCGGTGACGGGGGCGCCGAGCACGTCCTGGAGCAGGAGCTTGCTCGTGGTGAGCTCGTCGGCCAGCTCGCCGGGGCCGGCGGCCGGCAGGTGGGGATGGCTGCGGGTGTGGGAGCCGACCTCCATGCCGGCGGCGGCCACCCGGCGCAGCGTGCCGGCGTCCATCAGGGGGCGGGGGCTGACGCCGCGGTCCCAGGCGTTGTGGCCGCCGATCCGGCCGGCGACGACGTACACGGTCGCGGTGAAGCCGTATCCGGCCAGCACCGGGACGACGTCGGTGGCGAAGTCGGCGTAGCCGTCGTCGAAGGTGAGCCCGACGAGCCCGCGCCGGTCGCCAGGATGGTTCAGCAGTTCGCGCACCGACACGCCGCGCAGCCCGCGCCGGGCGAGCCAGCGTATGTGCGTGGCGAAGCGCTCGGGGGTGACGACGATGTCGAAGGGGTCCTCGCCGCGCTCGGCGACGGAGTGGTACATCCAGATGAGCGGCAGCGCGCCGGTGCGCGTGCTCATACGCGCTCTCCTTCCCTGACGGTCGTGACGGCCCTCCGCAGCGGCGACAGGCCGAGGCGTTGGAGGCCGGCCAGCATGAGGGCGGCGGTCACGGTGATCCCGGCGGCGTTGGCCAGCGCGATGCCGCCCTGCGCCATGCCGGGGACGAGCGCCACGGCCAGCGCCGCGGTGAGGGCCAGCCCGGCGGCCATCGCCAGGGCCGGGTACCACAACCCGCGCCACCCTCCGGCGCAGAAGTAGGCCCGGCAGACCACGCCCACGACGGTGTGGCCCAGCAGGCCGATCGCGTAGAGCCGCAGGACGTGCTCGGTGGCGGTGGCGGCGGCGTCGTCGAAGGCGCCGCGGTGCAGCAGCACGCCCACGATCGCGGGCGCGAAGGCGACCAGCAGCGCGGCGGCGGTGACCGTGACGGCCGCCGCCGTCGCCAGGTCGCGGGCCAGCAGCCGCCAGGCCCCGCGGGTGTCGCCCGCGGCGATGCTGCGGGCCAGGTGCGGATAGGTGACGGTGGCCAGCATCAGCGAGACCACCATCGGCACCTGGGCGATCTTCTGGGCGTAGTTGAGATGGGAGATCGCGCCCGCGGGCAGGTCGGCGGCGAGCACGCGCTCGACCAGCACCTGGCCCTGCCGCAGCAGCGTGAAGGCGATGATGGGCAGCAGCGCGGCGACCGGCAGCACCAGGCGCCGGGGCAGCCGCCGGGGCAGGCCGACCCGCCGCAGGTACGCCGGCGCCTGAATGGCCACCATGAGGACCGCGCCGGCGGCGACGCCCCACGCGGCGGCCCGCACGCCGAGCGCGTCGTGCCAGATCGCCAGGCAGCCGACGAGCGCCAGGTTGTAGGCCAGGCCGGTGGCCGCGGGCGGGCCGAAGACGTGGTGGGCCCGCAGGGCCGCGCTGGCGTACCCCGCCAGCGCGAACGGCAGGATGCAGCCGCAGCAGATCCGCCAGCACTGGACGGCCAGCCCGCCCTGGGGCAGACCGGGGGCCAGCGCCCCCACCAGCCAGGGCGCGCCGGCCGCGGCGCAGACGGCGACGGCGGCGAGCGCGGCGGCCAGGGCGGGCAACGTCCGCTCCACCAGCGCCGCCCGCTGCCGCGCCCCGGACGCCGTGCTGAACAGCGGCACCAGCCACAGGGCCATCGCCCCCTCGATGAGCAGCGGCGCCGCGGTCTCGGGCACGGTCCAGGCGACCAGGAAGGCGTCGGTGTCGGCGTTGGCGCCGAACAGCGCGGCCATCAGCAGGTCGCGGACGTAGCCGAGCGCCGAGCCGGCGCCGACGAGCATCGCGGTGAGGGCCGCGGCGCGCAGGTCGGCCGCGCCCCGGCTCAGCACGCGGGCCGCCGCGACGGGGACGCGGCGGCGCCGGTCCATCCCGTCGCCAGGCCCAGCATGACCGACATGACCAGGCTGGTCGCTCCGCCGATGTCGGCGTAGGCGAAGTCCACCGCCAGCCACGTCACGAAGCCCGCGGCGGCCAGCCCCGCCGGGCCGGAGCGGCCGGGCCGGGTCAGGGCGCGCACGAGGGCCCCGCCCACGAGCAGCGCGAACGCCGCCAGGCCGAGGAGCCCCTGCTCGCTGAGCACCAGCAGGTACATGTTGTGCGGGGACAGCAGCGGCTGGCGGCGGTATCCGCCGGCCGGGTCCTCGACGTCGCTGCCCGAGGACAGGGCCAGCGGCGCGTAGGTGTCCCGCCAGGCGGCGAACCCCTTGGGGCCGACGCCGGTCACCGGGTGGTCCCGCCACATGCCGGCCGCCGCCTGCCAGAGCTGGTACCGGTCGGCCACCGACCGGTCGGGCTGGTCCACCGAGGAGGTGATGGAGGCGACGCGCTCGGCGATGACCCCGCCGCCGGGCCCGACCAGGAGCGTCAGGAGCACGGCGGCGGCCACGGCGGCCACGGCGGCCCGCGCGGCCAGCCGCGCGCCGCGCAGCACGAGCATCACCGCGACGGCGCAGGCCACCGCGAGCCAGGTGCCGCGGCTGAGCGACATGACCAGCGGCGGGCACAGCGCCGCCGCCGCGACCAGGGCGGCGGCGCGCCGGGCCGGTCCGCCGGTGAGCGCGACCGCCAGGGCGATGATCAGCCCGAAGCTGACCACGCTGGCCAGCGCCATGACCTCGCCGGCGCCGAACGTGCCGACCGCGCGGATGGGCAGGCCCGCGTAGGAGGCGCCGCTGCCCGTGAGCGCCTGCCAGCAGCCGAGCCCGGCCTGGACGATCGCCACGGCCGCGACGGCTCCGCCCACCAGCAGCAGGTCGGACCGCTGCCGCACCGCCACCGTCACCGCGACGGGGACCAGGACGAACACCTGGAGGAACCGGGCCAGGCCGGGCAACGCCAACAGGAAGTCGGGCGCCGCGAGGGCGGCCGCCGTCGCCGCGAGCGCCGCGGGCGCGGCGAGCAGGGCCCACCGGCCCGGACGCGCGCCGCCGCGCGCCAGACTCACCGCGACGGACACCAGCAACCCCAGCGACATCAGATCGGCGACCCGCGGCTGGACGACGTCGGCGGCCTGCGGTCCGGCGGGCACGCACACGGCGATCACGGTCAGCGCGGCCCACACGCTGGGACGGCCCGGCAGGCGGCACAGGGACGACAGGAACGCCCTGATCACGATCGTCCCGGCCACAGCAGGCAACCGACCGTCCGGATCAAGATCTTGATGTCGCGGCGCAGGGACCAGGTGTCGATGTAGTGGTTGTCCAGCCGCGCCCGGTCCTCGATCGAGGTGTCGCCGCGCAGGCCGTGCGTCTGGGCCCAGCCGGTGAGGCCGACGGGCAACCGGTGGCGGCGTCCGTAGTGGTGGTCGCCGCGGGAGAACAGCTCCACGAAGTGCGGCCGCTCGGGCCGGGGGCCGACCAGGCTCATGTCGCCGCGCAGCACGTTCCACAGCTGCGGCAGCTCGTCCACGGAGCAGGAGCGCAGCAGCCGGGCCGCGCGGGTCAGGCGGGGGTCGTCGTCGATGCTCCAGCGGGTGTCGGACTCGCCGGCGCGCAGCGGGGCGAACGTGCGGAGCTTGATGATCTCGATGGGCGCCCCGGCCATCCCCACCCGGACCTGGCGGAACAGCACGCCGGGTCCTCCTTGCCCGCGCAGCAGCAGCATGCAGGCGGCCAGCACCGGAGCGCTGACGACCAGCCCGGCCGTCGCCAGCACGACGTCCAGGGCGCGCTTGAGCGGCCAGGACGCGCGCCGCTGCGGCAACGGCCGCATGCGCAGCATCGGGAACCCCCGGACGTGCTCGCCGTCGGGGACGAAGTCGACCAGCACGCCGCCGGGTTGCGGCGCCAGGTACACCGGGTACCCCGCCTGTCGGGCCTGTTGCGCGAGCCGGTGGGTCTGCTCCTCGCCGCCCGGCGGCGGGGCCAGGACCACCACGCGGGCGCGGTGCCGGCGGGCCATGGTGAGCAGGGTCTCCGGATCGTCCACGATCGGCTCGTACGGGGCCTGGCCCAGCACGTCGCAGGCGCCGCCGACGGGCAGCAGGCCGTACTCGGTGTGCCGCACCAGGGTCAGCGCGAGGTTCCTGGCGTGCGCGCCTGACCCGACGACCAGCGTGGGCACGCGTGCGCCGCGGCGGCGGGCCTGGCGCAGCACCGCGCAGACCAGCCCCCGCCCCACCAGCGTCAGCCCGAGGTAGACGGCGACGATCCGGGCCGACTCGCCCGTCCAGACGGCCAGCGTCGTCTGATGGTCGAGGGCGGCGACGGTCAGCGCGCCGGTGATGGCGGTGGCGCATCCGCCGCGCCACATCCATCCGTCCATCACGGACGGCGACAGCCGGATCCGGTACGTGCCGCCCGCCAGGTTCAGCAGGACGAGCAGCCCCGCCGCCAGGCCGGCGAGCAGCGCGCCGTACCCGGCGTCGAGCACGGGCGCGGCCAGCGCGGCGGCGTCGACGCTCGCGTCGGCGAAGGAGCAGATGGTCCAGCATGTCACCGGACGCCGCCGGCCGGGGGCGTGGCGGGAGGCGCCTCGCTGCGACAGCAGCATGCCCTTGGACGGGGGGTGCGGGAAGGGTTCCTCTTCCCGAAGGGGTGTGACCATATCTGCTCCACTGCGGAAAACAACGGCGATCAATTCAGAGCGTGATATCCACGAACAGGGGGTGGATATGGCTGTCTTACTTATCGCGAAAATTCGCTCATCTTTGGCCTCCATTCCGATAATCGCCCCGATTCGCGGGCAGCGACCAACTTACTTGGAGCGTTCACGGGTACGGCCGTGTGGACGGGATGGCGTCCCACAAAGATTGCGAATTTTCGGGTGTCGCGAAGCTCTGCTATTTGTCCCGGTTCGCCGTTCAGGTAGCGATGAAGATCTTTGCCGGGCCATGGCGGCGGTATGACGCCGCAGGACGTCGTGGTAGATCAGCGGGGGGCCGGCGCTCGCCGGCCGGGGCCGGCGGCTGAGCCGCGAACTGCGGACATAGCCCGAATTGGCAAAATTGCCGCGCTCAGGGAATCGGGCAATAGAGACATTCCGTCCGTCGATTTCAGGACGTTTCTCGCAGCCGGTACGGCCGACGTCCCGGGAACGGCTCGCGGACGCCCTGCGAGCCCTCCTGCCGACGGCAGGGCCGCGAGCCGCCGGAGTGGATCGGGGGCGGAGGACGGGAGCGCCCGGCCCTCCGCGCCCCGGCGCGGGCAGCGACAGGGACCACGTAGGTCGGAATGACCATGCGTTGAGCTCGCCTTTAAGGCAACTGAAAGATCGTTTCCTAGCGTGGCCCGCATGAGATTCAGCCCGTTCCTGGCGGCCATCGCCGCCGCCATGCTCCTCGCCCCCTCGCCCGCCATGGCCACGGCCAAGGCCGCGGCCCCTGCCGCCGCCGAGGAGTCCGACCGCGAGATCGTCCTGGCTCAACTCGACTACACGACCGGGCTGTCGGTGACCTTCACCGACAGCGTCCCGTCCGACGAGGTCGGGATGGTCCAGACCGGCCCGATCGGCCGCGCCCCCCTCATCGTCCTTGACGACGAGGACACCCTCCTGGAGACCTATCTGGAGGTCACCCCGCCCGACGTCGCGGTCCCCCGGCGTCTCGTCGAGGACCACGGCGCCGACCTGCCCGCCGAGCTGCAGCGACGCAGGATCACCAGCGAGCCGGTCACGGCGGGTGGCCTGACCGCCCCGGCGAGCGCGGTCCGCTCCGGCACGGCGTCCTGCACCTGGTCGATCTTCGGCTGGACGGGCTGGCACGACGACGGCATGCCCGGCCTGCCGGCCAAGTCGTACAGCACGTTCGACTTTGGCGGCTTCAAGCAGAAGATCACCGAGAGCTACATCGCCAACTGCACCCCGCCGAGCTCGACGAGCAACCTCTGGGCCCGGCACCGGGTCTACTACAGGAACGCCCTCGGCAACTTCGTGAAGCACTTCGAGGGCATCGTGCCGCCGGCGCACCACCAGGCCGTGGTGAAGAAGGGCGCGATCAAGCGCCACCGCGCCGTCTCCTACGACGACAACTGGAACGCCGACCCGGCCTGCTTCGACTGCATCTACGCCCGTGAGGGCCGTTTCCGCAGCTAGCACCAAGCCCGGCGGCCGCTTCCCGCGCAGCGCGCGGGAAGCGGCCTTCCGCACGTCAGGCCCGGTGCAGGAGCTCGTGCACGGGCCGCGTCATCATGGACGGTCGCGGGCCGGCAGCCGGTCGCGGTTCATCCGGCGGCTCGCGCTAATGTTCCGCGAACGGAACGCTTTCTGCGAAGAGGAGCCACATGACGTCCCAGGAAGACACGGCCGCTCCCGGCCGGGCCGTGCACGCGGGGTCCGCCGGTCCGGAGGCGCCCCTGGCCGGGCAGGTGGCGATCGTCACGGGCGGCTCGGCGGGGCTCGGCCGGGCCATCGCGCAGGGTCTGGCGTCCGCCGGCTGCACGGTGGTGCCGGCCGGCCGGCGGTTGGCGGCGTGCCGGGAGGCGGCGGCCGAGATCACCGCCGCGACCGGCGTCGCCGCCTCGGGCATGGCCTGCGACGTCACCGACGAGGACGCGGTCCAGGCTCTCGTGCGGGACGTCGTCGCCGCGCACGGCCGCCTGGACGTGCTGGTGACCAGCGCCGGGATCCAGGCCCGCGGCGAGCTGGAGACCCTCGACGCCGCCACGCTGCGCCGCTGCCTCGACGTCAACGTCGTCGGCACCTTCCTGGCCTGCCAGGCCGCCGTGCCGGTGATGCGCGAGGCCGGGTACGGCCGCATCGTCACCCTGGCCAGCGCTCTCGGGCTCGTCGGCGCCGCGGGCCGGGCGGGCTACGCGGCCAGCAAGGGCGCGGTCGTCCAGCTCACCCGCAGCCTCGCCGTCGAGCTGGCGGGCACCGGCGTCTGCGTCAACGCCCTGGCCCCCGGACCCTTCCGCACCCCGCTGAACGAGGGCGTCGAGGACGACCCGCACGTGCGGGAGTTCCTCGACCACCAGGTCCCCATGAGGCGCTGGGCCGACCCGGGCGAACTCGTCGGCGCGGCGGTCCTGCTGGCCGGTCCGGCGGCCTCCTACCTCACCGGCGCCGTGCTGCCGGTCGACGGAGGCTGGACCGCCCACTGAAGGCGTCCGGCCGCTGTCTGATCCCACGAAGCCCGGGGTGCTCTTTGGTGTCCCGCACGATTCGGTCCCGCCGCACAGTGCCGTAGCGTCACCGTGACACTTGAGCATTCGGAGGGCCGGCACGTTGATCGCGATCAGGGAACTCCATGGGATCGCGGAGTTCGAGCAGGTCAGTGAGCTGTTCGACGGGATCTGGCACTTCGACCCGGACAGCCGGCCGATCACGGTCGAGCTGATGCGGGCGATGTCGCACGCGGGCAACTACGTGGCCGGCGCGTACGACGACGCGGGCCGCCTGGTGGGCGCCTCCGTCGGCTTCTTCGGGGCGGGCAACACGTTGCACTCCCACATCACCGGCGCGGCCGGCGGCCACGGCATCGGCTTCGAGCTGAAGCTGCACCAGCGCAGCTGGGCCCTGGAGCGCGGCATCGACCGCATCACCTGGACCTACGATCCGCTGGTGCGCAGGAACGCCCACTTCAACCTGGCCAAGCTGGGCGCCCGTCCCGAGGAGTACCTGCCGAGCTTCTACGGCGTCATGACCGACGCCATCAACCAGGGCAGCGACTCCGACCGCGTGCTGGCCTCCTGGTCGTTGTCGGCGCCGCACGTGGCGGCCCTGGTACGGGGCGAGCCCGGCCGGCGGCCCCTCCCGGCGGACGCCGCGATCGTGCTGGCCGACGAGGACGGACGGCCGGTGACGCGCGACAGCGACGCCGCCACCCTGCTCGTGGCGCTGCCGGAGGACATCGAGGCGCTGCGCGTCACGGACCCCGGCGCCGCCAAGGCGTGGCGGCTGGCCGTCCGCGAGGTCCTGGGCGGCCTGCTCGTGGAAGGCGGCGTGGTGACCGCCTTCCACGACAAGGCGTTCTACGTGGTGGAGCGGCCCAGCCTGGGCACGGCCTCCAGCAGCGACCGGGTGTAGTCGTGGGCGGGGGCGCCGACCACTTCCTCGGTCGGCCCCAGCTCCACGATGCGCCCCTGGTGCAGCACCGCGACCACGTCGGAGACGTAGCGCACCACGGCCAGGTTGTGCGAGATGAACAACATCGACAGGCCCAGCTCGTCGCGGAGCCTGCGCACGAGGTTCAGCACCGAGCCCTGGACGGACACGTCCAGGGCGCTGGTGATCTCGTCGGCGACCAGCAGGTCGGGCTCGGCGCCCAGCGCCCTGGCGATGGCCACGCGCTGACGCATGCCGCCTGACAGCTCGCGCGGGTAGCGGGTGGCCACCTCCGGCGGCAGGGAGACGAGCGACAGCAGCCTCTCGACCGAGCCCTTGCCGCAGCCCTCGGCGATGGACGCCCCGACCTTCATCCGGGGGTCGAGCGAGGCGTAGGGGTCCTGGAAGACCATCTGGACGCGGCTGGCGCCGGTGATGGTGCCGGTGTGCGGCACCAGGCCGCTCACCGCCCTGGCCACCGACGACTTGCCCGACCCCGACTCGCCGACCAGCCCGACGATGGACCCGTTCGGCACCTCCAGGGTGATGTCGTCGACGGCGGTGAACGAGCCGAACCGCACTGTCAGGTTCTCGATGATCATCAGACCTCCCAGCAGGCGACCTGGTGCGCCTTGCCGTACGACGTCAAAGGGGGACGCTCGCCGGCGCAGCGGGCCGTGGCGAGCTCGCAGCGGGCGGCGAAGGCGCAGCCGTCGCCCACGTCGGAGGGGGCGGGCTGACGGCCGGGGATGCTGGCCAGCGGCAGCGACCTGTCGGTGTCCATGTCGGGCAGCGAGTCGATGAGCGCCCGCGTGTAGGGGTGCGCGGCGCCGGTGGCCAGCAGTTCGACCGGGAGCTGCTCGACGACGCGGCCGGCGTACATGACGACGACCACGTCGCACAGCTCGCCGACGACGGCGATGTCGTGGGAGATGAACAGCGCCGCCGCGCCGGTCTCGTCGGTGACCTCGCGCAGCAGCTTGAGTATCTGCCGCTGCACCGTCACGTCGAGCGCGGTGGTGGGCTCGTCGGCGATGAGCAGCCTGGGGGTGCCCATGAGGCCCATGGCGATGACGGCGCGCTGCCGCATGCCGCCGGACAGCTCGTGCGGGTGCCGTCGCGCCACCCGTTCGGGCGCGGGCAGGTGCACGTGGCCGAGCCGGTCGACGGCGCGCCGGTGGGCTTCGGCCTTGCCGGCGCCCTGGTGCACGATCGCGACCTCGGCCAGCTGGCCGCCGACCTTCAGCGCGGGATTGAGCGAGGCCATCGGGTCCTGGAAGACCATGGCGAGCGCGGTTCCGAGCTCCTTGGGCGACATCTCGGAGATCTCCTGGCCGTCCAGCGCCAGCCTGCCCGCCGTCACCACGCCCGGGTACGGCACCAGCCCGCCGATCGCGGCGGCGGTGAGGCTCTTGCCGCTGCCCGACTCCCCGACCAGCCCGGCGATCTGCCCGGGCGCGACGGTCAGCGACACCCCGCGCACCGGCGTGACGCCGCCGGGGAAGGTCACCGTCAGGTCCCTGACCTCCAGCACCGCCTCGGGGTCCGGCTCGCCGGGGGCGGGCGGCGCGGCGGGCCTGGCCTCCCGCGTGTGCACGGCGGTGCGGGCGGCGGCCTTGGCCAGCGCGTCCCCCAGCAGGTTGAAGCCGATGCCGGCCAGCGCGACCGCCAGGGCGGGCCCCAGCGCCACCTCGGGCGTGACGTAGATGCGGCCGAACCCGTCGAACAGCAGCCGCCCCCAGTCGAAGTCGGGCGGCTGCACGCCGAGGCCCAGGAACGACATCCCGGCCAGGCCCAGCAGCGCGCCGCCGAGCGCCTGGGTGAGGTTGAGGATGAGCGGCTCGGCGATGTTGGGCAGCACGTGCCTGGTCAGCACGCGCATGCGCGGCACGCCGAGCATCCGGGCGGCCGCGACGTAGTCGGCGCCCGCGACGGTCGCGGCCAGCGTCTGGGTGAGCCGGGCGAAGCTCGGGGCGATGGCCACGCCGATGCCGAGCACCGCGCCCTTGGCCCCGAGCCCGGCGACCACCGCGGTGAACATGGCCAGCAGCAGGCCGGGGAAGGCGACGAGCGCGTTGACGGCGCCGGTGACGAAGCGGGCGCCGCGCGGCGGCAGCACCGAGGGCAGCGCGCCGAGCACGGTGCCGACGGCCGCGCCGAAGAGCGTGGCCGCCAGCGCGAGCAGGAGGGAGAACCGGCCCGCGACCAGGACCCTGGCCAGCAGGTCGCGTCCCAGGTTGTCGGTGCCGAGCGGATGGGCGGCCGAGGAGCCCTGCAGGATGGCGCCCGCGTCGATCTTCTCCGCCGCCGCGCCCCAGATCGGCGGGCCGACGACGGCCAGGACCACCATGAGCGTGACCAGCACGGCTCCGGCGACGGCGGCCGGGGTGCGCAAACGCATCAGTTTTCCTTGATCTTGGAGGTGGGGTCGAGCGCGCCCAGGATCAGATCGACGGCGAGGTTCACGACCAGCACGATCGCGCCGTAGACGAGGATGACGGCCTGGGCGACGGGATAGTCCTTCTGCGTGATCGACTCGACGATCTTCAGGCCGAGCCCCGGCCAGGCGAAGACGTACTCCACCAGCACGCTGCCGGCGATCAGCGAGGTGAGCAGCAGCCCGCCCACGGTGAGCGTCGCGGTCAGCGTGTTGGGCAGCACGTGCCGCAGGTGCAGGCGGGCGGCGGGCAGCCGTTTCGACCGGGCCAGCCGCACGTAGTCGGTGCCGAGCTCGCGCAGGGTCTCCACCCGGGAGATGCGGGCGATCATCGCGACCGGGCCGATCGCCAGCGCGGCCACCGGCAGGACGTACGACATCGCCCCCTCCTTGCCGGCCGGCGGGAACAGGCCCAGCCCGATCGACAGGACCGCCACCAGCGCGATGGAGTAGAGGAACTCCGGGACGGCGACGGCGGTGCCGGTGACCGAGCTGAAGGTGATCTCGGTGCCCCGGTTCCGGCCGTTCTCCGTGCGGATGGCCGCCCACATGCCGAGCGGCACGGCCAGCAGCAGCGCCACCACGGTGGCCAGCAGCGCCAGACCCAGCGTGTTGGGCAGCCGGGTGGCGATGACCTGGCCGACCGGTTCGCCCGTCAGGAACGAGGTGCCGAAGTCGCCGGTGAGGATGTGCCCGACGTAGGCGGCGAACTGCTCGGGCAGCGACTTGTCCAGCCCGAGCAGCTGCTCGCGGGCCCTGACCAGCTCGACCGGCGCGGCCGGGCCGAGCGAGGCCCGCACCGGGTCGCCGGGGATGAGGTGGATCATCGCGAACGACGCCACGAGCAGCACCGCCAGCGACACGACGAAGCGCACGAGGCGCCGAACGGTCACTCAGCCTCCCTGGGTGAGGCGGATCGTCGAGGGCAGGTACAGGCCGGCCATCGTCCGGAAGGTGGCGCCCTTGGTGGCGGTCAGCGTGTTCATCTCGACCACGGGCACCAGGTCGGCGTTGTCGAACAGGGCCGACTCCGACGCCAGCCACTTGGCGCAGCCCTCGGGGCCGGTCAGCTTGGCGGCCTCGGCGACCAGCCGCTCGTACTCGGCGTTCTTCAGGTGGGCGAAGTTGGCGCCCTTCGGGGCGGCGGGGCCGGACAGGAAGCCGACCAGCTGCGAGGGCAGCGTGACGCCGATGGGCAGCCAGACGACGTCCCAGTCCTGGGTGGCGTTGAGCGACTCCGACAGCTTGGTGTCGATGACGCCGTTGAGCTTCACGTCCACCCCGATCTTCTTCCACACCGCCGCCATGTACTCGGCGGCGGCCACGATGCTGGGGCCCTTGGTGGTGGCGTACAACAGGCGCAGGGAGAGCTTCTTGCCGTCCTTCTCCCTGACGCCGTCGGCCCCGGTCTTCCAGCCGGCCGCGTCCAGCGCCGCGGTGGCGGCCGCCGTGTCGAAGGCCGGGACGTGGCCGGTGACGGTGTCGCCCTGGCACGGGCGGGGCGGCGGCACGAGTGCGGTGGCCGGCTTGCCGGTGCCGCCCGTGGCGATGCCGCCCAGCTCCTTCATGTCGAGCGCCTGGGTCAGCGCCTTGCGCACGGCGGGATCGTGGCCGGGCCTGTCCTCGCCCTGGTGGTAGAAGAACTGGCCGTTGCCCTGCGGCTCGATCATCTTGCCGAGCGCGGGGTTGGCCTCCAGGCGGGTCCGGTCGGGGCCGAAGAAGGTGGCCGAGTTGAGCGAGCCGGCGAGGAGCAGGTTGGCCGCGGTCTGCTCGTTCGGCACCACCTTGAGCACGAGCGTCTCGGGGAGGTCCTTGGCGGTGCCGCCCTCGGGGCCCCAGGCGTACTCCCGGCGCACCTTGAAGGTGTAGTGGTCGCCGGGGACGGCCTCGGTGAGCTGGTACGGGCCGGTCCCGGAGGTGGCCCGCGCGATGAGCGAACGGTCCTTGACGGCCTTGCCGCAGACGATGAACAGCAGCCGTGAGCTCTCCAGGATGAAGCTGAACGGCTCGGGCGTCGACAGCGTCACGGTGCCGGCGGACTCGTCGGCCTCGGCCTTCATGCCGGCCGGTACGAGCACCCCGTAGATGGGCGACTTGACGGCGGGGTCGGCGATGTGGTTGATGTTCTCGGCGACGTCGGCCGGGGTGAGCTTGGAGCCGTCGGAGCAGGTGACGTTCTTGCGCAGGGTGAAGGTCACCCTGTCGGGCTTGACGTCCCACTTCTCGGCCAGGGCGGGCACGGTCTTGCCGTCCGCCGAGACGGACACCAGGGTGTCGTAGGCCACCGACAGGACCTCGTTGGTGACCGAGAGCACGCCCGTGGCGGGGTCGAGCACCCCGGGGTCCGCGCTGATGGCGGCGGTGAACGTGCCGCCCGTGACAGGCTTGCCCGTACTGCCCGCCGTACCTCCGCCGCTGCCGCACGCGGCCGCTAGCAGGGCCAACGCGGTGAGCACCGCTGTCTTCTTCATGGCGACTCCAGGAGAGCGTGGGGTGGTGACCCACCTTCGTCCCTCGCGGCCCGACCTTCTTCGTCGCCCTTCACAAAAAGCGCGGACGACCTCGTGCTAGCGTCCGAAGATCCGCATCTGCAGCATCACGGTGAGTCGCGCGTCGGGGTCGGACAGGTCGAGCCCGCTGATCTCGGTGAGCCGTTTGAGCCGGTAGCGGAAGGTGTTGGCGTGCACGTGGACCTGCGCGCAGGCGGCGTTGACGTCGCCGAACGCGTCGAGATACGCCCGCAGGGTGGCCACCAGCTCGCTGCCGTGCTCGGCGTCGTGCGCCAGCAGCCGCTCGTACGGGCCGGTGGGCACCTGCTCCTCGGCGGCGACCACGTCGGAGACCTGGAGCAGCAGCGACTCGAAGTGCACGGCCGTGTAACCGGCGACCTGGCCGGCCAGGCCGCGGGCGCGCAGCACGCGCAGCGCCCGGTCGGCGTCGGCGCGGGCCCGCGCGACCTGGGAGAGGTTGGCGGCCAGCCGGCCGACCCCGATGTTGGCCGCGTGCCGCGGCCCGACCCTGGCCAGGAAGGACTCGGCGACGCGCACGGCCCGTGTCTCCTCGTCGCCGCCCGAGCTCAGCGGCAGGACGGCGTAGGCGACCGAGCCGATCATCGCGGCGGCCGCCTTGGGATGGATGGCGCCGACGTGCAGCGCCAGGGCGTCGCAGAAACGTTGCCGGTCGCTCTCGCCGCGCGCCGGGTCGGCCGCGTCGCCGTCGGCGAGCTGGGCGGCGAGCACGCACAGGCGCTCGGTGGCGATGCCGAGCCGGCCCGCGGCGTCGGCCGCGTCGGAACCGCCGGCCAGGACCGTGGACAGCAGGTCGGCGCGCAGCCGCCGCTGGGTGTCGGCGCCGGCGCGCTCGCGCAGCAGCTGCAGCGCGACGATCTTGGCCGCGTCGGCCAGGGCGCGTTCGCGCTGCGGGGTGAGCGGCTCGCGCACGGCGACCCAGATGGAGCCGAGGATCTCGTCGCCGATCCGGACGGCCACGGCCGCCCGGTTGATGCTGTCGCCGTCGAGCTCGATGTAGATCGGGTCGCGGCTCTGGTAGAGCTTCTTGAAGAAGCCGCGCTCGTCGAGCATGCGCTGGAAACGCTCGGGCACCTGACGGCCGAGCACGGTCTCGACCCGGCCGGGGTCGGCTTCGTCCTGCCTGCCGGAGAAGGCCAGGACGCGGGTCGACCGGTCCTCGATGGTGACGGGCGCGTCGAGCAACGCGCAGACGGCGTTGGCCAGCGCGAACAGATCGCCCTGCGGCCCCTTCTCCGGCATGGCCAGGTCGCCCTCGGCCAGCAGCGAGCGCAGCAGCGCGGCGACCTGCGACCAGGACGCGGCCCTGGTCAGCCCGAGCACGGCGACGCCGGTCTCCAGGACCTTGCTGCGCACCTGCTCGTCGACGTCGACCGGCAGCTTGACGACGATGCCGCTGGCCTCGCGGGCGGCGTCGAGCAGGCCGCAGATGGCGGTGGCGCCCTGCACGCCGACGGCCAGCAGCAGCCCGCCCGGCGGCACGTACAGCTCGTCGAGCGGGTCGTAGATGTGCACCCCGGTGACCTCGGTGTCGAGGTCACCGGGCGAGGCGGCCACGTCGAGGACCGTGCTGCCGAGATCGAACAGGATCCGCTCAAGGCTGGCACGCGGACGGCTGTTCATCCGCTCACGATAGTCGACGTAGACCGTCATCAGCCGCGCAGGTGCTCGACGGCGAGACGGGCGGCCTGGCCGATGGCGGCGTCCGCGGCCGGGATGCGGAAGGCCAGGTTGTCGCCGTGCAGGAACACCGCGACGGCGTACCGGCCGCCGTCGGGGTACTCCACGACGCCCGCCTCGTTGCGCACGCCCCACAGAGTGCCGGTCTTGGCCGACACCCGCACCTCGTCCGGGAAGCCCGAGGAGAGGCGGTGCGGCCAGATCTGCCTGCTCATGATGTCGCGCACCTCCGCGCACGCCTCGGCGGTGCCCGCCTCGTCGCGCCAGACGGAACCGAGCAGGGTGGTGATCTCGCGGGGCGTGCCCGCGGTGGTCCGTTCCGGATCGCGCACGGCCAGCGCCCTGATGCGCTCCTCGGGGATGCCGGCCACGTCGATGGTGCCCAGCTCCTCCACCACGGACTCGAACAGCGTCGCGCAGCCGCCGATCAGACGGGTGCGCCTGAGCCCGAGGCCCTCCAGCGTGGCGTTGACGCGGTCGAGGCCCACCCGGCGCAGCAGCACGTCGGTGGCCGCGTTGTCGCTCATCGACATCATGAAGTGGGCCAGGTCGCGCAGCGTCAGCGACACGTCGTCGGCGCAGCCCGAGGTGCCGATGCCGCCGTCCTTGTCCGCCGCGGTGACGGTGAGCCGTTCGGTGCGGTCCACCTCGCCCGCCGCGGCCTGCCTGGCGTACTCCAGCAGGATCGGCAGCTTGAACACCGAGGCCAGGACCACCGGGGCGTCCGGGTCGAGGCCGATCTCGGCCCCGCCGTCCACGTCGCGGGCGTGCACGAAGCCGCGCACGCCCGCCGCCGCGAAGACCTGCCGCGCGTCCCGCTCAAACACGCCGGACCGCCCGGCCGTTGTGCAGGTGCGTGGCGACACCGTCCCGCAGGACGAACGTGACGGTGTCGTGCCTGCCCTCCTCGGGCTGCTCGGCGATGAAGGTGTCCTCGGCGAGGTGGACGTACCTGGCGGTGGTGGCCTGCTGGCCCATGCTGGCCATGAGAGCGCCGGGGATCAGGGTGACCTCGACGCCGTCGTCCGCCGGCGAGACCTCGTAGGCCAGCTGCGGCCCCTCGTACCGGCCGACGTACGGCGCGGGGTCCACGGCGCGCGGCTGCTCCGGCGGGGCGGGCAGGTCGGGGGCCGCCAGCCCGCCCTCCCTGAGCAGCGGCAGCAGCAGGTCGTTCATGACGCCGATGAAGTTGCCGCCGTTGATGCTCATCGCGATCGCGTACGAGCCGTCGTCGGCCACCCGCCAGAACGTGCTCTGGCCCGGGGTCCCGCCGTCGTGGCCGTAGGTGCCCCAGGTGAACAGCTCGAAGCCGAGCCCCCAGTTGGCAGCCATCAGGCCGGGCACGCCCGGCACCGCGACCTGCGGGGTGCGCATCGCGGCGACGCTCTCCGCCGACAGCACCCTGGTGCCGTCCTCGGCCAGGCCGTCCGCGGCGAACATGCGGCCGAAGCGCACCAGCTCGCGCGGGGCCAGGCACATGGTGGCCCCGGCGGGCGCGTTGGAGCGGGGCATCTGCCACTGGGCGTAGACGTCGTTGCCCGGCCCGATGTGCCCGGCCGCCGCGCGGAACAGCACGGCCTCCTCGGCCAGCAGCGCCGCGTGGGTGGCGCCGAGCGGCTTCAGCAGGTGCTCCCGCATGGCCTGCTCCCAGGTCGTGCCGCGCAGCCTGGCCACGATGGCGCCGAGCACGCAGTAGCCGGCGTTGCAGTACGAGAACAGCTCGCCCGGCTCGTGCACCTTGCCCGCGCCGTGCAGGTAGGCCACGAACTTCTCAAGGCTGTCGTCGCCGCGCCCGGTGTCCTCGAACAGGTCGCCGTCGAAGCCGCCGGTGTGCGTCAGGAGCTGCCTGACGGTGATGACGGCGTCGTAGGACAGGGCGAACTCGGGCAGGTAGTGCCCGACCTCCTCGTCCAGGTCGAGCAGGCCCTCCTCGGCGAGCTGCATGATCAGGGCGGCCGTCCACACCTTGGTGGTCGAGCCGACCTGGAAGACGCTGTCGGTGGTGGTCTCGACGCCGGTGTTGCGGTTGACCACGCCGGTGGCCGCCTCATGCAACTGGCCGCCGGTCCACACGGCGATGGCCGCGCCCGGCACGTCGTGCGCCGCGGCCGCTTCGTCGAGGCGTTTCTGCAGGTCCATGCGGTCTCCTCAGGCGATCTTGGGGGTGGCGCGGACGCCGAGGTGGAAGTAGGGCGAGCCGTCGTCGAGCTGGTAGAACACGCCCGAGACCCAGTCGGGGTCGCCCTCGCGGCGGCCGACGAAGGTGACGTCGTCGACGGCGACGAGGTCGAGGTCGAACGGCTCCTGCAGGGCGGCGAGCGCGCCCGTCGACTCGACGCGCAACCTGAGCGCGCCGTCGTGCACGCTGGCGGTCATGCGCGCGCCGACCCGCTCGTAGACGCCGGCGTACCGCTCGACGTCCACCTGCACGGGGGTCTCCGGCGGGCCGAGCACCGGCGGCACGGCCAGGCCGTCGAGCTCGGCGAACAGCTCGGTGGCCACGGCGTGGGTGAGGGCGCCGCTGTGGCCGCCGTTGGTGGTCACGCACACGACGGTGCCGGTGTCGGGCACGACCCAGAGCATGGCGTGCTGGCCGATGGTGTTGCCGCCGTGCGAGATGACGCGGTGGCCGGACCACTCGTCGAGGATCCAGCCGATGCCCCACTGCCTGCCCAGGGTGTGCGGGTTGGGGATGTCGACCTGCGGCTCCCACATCGCCCGCGGGTCGTCCAGCAGGCCGCCCTCCAGGTGGGCGCGGCCGAAGGCGACCACGTCACGCGGACGGGCGCAGATGAGGCCGGCCGGGCCGCACGAGCGCATGAGGCCCCACACCGGGGCCGCCTTGCCGTCCTCGACGTGGCCGTGCGCGGCACGGAAGCGCAGCACGTCCTCCGGCAGCGTCCAGGTGTGGGTCAGGCCGAGCGGCTCGCAGATGTTCTCGCGCAGCACCTCGTCCCAGGTCTTGCCCTCCAGCACCTCCAGGATGCGCCCGGCGATGACGAAGCCGGAGTTGCAGTAGGACTGGGTGGCGCCGAGCGGGTGGTTCTGCGCCAGGTCGGCGCAGGCCTCGACGTACTTCTCGATGCAGTCGTCACCGCGGCCGGTGTCGAGGAACAGGTCGCCGTCGATGCCGCTGGTGTGCGACAGCAGGTGCCGGACCGTGACGGTCTTGGTCACCTCGGCGTCGGCGACCCGGAAGCCGGGCAGCAGCTCGGCGACCGGGGTGTCCAGGGTCAGCCGGCCGCGCTCGACCTGCTGCATGAGCAGGGTCGCCGTCCAGACCTTGGAGACCGAGCCGATCTGGAACAGGGAGTCGGGGGTCGCCTCCACGCCGGTGTCGACGTTGAGCACGCCCGCGGCGAACTCGTGCAGCTCCCCGTTGTGCAGGTAGGCGAGCGCCGCGCCCGGGACCTCGTACTTCTCGATCAGTTCGGCGAGACGCTGACCCATTGATCCAGCCACGCGAGGATCCTTTCGTTGTAGTCGAAGCGGTGTGAAGGCCGTCCGTTGAGGATGAACAGGTGTGAACCACCGGGATACCGGACCAGGCGGACCGGCACCCGGCGCTCGCGCAGCGCCTCGAACCACTGCTCGGCCTGGCCGATCGGGCAGCGGTCGTCCGACCCGCCGTGCAGGATCAGCGTCGGGGTGACGACGTCGCCGGCGTAGGTGATCGGCGACTGCTCGACGAACTCGTCCCTGACCTCGTGCTTGGCCAGGAAATAGCCGAGGTCGGCGGTGCCGGCCATGCTGCGCAGGTCGACCACGACCCCGCCGGGCACGGCGGCGGCGAAGCGCCCGGTCCTGCCGGTGAGCCAGCAGGTCATGTAGCCGCCGTAGCTGTAGCCGGTGACCGCCAGCCGGGCGGGGTCGGCGACGCCCTCCTCGACCAGGACGTCGAGCGGGGTGAGGAAGTCGTCCTCGTCCGAGATGCCCCAGGCGCCGAGCCCGGCGTTGTAGAACGCCTCGCCGTACCCGTCGCTGGCCCGTGGGTTCACCAGCAGCACGGTCCAGCCCTGGGCGGCGAGCGCCTGGTGGTAGAGGTGCACGCCGTCGAAGACGGGCGCCCAGGCGTTGTGCGGGCCGCCGTGGATGTCCAGCAGCAGCGGGCCCGGCTCGGTCAGCGTCTCGTCGCGCAGCACGAACGCCTCGACCGGCGTGCCGTCCGGGGCGGTGAAGGTGCGGCTGCGCGCCTGGAACAGCTCGACGCCCTCGGGGGCGTGGTCGGTGAGGGCCTCGCCGTCGAGGTAGACGTCACCGGAGCTGCGCGGCGTGGCGGCGACGTAGGCCACCCGTCCGGCGGCGACGCTGACGCCGGCCACGTTCCGGTCTTCGTCCACGATGCGCTCGGCGACGCCGCCGGGCGTCAACCGGTACAGGTGGGTGAATCCGCGGTCGCGGACGCAGAACAGCAGGTCGTCGCCGTTCATCGTGGGCGTCGCCCCCGGGTAGCCGGGCGCGCCGATCATCACGTTGCGGTCGAGGCCGATCTCGATCTCGGCGAAGTCATCCCCTTCCAGCGCGAACAGGCGGGTGTGGCCCTCGGGCACTCCGCGGTAACCGGCCACGATCCAGCGGCCGCCCAGCCACCAGACGCCGGCGCAGATCACGCCGTCGCCGCCCGCGCGTTCGAGCGCGCCGTCCTGCTTGGGCTCGACCAGGTAGAGGCCGCCGCAGATGTCCAGGTCGCGGTCGGGGTCCAGGCCGGCGGTGAAGGCCAGCAGGTCGCCGTCCGGGGCCCAGGCGGGCGCGCCGGCGTGGAAGTCGCCCGAGGTCACCTGGGCCGTGGCGCCGTCCTCGACGTCGACGACGAACAGGTGCGTGGTCAGGCCGCACAGCAGCCCGGCGCCGTCGGCCTTGTACTCCAGCGTGTCGATGACGATCGGCGCGTTCGGGTCCACCTCGCCGGACGGCCCGGCGTAGGCGATGCGGGTGCCGTCGGGCGACCAGACGGGCACGCCGGCGCCCAGCGGCGCCGAGGTGAGGACGCGCGGCTCGCCGCCGTCCATGGGCAGCAGATGGATCTGCGGCGGCCCGCCGGCCGGGCGCAGGAAGGCGAGAGTGCGGCCGTCGGTCGACCAGCGGGGGGCCGCGCCGGTCGCCAGCCTGCGCGGGGCGGCGCCCGGGGTGGCCAGCCAGATCTCGGTCACGTTGGCGTCGGACTCGCGGTCCGCGGTCGTCAGGGTGTAGGCGACGGCGGAGCCGTCCGGACGCAGCTGTGGATCACCGGGTACGGCCAGGCCGTACAGGTCGTCGAGGGAGAGGCGGCGCATGACCGAACGCTAGGCCAGGCTGCCGCCGTCCTCTTCATCGTGGACGACGAATAGCGTCTGAGACCTTGTGCCCGGGGCCAAAGCGCCCGGGCCGCCGGTTCGTGCGGGACCTTCTACCGGGCCGCGGCGCTCTCCCGCTCGGCCCGCTGCCTGATCAGCTCCTCGACCGCGCTCGGCAGCGTCGTCTCGAAGTCGATCAGCTTCACCCACGTCGGGGTGACGATGATCCGGACCATGCCGTCGTAGAGCGAGCGGACCTCGGCCTCCCACTCGACCCGCTGCTCGGCCGTCATCTCGTACGAGCCGTTCATCTGGAGGAACTCCTCCGGGATGCCGTCCACGACGTCCAGTTCTGCGCGGCCGCGGATCAGCAGGATCTTGGGCGGGTGCACCTCGGTGTCGATCGTCAGGGCGACCATGGGGTTCGCGCGAAGGGACGCCAGCTTGGGGGCGTTCTTCGTGGTGCACATGACGATCTCGGAACCGTTCCAGGTGAACGAGATCGGGATGTTGCGCGGCGTGCCGTCCTTGGCCACGTACGCCAGCCGGGTCAGGTCGCGGGCCAGCAGCTCCTGGCTGATCGGCCGGTTCAGGATCTCGGTGATCTCGTTCGTCCGCATGGTCGTCCCTTCGGGGTCGTCTTCGTGTTCCGCCCCTGGGACGGAGCCGCCTGAGGGTTCTCGACATCCGCCGGCGACTATTTTCTCGGCCACCGGTGACCTACCCCTGACGGCCACCGGGGTTCGCTCAGTGGTGCGCGCACACGATCAGGCCCGCCGTCCTCGGCACGCGGGAGGCAGCCGTTGCCCGCTGACCGGGCCGAACCGCCGGGCGGCCTCCCGCGTCACCTGACCCCGGTCAGGCGGGGCTGCCGAACCAGCGGGACAGGTGGCCGTCCAGGTCACGCTGGTCGTCGCCGATCCAGGCGACGTGGCCGTCCGGACGCAGCAGGACGCACGGGACGTCGAGGGCCGCGGTGGGATCCGCGAGGTGGTCGACCCGGTCCGACCAGCCGCCGGGGGTCAGGCGTTCGGTGCGGTCCAGCAGCAGCCCGCGGCCGCGGCGCAGCAGGTCGTAGAGGCGACCCTGTTTCACGTCGATGTCGCGCAGGCGGCGGCCGACCAGGTCGGGGCCCTCGCCGAAGTCGTAGCGGACGCCGATCGCGGTGATCTTCTCGATCAGGTGGCGGTTCACCTCGTCGAAGTCCATCAGCTCGGCGAGCAGCCTGCGCACGGCCCGGGGGCCCGGTTCGGCGGACAGCAGCTCCGTCTGGGCGCGGGTGTTGTCCAGCACGTCCGCCGCGACCGGCCGGCGTTCGGCCTGGTAGGTGTCCAGCAGCGGGTCCGGCGCCCAGCCGCGGATCCGCGCGGCCAGCTTCCAGCCGAGGTTGACGGCGTCCTGAACGCCCAGGTTCAGGCCCTGTCCGCCGATGGGCGGGTGGATGTGCGCCGCGTCGCCGGCCAGCAGCACCCGCCCGACCCGGTACCGCTCGGCCAGGCGGGTGGCGTCCCCGAAGCGGGACAACCAGCGCGGGGAGTGCACGCCGAAGTCGGTTCCGGCGACGGCGCGCAGCTGTCGCCTGAAGTCGTCGAGGGTGGGCGGTTCCGCACGGTCGCCGGCCTCGGCCGCGGGCACGACGACGCCGTAGATCCCCCGGCCGAAGGGCCGGAGCCAGAACGGCTGGGGCTTCTCGCGCATCCCGGCCACCGTGGCGGCCACCGTGGCGGCGATCTCCTCCTGCGATACGCCCGCCTCCATCTCGCCCATCAGCGTCCCGTTCCGCGAGGGTTCGCCCGGGAAGCCGACGCCGAGCAGTTTGCGCACCGTGCTGCGCCCGCCGTCGCAGCCGACGAGGTAGCGGGCGCGCACCCGTTCCCCGTCGGCCAGTTCGACGGTCACGCCCTCGTCGTCCTGGTCGAGACCGGTCACCTCGTGACCGCGCCGGACGTGCGCGCCCAGGTCGAGCGCGTGCTCTTCGAGCAGCCGCTCGATGACCGGCTGCGGGATGCCCACCATGTAGGCGTGCGCGGAATCCAGGCCCTTGGGCGCGGGCTTGTCGATGGCGGCGAAGAACCCGGCGGCCGGACGCTGTCGTCCGTGCTGGAGCACGCGCTCCAGCAGGCCGCGCATCGCCATCAGTTCGAGGCTGCGAACGTGCAGACCGACGATGCGGACGAACGACTTGGGCTCGGTCTCCTTCTCCAGGACGAGGACCCGTACGTCGTGCAGCCGCAGTTCGGCGGCGAGCATCGCGCCGGTCGGCCCGCACCCGGCGATGACCACGTCGTGGTCGAGGGGCGCTGCGGTGGGCTGGGGAGAATGCATGGTTGTTGCCTTTCGGGAGTGCCTGCTGGCGCGGCGCTCCCGGCGACACCTGCCTCAGTCGCCGACCGTGACCCCTGAGGGGAGCACCCATGTCGTTGCTGTGTCCACGGGTACCACCTCCTCGATCTCTCGCACGGCCACCGGCAAACTAACAGCGGCACCCGCGGCCCGCCAACAGGTTTTCAGGCAGGCTCCGCGCGGCAGGCGGCCGGTTCTCAGGACGGCGCCCGGTAGCGGGTGGCGAGCGCGGTCGCGCGGGTGTGCAGGGAGTCGCGCAACCACTGCGGGGACAGGGCCTCGGCGTCCGTGCCGAGCTGCCACAACGCCCAGACGGCGTGCCTGTCGTCCTGGAACGTCACCTCCAGCCGCAGCAGGCCGTCGGCGTCGGCCTCTTCGGCGAGGACGGCCAGCGCGGTGCCCAGCAGTTCCTCCCGCCGCCTCGGGGCCATCCGCACCAGCACGGTGACCTGGTCGCCGCCGGTACGGAACCGGGTGCTGCGCTCCTGCCAGGCCCGGTCCAGGTCGACCCGGTCGGGCCGCTGCGCGGGTTCGGGAAGCGCCCTGGCGGCCTGGACGCGCGACAGCCGGTAGGTGCGGTCGGCCCCGGACCTCGTGGCCAGCAGGTAGCCCCGGTCGCGGATGGTGACCAGGCCGATCGGGTCGACCGTCCGCCACTCGGGCGCCCCGCCGAAGGGCGCGTAGTGGATCTCCAGCTTGCGTCCGGCGAAGACCGCGCGCAGGACCTCGGCCGCCACGGCGTCGGGCACCTCCTCGGCGGCCAGCCGGCGGGACAGCAGGTCGGTCTCCGGGTCGATGAGCAGCCGCTCGGCCGCGCCGGCCGCGGTGTCCCGGTAGCTGTCGGGGAGCGCGTCGACCACCTTGAGCATCGCCGAGGCGAGCGCCGAGCCGAGGCCGAACGCCTGCGCGCCGCGCCGCGACCCGGCGACCAGCAGGGCGAGCGCCTCGTCGGGGTTGAGGCCGGTGAGCTCGGTCCGGAAGCCGGGCAGCAACGCGAAACCGCCGTGCCGGCCGCGCTCGGCATAGACCGGGACGCCCGCCGCGGACAGCGCCTCGATGTCGCGCAGCACCGTGCGGGTGGACACCTCCAGCTCGCGGGCGAGGGTGGCCGCCGACAGCCGTCCGTGCTGCCGCAGCAGCAGCACCAGGGAGACCAGCCGGTCGGCACGCATGCGAAAACCCTATCGAGATACACGACACAGGATGTCGTGATTCGTTGGGAGGCTGATCACCATGACGTCGAAGAACGTGACATCGAACGGAGCTGACATGACACTGGAACGAACGGCGATCAACCCGGTCACCTGGTCGGTCGAGATGGGGTTCAACCAGGGCGAGCTGGTCTCCGGGCAGACCCGCACCCTGTACTGCTCCGGGCAGACCGCGATGGGCGACGACGGCACGCCCCGGCATGACGGCGACCTGGCGGCGCAGCTGGCGTTGAGCCTCGACAACCTGGAGGCCGTCCTGGGGAAGGCCGGCATGTCGTTGACGGACCTCGTCCGGCTCAACGTCTACACCACGGACGTGGATCTGCTCTTCCAGCACTACGGCGTGCTGGCGGCGAGGCTGGGGGCCGCCGGGGCGGCGCCGGCCACCACGATGCTCGGCGTGACGAGGCTGGCGATCCCCACCTTGATGGTCGAGCTGGAGGGTACCGCGGTCGCCTGACGCGCCCGCCACGCACTCCTCCCGGGCCCGCTCGTGCGAACTGACCAACAGAACCATTTTGGTCAGTTCGTTCGCTAGCATGCTCAGGGAAGCTCATGAAAGGAGTGCGCCATGACGCATGCGGGCAGGACGACCGGCCGGGCGCTGGTGGTCGGGCTGGGGATCGCCGGCATCGCCACCGCGTTGCGGCTGCGCCAGATCGGCTGGGAGCCGGTGGTGGTGGAACGGGCGCCTGCCCGCCGCTCCGGCGGTTACTTCATCATGCTGTTCGGCGCCGGCGTCGCCTCGGCCGGGCGGTTGGGCGTGCTGGAGGCCATCGGCGACCGCAGCGGCCCCCATGTCACCAGCTACGAGGTGGACCGGGCGGGGCGCCGGCGTCCCGGGATGAACCCGTCCCTCCTCCCCGGCGGGCCCCGGCCGCTGCTGCGCGGCGACGTGGAGCGCGGCCTGTTCGCGGCGCTGCCGGACGACGTGGAGATCCGCTACTCCACCGTCCCCGCCCGCATCACCCAGGACGACGCGGCGGCGGAGGTGACGCTGCACGACACCGCGTCCGGCGCCACCGTGACCGAGCGCTTCGACCTGGTGATCGGCACGGACGGCCTGCGCTCGACGGTGCGCCGGCTCGTCTTCGGCCCCGACGAGGAGTACCTGCACCCGATGGGCTACATGGTCGGCGCCACCGTGCTGGACGGCCCGGTCGACGGCTTCGGCCTGCACGAGGGGCTGGTCCTGGCCGAGCCGGGCCGCTCGGTGTGGGCCTTCCCGTTCGCCGACCACGCCCCGAGCGTGCTGTTCTCCTACCGCACCGCCGACGCCGACGCCGAGTTCCGCCGCCCGCCGGTCGCCTCCATCCGCGCCGCCTTCGGCCCCGAGCCTGCCGGCCCCCTGCTGGAGGGGCTGCTGACCCGCTACGAGCAGGCCCCTGACGCGCTGTTCGACTCGGTGCAGCAGGTCAGGATGCCGCGCTGGCGCCGCGGCCGGGTCGTCCTGGTCGGCGACGCCGCCTGGTGCGTCACCCTGTACGCGGGCATGGGCGCCTCCAGCGGCCTGGCGGGCGGCGAGCTGCTGGGCACCATGCTGCAACGCCACCCCGGCGACCTGCCCGGTGCGTTGCGGGCCTGGGAGGCGCGGATGCGGCCGTTCGTCCACCTGCAGCAGGAGAGCGCGCTGCCCGGACGGCGCATCTTCACCCCGCACGACCGTAAGGAGCAGTTGCTGAGAGCTGGGATGATGCGCCTGATGCGGATGCCGGGCGTCGGCAGGGCCATGGGCAGGAGAATGCTCAACAACAAGGACATGCGGGCCAAGAACCTCGACGTCGCCGCCCTCTGACGCACAACCGAACATCATGCCCCACGACCCGGAGGACAGCGCAGTGAGCCGCCTGATCGAACACCACTCGCACAAGGCCGCCCGCATTCTGGACAGCGCGCGCGAGCTGGTGGCCGACCACGGCGTGCGGAAGGTCACCGTCAGCGAGATCGCCGCGGCGGCCGGGGTCGGCAAGGGCACCGTCTACCTGTACTGGCCCACCAAGGAGGACCTCGTCCTCGGCCTGTTCGCCCGGGAGCTGCTGGCCTTCCTGGAGGCGGTCATCGCCCGCATCACCGCCGACCCCGCCGCCGTGCTGCCGCGCCACCTGGCTCCGCTGCTGATCCGCACCGCGCTGAGCTCCCCGCTGGCCCGCCGCCTCGCCACCAAGGACGCCGACCTGGTGCGGCTGCTCACCGAGCAGACGGGCGACCGCGACCTGTTCGACCGCACCCGGCCCAGCGCGATGTGCCAGGCGGTCATGCCGGTCCTGCGCCGGCACGGTCTGCTCCGCCAGGACCGCCCGCTGGCCGACCAGTCGTACGCCATGCACGCCCTGCTCACCGGCTTCGGCACCGCCATGTCCGTCCCGGACTCCGCGCCGCCCAGCGCCGGCGACCCCGCGGACGTCCTCGCCGACGCCGTGGCCCTGCTGCTCGAACCGGTGATCGTTCCCGCCGGCCAGGCCGTCACCGCGGCCGCCGCCGACACCGCCGCCGCCTTCCGCGAGACGAGGAACGCCGTCCTGGACATCATCGACCGCACCCAGACCGCCGACGACGCCCCCGGCCGGCGGTAGCGGGCGCGGGGACGTCGCCGGGGTCGTTCAGCGGGCGGCGGGCCGGTAGGCGCCGCCGCGCTGCCGGTTGATGACGGCGAAGCGGTTGGTGGCGTTGATGAGCGCGATGAACGCCACCAGCGCGGCGAGCTGGTCGTCGTCGTAGTGCTCGGCGGCGTTCGCCCAGGCCTCGTCGGTGACGCCGCCGGCGCCGTCGGCGATGCGGGTGCCCTGCTCGGTCAGCTCCAGGGCGGCCCGCTCGGCGTCGGTGAACACCGTCGACCCGCGCCACGTGGCCACCAGGTTCAGGCGCGTGAGGGTCTCACCGGCGTGCGCGGCGTTCGTGCCGTGGACGTCGGTGGCGTAGCCGTCGCCGTTGATCTGGCTGGCGCGCAGCATCACCAGGTTCTGGGTCGTGGCCGGCAGCGCCGACTCCTGGATGAGCACCGGGGCCACTGCGCCGTAGTGTCCCAGGGCCTTGGCGACGACCGGGCTGCCGAAGAGGTTGAGGCGGGTTTCCATGATGTGCTCCTTGCTTCTCAGTGGTTCGACCAAGAGATGCCGGAGACCCGCGTCCTGTGACAGCCGAACGTGTGACGTGCGCCACACCGGCGCGGGCCGTCAGCCAGGAGTGGGCTGGGTGCGCCGGGCGTAGGCGCGGGCGGCGCGGGCGCGGTCGCCGCACCGCGTGGAGCACCAGTGGCGGCGGCCGTGCCGCAGCAGGTAGCGGTTGCAGGGCGGAGATCCGCAGCTGGTGAGGCGTTCGGCGTCGGGGCCGGTGAGCAGGTCGGCCGTGTCGGCGGCCAGCGTCGCGAGGGCGCGGTCGAGGATCTCGTTGGTGGGGCACGGCGTCACGCGGTAGGGGCCGTTCTTCTCGTCCCAGTACAGCAGGGCGGCGGTGGGGGCCTTGCTCAGCGCGTCGTTGACGGCGGACAGGGCCGCGGGCAGGACGGGCAGCCCCGCGACCCGCGCGCTGAACAACGCCCTGACGTGCTCGCGCAGCGAGCGCAGCTGCGTCGCGCACATCTCCTGCACCCCGGCGTCGGCCGGCGCGAGGCCGCGCTCGGCGAGCCAGAGATTCGTCGCCGCCGGGGTGCCGAGCAGGTCGACGAACTGCCCTCCGGGCAGCGCGATGGCACTGTTGACGAAGTCGAGGGCGAGGTGGTCCTCCGCCCCCGGCGCGGGCGGCAGCACGGACTCGGCGGTCGGCGTCTCGCTCATGTGTCTCATGGTACGGCTTGCGCTCGTCCGTGAGACACCGTTACCGTCATCACGGATAAACCGCTTCCCATCCGTGAGGAATTCGCATGGCCAACTTTGGCGCGCCCATCGAGCAGATCCCCGTCCGCGTCCTGGGCGGTCCCACCGCCCTGTTCGAGTACGGCGGCCTGCGCTTCCTGACCGACCCGACCTTCGACGCTCCCGGCGACTACCACGTGCCGGGCGGCCGGCTGACCAAGACGGCTCCCCCGTCCGCCACGCCCGCCGACCTCGGCCGCATCGACGTGGTCCTGCTCTCCCACGACGAGCACCCCGACAACCTGGACCACGCGGGCCGCGCGCTGCTGGCCGACGTCCCGCTCACGCTCACCACGCCCGGGGGCGGGCAGCGGCTGGGCGGCACGGCCAGGGGCCTGGCCGACTGGGAGTCGATCGAGCTGGACCGCCGCGACGGCGGCACGATCACCGTCACCGGCGTGCCCGCCGTGCACGGCCCCGGCCCGCGCGAGGAGGTCGAACCGATCACCGGCCAGGTCGTCGGGTTCGTCCTGACCGGGGAGGGCCTGCCCACGGTCTACGTCAGCGGCGACAACGCCTCGCTGGACGCGGTCCGGCAGATCGCCGGCCGGTTCGGCCCGGTGGACACCGCCGTGCTCTTCGCCGGTGGGCCCCGGTTCTCCGTCCTGTTCGACGGGCGGCTGATCGTGCTCGACAGCGCGCAGGCCGTGGCGGCGGCCGGGATCCTCGGCGCCCGCCGGGTGGTGCCCGTGCACTACGACAGCTGGGCCCACTTCACCGAGGGCCGCGACGACCTGGTGGCCGCCTTCACCGCCGGCGGCCTGCTCGACCGCCTGGACCTGGGCGATCGGGCCTGACCACGCCTGCGGGCCTGGGCCACGCCGTCGATGCAACCCCTCTTCGAAAGAGCTCTCTCGTGACGACCAACGTGCCCGTCCGGGCAGCCGACGTCCCGCGCGTCGAGGCGCAGCGCCGCTCCCTGATCGTCCTGGTCATCGCCCAGGTCCTCAGCGGCGTCGGGCTGGCGGCCGGCGTGACCGTCGGCGCCCTGCTCGCCCAGGACATGCTCGGCTCCACCGGCCTGGCCGGGCTGCCCAGCGCCGTGGGCACCGCCGGCTCCGCCCTGGCGGCCGTCGCCGTCGGGCGCCTCTCCCAGGCCCGCGGCCGTCGCCCCGGCCTCGCCCTGGGGTATCTCGCCGGCGCCGTCGGCAGCGGCGGCGTCATCGTCGCCGCCGTCGCCGGCCACCCCGGCCTGCTGTTCCTCTCCCTCTTCCTGTACGGCGCCGGCACCGCCACGAACCTCCAGGCCCGCTACGCCGGAGCCGACCTGGCCGCCCCCGCACGCCGGGCGGCCGCGGTGTCCACCGTGCTGGTCGCCACCACTCTGGGCGGCGTGGCAGGGCCCAACCTCGCCGCGCCCACCGGCAGCCTCGCGGCCGTCCTCGGCATCCCGTACCTGGCCGGGCCGTTCCTGCTCGCCGGTGTCGCCTACGCGCTGGCCGCCCTGGTCCTGGCCGTCTGGCTGCGTCCCGACCCGCTCCTGCTGGCCCGCGTACTCGAAGCCGACCTCACCGCCGCGCCGGAGGACGCTGCCGGTCGGCCGCGTCCGGACGCCGCGCGGCGCCGCCCCGGCGTGCCGGCCGGTGCGCTGGTCATGGTGCTCAGCCAGGTCGTCATGGTCGCGATCATGACCATGACGCCGGTCCACATGCACGACAGCGGCTCCGGCGCCGCCGCGTCCGGCCTGGTCATCGCGATCCACATCGGCGCGATGTACCTGCCCTCGCCGCTGACCGGTCGGCTCGTGGACCGCCACGGCCCGCTCCGGGTCGCCGCCGCCTCCGGGCTGGTCCTGCCGGCCGCCGGAACGCTCGCCGCCGTCGCCCCCGACGACTCCGTCGCCGCGTACGCGGTGGCCCTCGCGCTGCTGGGGCTGGGCTGGAACCTCGGCCTCGTCTCCGGCACCGCGATCATCACCGACGCCGTCCCGCCGGCCACCCGGGCCGGGACGCAGGGCTGGGTCGACGTCTCCATCGCGATCGCCGGCGCCGCCGGCGGCATGGCCTCGGGCCTCGTCGTCGCCGTCGCCGGTTACCCGCTCCTCGCCGTCGGCGGCGGCGTTCTGGCGCTGGCCATCGTGCCGGTGGCGGTCAAGGCCGCGCGCGACCGGTGATCGTTCAGGGACGTTCACCGGCGGGAGCGCCCGCCCACCGTGTCAGGGCGTCGGTGAGGCCGGAGACGTCGGTGACGGAACCGGCCCAGCAGACGTAGCCGTCGGGCCGTACCAGGACGGCGTCCGCCCCGAGCTCCGCCTGCGCGTGCACCCGGCCGATCCTGGCCGACCACGGCCCGGCGGCCCGCGCGAACGCCGCCTCGTCGGCGGTCGTCAGCAGCAGGCCGCGGCCGTCGCGCAGCAGCCGCGCCACCCTGTCGGGCCCGGACGACGTCACCAGGTCGAGGTCGGGGACGCGGCGTCCCAGCAGGTGATGGCGGCGGCCGGGCAGGTCGTAGCGGACGTCCAGCCCGGAGATCATGCCGGCGACGATCCGGTTGGCCTCGGGCACCCGGACGAGCTGCTCGACGATGTCGCGCAGGGCCAGGTTCTCCTCCTCGGGCACGATCAGCACCGCCTGCGCCCGGGTGTTGGCCAGCACGCGCGCGCCGACCGGATGCCGTTCGGAGTGGTAGCTGTCGAGCAGCCCCTCGTGCGCCCATCCGCCGATCTCGGCCGCCAGTTTCCAGCCCAGGTTGAACGCGTCCTGCAGCCCGAGGTTGAGTCCCTGTCCGCCCATGGGCGAGTGGATGTGCGCGGCGTCCCCGGCGAGCAGGACCCGGCCGTGCCGGTACCGTTCGACCTGCCGCGAGGCGTCGGTGAACCGGGACGCCCACCGGACGCCCGTCAGCCGGACCCCCGGCCCGAACTCGTTGCGCAGCGCCCGCTGCACCTCCTCCTCGGTGATCGGGGTGTCGCGGGACAGCGCCTGCTGCTCGGCCCCGTAGAACAGGAACCGGTGCACGCCATCGCCGATGGGCGCGATGTAGCCCTTGCCGGTCTTGTCGGGCGTCATGACGGGCAGCGTCCAGGTCTCCGGCACGGCGCCGTCCGGGTCGGCGATCGTGATGTCGGCGACCACCGAGAGCAGCCTGCCGTCCAGGCCGGGAAAGCCGACGCCCAGCAGCTCGCGGACGGTGCTGCGGCCGCCGTCGCAGCCCACCAGGTAACGCGCGGTGACCCGCGACCCGCCGCCCGCGGGCCCGAGCAGGGTCGCCTCGACCCCGTCGGCGTCCTGCGACAGCGCGGTCACCTCGTGCCCGCGCAGGACCTGGACGCCCAGCTCGCCGAGCCGCTCCTCCAGCAGCGCCTCGACGCGCCCTTGGGGGATGCCGATCGAGTACGGATGCCGGGTGTCCCAGGCGGTGTAGTCCAGTCGGAGCCCGGCGAAATGCCCGCCGGGCACCCGCTGGATCGCCCGGTCCATGAGGGGTTCGAGGAGACCGCGCAACTCCAGCGCCTCCGCGGAGCGGGGCTGGATGCCGAGCGCCTTGGACTGCCCGCTGCGCCGGGGAAGCCGTTCGACGACCACGGCCGCCACCCCTGCCAGGCCCAGCTCTGCGGCGAGCATGAGCCCGGTCGGCCCGGCTCCGACGACGATCACATCGACGTTCATCACGGATGCTCCGTTCGACAGGGATCGGCGATGAGGCCGCCGACCGCTGCGCCGACGCTAACGGCGAGGGTGCCGGTTCCCGCAACGATAGTCACCGCACCGATGACCGAGATTCACACCTTCTGCGACGATCTATAATTTCGACTGATATCGAATTAAGGAGCCGTGTCATGGCCGCCCCCGACAGTGTCGTATGACCGGGATCCCGCACCTGGCCGACGTCGTGGTCATCGGTGCCGGCCAGGCCGGACTGGGAGTCGGATACCACCTGCGCCGGGCCGGCGCCGACTTCGTCATCCTGGACGCCCAGGAGGCCCCCGGCGGCGCGTGGCGGCACGGCTGGCCGGCGCTGCGCCTGTTCACCCTCGCCCGGCACAGCTCGCTGCCCGGCCGCATGATGCCGACTCCCCCTGGCGACGGCTACCCGGACGCCCCCCACGTCGTCTCCTACTTCGCCGACTACGAGCGGCGTTACCGGCTGCCGATCGTCCGGCCCGCCGCGGTGCGAGCGGTGCGGCGGGCCGACGACCGCCTCGCCGTGGAGAGCACCGCCGGACTCTGGCACGCCCGCATCGTCGTCAGCGCCACGGGCACCTGGTGGCGGCCGTACGTGCCGTACTATCCCGGCATCCGCGACTTCTGCGGCGAGCAGTTGCACACCGCCGGCTACCGCGGTCCCGAGCCCTTCCGTGGCCGCCAGGTGCTGGTCGTCGGCGGCGGCAACTCCGCCGCGCAGATCCTCGCCGACCTGTCCCGGGTCACCGAGGTCGCCTGGGCGACGTCGCGCCCGCCCCGGCTGATGCCCGACGAGCTGGACGGCCGCGCCGTGTTCGCCCTGACCGCCCGCCGCTACCGGGCCGTCCTGGCCGGGCGGGACCCCGGGGACATCCCCGACCTGGGCGACATCATCGCCGTCCCGCCCGTGCGCGAGGCCCGTGACCGGGGTGTGCTCAAGGCCGAGCCCATGTTCACCCGGATCACCCCCGACGGGGTGACGTGGTCCGACGGCAGCGCGGCGGCCTTCGACGCCATCGTGTGGGGCACCGGTTTCCGTCCCGCTCTCCACCACCTGGCCCCGCTGCGGCTGCGCGGCCCCGGCGGCGTGATCGCCACCGCGGGCACCCGCGTCCTGGCCGAGCCCCGCCTGCACCTGCACGGCTACGGCGACTGGACCGGCCCCGCCTCCGACACCCTCATCGGCGCCGGCCACAACGCCCGCCACCTCGCCGCCGAGATCGTCACCCAGCTGCGCTCCGGGCCGCCGCGCCGGCGCCCCGCGTAGTCCCGTCGGCCGATCGGGCCGGCGCCGGCTCCACCGCACGAAGCGGGCAGCCGATCTAGGTGCGGTTCAGGCCGGCTTCCAGGTGCGCCAGCGCTGTGTCGATCTCAGCCGGGCCGTCCAGGCCGGGATCGTGCGCCCACTGCATCCAGACCATGGCCACGATCCCGAAGACCGCGCCGACCGCGTCGCGTACGCGCGGGTCGTCGGGAGCACAGCCGGACTTGTCCGCCACGAGCCGGCGGACCTCTGCGATCAGGCCGGGACTCCTGCGCACGTTGGCGGCCAGCAGTTCAGGCACGGTGACCGCGAACACCTCCCGGGCGCGCCCGGCGGCGATCTCCTCCGGCGACAGGGACGCGAAGGCGGCGCGGAAGGCACCCCGCAGCAGGGGGACGGGGGCGCTCGGCGGCTGAGCGGCCAACGCCTCGGTGAGCGGCGGGAAGCGGTCGAGGACGACCAGATGCTCCTTGGTCGGGAAGTAGCGGAAGAAGGTGGCCGGAGAGACTTCGGCGGCCTCGGCGATCATTTCGGTGGTGGTGGCGTGGTAGCCCCGCTCACGAAAGAGCCTGAACGCCTCGCGAAGGATCGTCTCCCGTGTCCTGGCCTTCTTGCGTTCGCGCAGCCCGCCCTCTCCCATGCGGGACACTCTACCGAAGCAATAATGAGAGATGACTATCAAACGATGGTGTACTCTCAAAAACTCCGATCAGGGGAACACGCCCCCAGGACCGCACGCATGGAGGCTCACCATGGGCGACGACATCACCGGCCTGCACCACGTGGGCCACATCGTGCACGACATGACCCAGGCCATGACCACCTACCGCCGACTCGGCTTCACCGTCGCCGCACCCACCTACCCCATGCTGCCGCGGGTCGCCGGAGGAGCCGCCGAGCCGTTCGGCGTGGCCAACGCGCACGTGCAGTTCCCGCGCAACTTCATCGAGCTGGTGGCCGTGATCGACGACGCCGGCCACCTGCCCGGCGAGGCCCGGCCGATCCCGCTGCGGGTGCCCGACGACAGGCTGCCCGGACTTCTGGCCGCCGTCGGCGCCACCACCGCCAACATCGCGTCGTTCCTGCAGCGGTTCCAGGGCCTGCACATCATGATCGCCAACACACCGGACATCGACGTCATCGCCGCGGGACTGACCGCGGCCGGCGTCGACCATGCCGGCGTGCACGCCGTGCAGCGCCCCGTCGAGACCCGCACCGGCACCACGATGGAACCGGTCCGATACCTGGAGATCTCCGCCCCCGGCCTGCCAGCCGGGCGCGTGCCGGAAGGCAGGATCGGATTCGCCGAGAACACGCCGACCCGACCGGGCGGCGTCCAGCCGCACACCGTCCACCCCAACGGCGCCACCGGGCTGGTCGAATGCGTGCTGTGCGTCGCCGACGAGGCGCTCCCCGCGCTGATGCGGCGTTATGCCACCTACTTCGGGCAGGCGTGCGACGGTCGGCCGCACGTCTTCGACCGGGCGGACGTCACCGTCGTCACCGCCTCGGCGCTCGGCGACCTGCTGCCTGGTGAGCAGCCCGCGGCCCTGCCCGCGTTCGTCGCCTGCACGGTGTCGGTGCGGGACATCACCGCCACGCGACAGCACCTGCGCGACAACGACGTGCCCGTACGCGTGACCGGCCGCCAGGAGATCTTCGTGCCCGCCGAGGCCGCGTCGGGCACCGCGATCATCTTCCGCCAGGAGGAGTGAGCCCCGGTGTCCGGACAGCTGCTAAGCTGCCGTTCGTTCGGTACTGGATCTGTGTGGAAGGGAGGTGAGGTTCGATGACCGCGGTGAAGACCGCTGCCCCGTGCAGCGCCCGGACCGACCTCACGTCCCGGGCCCCGGTCTGACCCACTTCCTCTCCCTGCCATGAATCAGGCGGGGTGACGTCCACGTCTCGTCGGGGCCCCTTCTCCGCAAGGGTCTCACGTTGTCACACACGTACACCGATCCATCCGGCCTGTCCCGGTACGGGTGGACCAGCACACTCGACCGAACCTTCACCGAACACTACGAAGCGGGCCTCGTCCCGGCCCGGATCTCCCGGGTCGACCGCGGCCTGTGCACGGCGGTCACCGCCGAGGGCCCGGTGCGGGCCACGTTCGCCGCGCCGCACCCGCCCGACCCGCTCCTGACGCCGTGCACCGGCGACTGGGCCGCGCTGCGCCCAGGCGCCCAGCCGCAGCTGGTGGCGCTGCTGCCGCGGCACAGCGCGATCGTGCGTTCGTCGGCGTCCAGGTCCTCCCACGGACAGGTGCTCGCCGCCAACGTCGACACGGTGCTCATCGCCCTGTCCCTGGCCACGCCCCTGGACGCGGCCAAGCTGGAACGGCTGCTCGCCCTGGCCTGGGAGAGCGGGGCGCAGCCGGTGATCGTCCTGACCAAGGCGGACCTGGCCCACGACGCCGGAGCCGTCCACGACGAGGTCGAGGCGCTGGCGCCCGGCGTGGACGTCCTCGTCACCAGCGTCGCCACCGGTCGCGACATCGACGTGCTGGCCGCGCTGGCGCGCGGCACCACCGTGCTGCTCGGCCCCTCGGGCGCGGGCAAGTCCAGCCTCGGCAACGCGCTGCTCGGCGCGGACCTGCTGGCCACCGGCACGGTGCGGGCGCAGGACGGCAAGGGCCGCCACACCACCGTTCGCCGCGAGCTGCTGCCCCTGCCGGGCGGCGGGGTCCTCATCGACACGCCCGGCCTGCGCGGGATCAGCCTGCACGACGCCGCCGACGGCCTGGAGCAGGTCTTCGCCGAGATCGAAGAGCTCGCCGCGTCCTGCCGTTTCGCCGACTGCGCCCACGACACCGAGCCGGGATGCGCGGTCCAGGCCGCCATCCAGTCGGGTGAGCTGTCCGGACGCCGCCTGCGCAGCTACCGGAAGCTGCAACGGGAGAACGCCTGGGCGGCCTCGCGGACCGACGCCCGGCTGCGCGACGAGCGCGTCAACCACAAGAAGGCCATCACCGGTCACCTGCGCGCCACCTACAGGTTCCGGGACCGGCAGTCATGACCGGCCGCATCCCGCGCCCGTCCGTTCCGTCCGCCACGAACACCGGCCAGGTCCCGCATCCGCAGAAGGACAAGGAGACGAACCCGATCATGACCTCTACCTGGATCACCCGTCCCGAGAACGCCGCCGACGCCGCCGCCGTCCGCGAGATCAACCTCTCGGCCTTCCCCGGCCCGCACGAGGCCGACCTCGTCGAGGCGCTGCGGGCCGACCCGCAGGCGTGGCTGCCCGGCCTGGCCTGGCTGGCCGAGGCTCCCGGCGGCGAGCTCGCCGGATACGCGCTGCTCACCCGCTGCCACGTCGGCGACTCCCCCGCCGTCGCCTTGGGCCCGTGCGCCGTCCGGCCCGGACGCCAGCGACAGGGAGCGGGTTCCGCCGCCATCCGCGCCGCTCTGCGCGCGGCCCGTGAGCAGGGCGAGAACCTGGTGGTCGTGCTCGGTCACGCCGAGTACTACCCGCGGTTCGGCTTCACCCCGGCCTCCGGCTTCGGCATCCGGCCGCCGTTCGAGGTCGAGGACAAGTACATGATGGCGCTCGCCCTCGACCCCGAGCGGCCGGTCCCGAACGGCGTCATCCGCTACGCGGCGGCGTTCGGCGTCTGATCCCCCGCTTCTGACGGCCCTCAGCACCGCTGGGGGCCGTACGGCCGGGCAGGCCGGAATTCTTTCCCGCGCGGACGTCGAGACCGGCGCCGCCGCTCCGACTTCGCTGTGACCGGCTCCCATCAGGGGAGCCGCCTACGGCGAGGAGTCGACATGGGGACGCTGGAGAACAAGAACGCACTGGTGACCGGCGGATCGCGGGGAATCGGGCGGGCGATCGTGCAGCGGCTGGCCCGCGAGGGCGCGGCGGTGCTGTTCACCTACCACCGCGACGGGGCGGCGGCCGAGGCGGTGGTGGCCGAGGTGACGGCCTTCGGCGGGCGGGCGATCGCCGTACGGGCGGACCAGGGGCGCCTGGAGGACCTCAAGCACCTCTTCGGCGAGGTCGACCGGTGCCTGTGCGGTCTGGACGTGGTGGTCAACAACGCGGCGATCAACCCGATGGGAGACATCCGCGACGCCGTCGAGAGCGACTTCGACGAGGTGATGGCGGTCAACACCAAGGGCCCGTTCTTCGTCATGCAGGCCGCCGCGGAAAGGCTCGGTGACGGCGGACGGATCGTCAACATCTCCTCCAGCGGCGCGGTGGCGGGCCTGGCCCTGTACTTCGCCAGCAAGGCGGCGCTGGAGTCGATCACCGCGGTCGCGGCCCGCGAGTTCGGCCCCAGGGGCATCACGGTCAACAGCGTCTCCCCCGGCGCCACCGACACGGACATGATGCGCGCCGCCGCCGGTGAGCACCTGGAGCAGGCCATCGAGCACACCGTGGCCCTGACGCCGCTGCAACGGCTGGGACGTCCGGAGGACATCGCCAACGTCGTCGCCTTCCTGGCCGGGCCCGACGCCCAATGGATCACCGGCCAGAACCTGCGCGTCTCCGGCGGCCTGGTGATCTGACCGGCGGCGGCGAGCCGTTCCGCCGGGGCGTCGCGTCAAGCAGTGGGTTCCAGGGACTCGTCGAACGGTTCCAGAGGGCGGGCGGCGAGCACGCAGCCGGCCGGCACGTACGGCAGGCACGCCTGCACACCGGCGACCTCCTCCTCGCCGATCGACCAGTCCATGGCGGCCGGGCCCGCGCCCAGCAGGACCGCCTCCATGAAGTCGTTCCAGCGTCCGTACGAGCTGAGCAGGACCAGGTCGTCCGGCACGTCCAGGTCCAGGACGACGTAACGGGCGTACTCCTCCTCGGTCTGCGGGCAGAGCAGGGCCTCGGCGGTGACGGCCACCGTGGCGTCGCGGGTGTCCGGGCCGGGCCACGCCCACACCGGCGGACGGCCCCGGCAGTCGAGGCCCCGCCTGGCCATCTCCCCCACCATCGCCTCGTACACCGGCCGGTACGAGGGGATCGACAGGCGGGCCCAGTCGCCGGCCAGTTCGCCCCCGGTCTCCAGCGTGGCCAGGACCGCCCGGTGCTGCACCGTCCACAGACGCATACGACGATTGTGGCAGGACCGGCCGCCGCGCCCGGTGTATCGCGGGCGTATCGAAAAACGCATACCTCACGGCAACAGCCGTCCCCCTTGACTGGGGGGCATGGAAAGGGAGAAGGCTTCGGCCGATGACGGGAGATGGGACCGGCGCTCGTTGTTCCGGGGGGCCGCCGTGCTGGCCGGCGCCGCCGCGACGGCGCCGCTGCTGGACGGGGCGGCCACGGCGCTGGCCGACGGCGGCGACGCCGACGCGCTGTTCAAGGCCGGGAAGTTCGAGCAGGCCGGCCGCGCGTACGAGGAGATCCTGAAGAAGGACCCCGGGAACCTGCACGCGGCCCGCCGGCGCGGCCATGTCGCGCTGCTGTCCAACCGGTTCCCCGAGGCCGAGAAATACCTCAAGACGGCCGTCCGCCTGGCGCCCGGCGACAAGGAGGCCAACGAGCTCCTGGGCGACTGCTACATCCGGCAGGACAAGTTCGCCCTCTCCGTTCCGTGCTGGAAGGCGGCCGGCGCGGAGGACTACGCCAAGTGGTTCGCGGCGATCAGCGGGGAGGCGTACCAGATCAAGGGCGACGTCGGCCGGGTGCGGTTCCTGCAGATGGACCCGCGGCCGCTGGTGGAGGCCTCGGTCAACGGCGGACCGGCGAAGCGCTTCACGTTCTACACCGGCGCCCCGAACCTGAGCCTGACCGCGTCGGCGGCCAAGGAGGCGGGGCTGAAGGCCGTCGTCAGCCAGAAGACCGACTTCGAGGGCACGCCCATCTGGGTGCACTACGGGGTGCTGGACTCCTTCAGGCTGGGCGGCATCGAACTGCGCAACGTCCCCGTCGGCTGGTCGTCGACGGAGTCCGGCGCCGACGTCGGCACCGACGGCGACGGCCTGATCGGCACGTGGGTCTTCTACCACCTGCTGACCACGTTCGACTACGCGGGCCGGCACCTCATCCTGCGCCGCCGCACCCCCGAGGCGGCCAGGGAGGCACGCGCCGCCGCCGCGCGGGCGGGCGCCGAGCCGCTGCCGATGTGGTTGTCCCGTGACCACGACGTGCACAGCGTGGGCAGCATCGCGGGGTCCGGCCCGCGGGTGGTGGGCGTGAACCTCGGCGGGGTCGGCGAGATCGCCGCGGGCATGCCAGGAGAGGTGGCCAGACGTCTGGGGGTCCGGGTCGACCTCGACCGCCCGATCGAGACGTTCGCCCACAGCCACCCGACCATCACCCACCCCTGCTATCCGGAGGAGCTCCGGCTCGGCGACGCCGTCGCTCAGCGGGTCTACTGCGAGGCGGACCCGAACATGCCGGTCAACGTGCCCTGGCCCTACGGGTCGGGCTTCGACGGGATCGGCCACTTCGCCCACTGCTTCTTCAAGCCCTACAACCTCACCCTCGACTTCACCGACATGAAGCTCTACATCGCCCGCGGCAAGGCCGCCTGATCACCCGGGCCGCAGCCGGTCGCGGCGGCGGGTCAGCGAGGCGGTCTCGGCGGTGTTGCCGGCCAGGTCGATGGCGCTGTCGTAGGCGGCGCGCGCCTCCTGGCCGCGGCCCAGCCGGCGCAGCAGGTCGGCGCGGGTGGCGTGGTAGGCGTGGTACCCGGCCAGCCTGTCCCCGAGACGGTCGACGGCCGCCAGCGCCACCTCGGGCCCGTCGAGCTCGGCGACCGCGACGGCCCGGTTGAGCGCGACGATCGGCGAGGGGTCCACGCGGACGAGCTGGTCGTACAGGGCGAGGACCTGCGACCAGTCGGTGTCGCGCATGTCGCGGGCGGAGGTGTGCACGGCGTTGATCGCCGCGAGGATCTGGTAGCGGCCCGGCGCCACCCCGGCGGCGGCCGCGGCCAGACGCTCGCGCACCAGCCGGTGGCCCTCGGCGATCAGCGCCGCGTCCCAGGCCCCGCGGTCCTGCTCGTCGAGCGCGACCAGCTCGCCGCCGGCCGAGACCCGGGCGGGGCGGCGGGCCTCGATGAGCAGCATCAGCGCCAGCAGCCCGGTCACCTCGCCGTCGTCCGGCAGGAGGGCGCGGATCAGGCGGGTGAGCCGGATCGCCTCGGCGGTCAGCTCGTGCCGTACGGGATCGGTGCCGGAGCCGGTGGCCAGGTAGCCCTCGTTGAAGACCAGGAACAGCACGGCGAGCACGCCGGAGACGCGCGCCGGGAGATCCTCGGCGGACGGCACCCGGTAGGGGATGCGCGCCGCCTTGATCTTGGCCTTCGCGCGGGTGATCCGCTGCCCCACGGCGCTCTCCTGGGCCAGGAAGGCGCGGGCGATCTCGGGCATGGTCAGGCCGGCGACCAGGCGCAGCGTCAGCGCCACGCGGGCCTCCATCGCCAGCGCCGGATGACAGCAGGTGAAGATCAGCCGGAGCCGGTCGTCGTCGATGGCGCCGGCAGGCTCGGGTGGGTCGTCGTGGGACATCTGAGCCTTCCTGTGCTTGTCGTCGCGCTTGCTCTCGCGCCGGATCCGGTCGATGGCCTTGCGGTTGGCGGTGGTGGTCAGCCAGGCGCCCGGGTTGGGCGGCACGCCGTCGGCCGGCCACCGCTCGACGGCGGTCGCGAACGCCTCGGCGGCCGCCTCCTCGGCGATGTCGAGGTCACCGAAGCGCCTGGTCAGGGCGGCGACCACCCGCGCCCACTCCTCGTGGTGGGCCCGGGCGACCGCCTCGCGGACGTCGGTCACAGGAACGGTCGCACCTCGACCTTGCGGTTGCAGTGCTTCGACCCGTCGGCGGCGAGCCGGAGCGCCACGTCGAGGTCGGGGGCCTCGATGATCCAGAAGCCGGCGAGGTACTCCTTGGACTCCAGAAAGGGCCCGTCGGTGACCATCGCCTCCGCGCCCCGGTTGTCGATGACGGTGGCCGTGGCGGGCGCGGTGAGGCCGCCGGCGAAGACCCAGTGGCCCTGGGTCCGGAGGCGCTCGTTGAACACGTCGATCGCCGCGTGCTCCTCCGGGGTGGCCGAATTGGTCCTGTCGTCGATCACTGAGATCAGGTATTGCATGTGCAGATCGTCTCCAATGGGTCAGGGCGGCGGATCTCTTGTACGTACTTTTACCTGGAACGCCGAGGGCGGGACGCCCGATCATCTGGTGTGCTCCTCAGCAACCGTGCCGTCTTCGCCAGCTCCGACCTCGACGAGGTCCGCGGCGAGGTCGCCAAGGTGTTCTGCCCGCACCGGCTGGACCTGGCCGGGGACGCGGACCTGCTGTCGGCCCGGTTCAACTCCGTGCAACTCGGCGCGGTCCGCATCAGTTACCTCGACTACGGGGCCGACGTGCACATCGAGCCGGGCGACCTCGACACGTTCTTCCTGGTCATGATCCCGCTCGCCGGACGCAGCCTGATCCGCGCCGGAGACGAGGAGGTCGTCTCCTCCCCGTCCCTGGCCTCGCTGCCCTCGCCGACCCGCCACCTCGACATGCGCTGGGCCGCCGGCTGCCCGCAGTTGCTGGTCAAGTTCGAGCGCACGGCGATCGAACGCGCGCTGGAGCAGATGCTCGGCGAGCCGCTCGACGGCCCGGTCGTCTTCGACCTCGGCATGGACCTGACGACCGGCTGGACCCGCTCCTGGCGTGACATGGCCGACCTGCTGGTCAGGGAGGCCGAGCGGGACGACGGGCTGGCCGGCCACCCGCTGGCCGTCGCCCATCTGGAGAACGCCCTGATCACCCTGCTGCTGACCATGCAGCCCTCCAACTACCTGGACCGGCTGACCGCTCCCAGGCCGCCCGCGCTGCCGAAGGTGGTGCGCCGGGCGATGGAGTTCATCGAAGGGCACGCCCACCTGCCGCTGAGCACCACGGACATCGCCGGCGCCGTCGCGGTCAGCAGCCGCTCCCTGCAGGAGGGTTTCCGCGCGCATCTCGGGCTGTCCCCGATGGCCCATCTCAGGCAGGTGCGGCTGACGCGCGTGCACGACGAGCTCAGGACGGCCGACCCGGCCAGGGCCACGGTGACCACGGTGGCCGCCCGATGGGGATTCCTGCACCAGGGACGGTTCGCCGCCCAGTACCGCGAGAGGTACGGGCAGCCGCCGTCGGAGACGTTGCGCAGAGGTCCCGCGTCAGGCGGATGAGATCCGCGCTCAGCGGATGGCACGGGCGCACGCGCCGCCCGTACCGTTCTTCTCAGGCGCCGATCAGATCCTCCACACCACACCAGAAGGACACCACCATGCGCGACATCCTCATCGTCGGCGCCGGCCAGGCCGGTCTCCACCTGGCCATCGGCCTGCTCCAGCACGGCTACGACGTGACCGTGGTCTCCAACCGCACCCCCGAGTCCATCCGCGACGGCCGGGTGATGTCCGGCCAGGCCATGTTCGGCACCGCGCAGGCCCACGAGCGCGAGCTCGGCCTCGACTGGTGGGCCGACGTCTGCCCGCCCATCGAGGGCATCGCGCTCACGGTCCCGAGCCCGGAGGGCGGCAAGGCCCTCGACTGGGCGGCGCGGCTGGACGTCCCCGCCCGCTCGGTCGACCAGCGGCTGAAGATGCCGGCCTGGCTGGGCGAGTTCGAGCGGCTCGGCGGCAAGCTCGTCCTGCACGACGCCACCCCCGACGACCTGGAGAGCTACGCGGCCCGGTACGACCTGGTCCTGGTCGCCGCGGGCAAGGGCCAGATCGCTTCCCTCTTCGAACGCGACCCCGCCCGCTCCCCCTACGCCACCCCGCAGCGCGCGCTGGCCGTCACCTACGTCAACGGCCTCGCCCCGCGCCCTGGTCACTCGGCGGTCTGCTTCAACCTGCTGCCCGGCGTGGGCGAGTACTTCGTCTTCCCCGCGCTCACGCACACCGGCCCCTGCGAGATCATGGTGTTCGAGGGCGTCCCGGACGGCCCCATGGACTGCTGGGGCGACGTCCGCGGCCCCGCCGAGCACCTGGCCCGCAGCCGCCGGATCCTGGAGACCTTCTTCCCGTGGGAGGCCGAGCGCTGCGCCGGCATCGAGCTCACCGACGCCAACGCGGTGCTGACCGGCCGCTTCGCCCCCACCGTCCGGCGTCCGGTGGCCGTGCTGCCCTCCGGCGCGCCGGTGCTCGGCGTCGCCGACGTCGTGGTGCTCAACGACCCGATCACCGGGCAGGGCAGCAACAACGCCGCCAAATGCGCCGCCACCTACCTGCGGGCCATCGTGGAACGCGGCGACCGGCCGTTCGACGCCGACTGGATGCGCCAGACCTTCGACCTGTTCTGGACGCAGGCCCAGCACGTCACGAACTGGACCAACGCCCTGCTCGCGCCGGCCGAGCCGCACCACCTGGCGCTGCTGGGCGCCGCCGGTCAGCGCCCGGAGATCGCCTCCCGCTTCGTCAACGGCTTCGACGACCCGGCCGACTACGCCGAGTGGTTCATGGACGCCGGCCGTGCCGAGACCTATCTGGGCAGGGTGACGGCATGAGATCGCTCCGTGACGCCTTCGGGCAGTTCGCGACCGGGGTGGCGGTGATCACGACGGTGACCGCCGACGGGGAGCGGGCCGGCGTGACCGTCAACTCCCTCACCTCGGTCTCGCTCGATCCGGCGCTGCTGCTGTGGTGCCTGTCGAACCGGGCGCCCAGCGCGCCGCTCTTCCTGCGGGCCGGGCGGTTCGCCGTCAATGTCCTGGCCGCCGACCAGGGCCACCTGTCCAGCCGCTTCGCCACCCCCGCGGCCGACAAGTTCGCCGGGGTGGAGCTGCTCGGCACGCCGCTGCCGATCCTCGCCGGGACGCTGGCCAGCTTCGTCTGCCGCACCGAGCGCGTCCACGACGGCGGCGACCATCACATCCTCGTCGGAGCGGTGGAACGCTTCCAGCGGGCCGGGGGCGAGCCGCTCGTCTTCCACTCCGGCCGGTACCGGGAGTTCTGGCCCGAGATGAGCGCCGGCGAGGGCCGCGTGGCCAGCCACGCGTGACGGCCACCGGGGGGGTGTCAGTCCTGCGCGGGCGCCGGCGGGCGGCCCGACCGGTCCTCCGCCCGGAGGACCGGCACGCCCGGCAGCCCACCCGCTAAGGGCGCGAGCCGTGCCAGGAGTTCCACAACCCCTGATAGACCCCGCCGGCCGCGACCAGCTCGTCATGCGCGCCGACCTCCACGACGCGGCCGCCCTCCATCACCACCACCCGATCCGCGTCCCGTGCCGTGTGCAGCCGGTGCGCGATCGCGATCACCGTGCGTCCGTCCAGCACCGCCGCCAGCGACCGTTCGGCGCGCCGGGCCGTACGCGGGTCGAGCATGGCGGTGGCCTCGTCGAGGATGACGGTGTGCGGGTCGGCCAGGATGACCCGGGCCAGGGCGAGCTGCTGCACCCGGTCGGGGCCGAGTTCGCCGCCGGAGGAATGCGGGCCGAGCTCGTCGTCCAGCGAGGCCACCCAGTCGGCGCCGACCGCCGCGAGGGCCTTCTCCATCCGGTTGTCGTCGGCCGTGGGGTCGGCCAGCCGGAGGTTGTCGCGGACGGTGCCGAGGAACAGGTGCTGCTCCTGGGTGACCAGCACGACGTGCTTGCGCAGCTGGGCGGGAGACAGGTCGGCGACCGGGACCGAGCCGACGGTGACCGTGCCGAGGCGGGGCCGGTCGATGCCGGCCAGCAGCTTGCCGAGCGTGGACTTGCCGGCTCCCGAGGGGCCGACGACGGCCAGGCGCTCGCCGGGCCGCACGGTCAGGTCCACGCCGGTGACGACGTCGCCGGTCGATTCGTAGGCGAAGTGCACGCCGGCCGCCACGATGTGGTCGTCCCGGGGTTCGGGGGCGACCACGTCGGTCTGCGCCGCCGGGGGCCGGAGCCCTTCGATCCGGGCGAAGGCGGCGCCGCTGCTCTGCAGCTGTTCCATCCACATGAGGACGGTCTCGATGGGCTGCTGGAGCTGGCGCAGGTAGAGCACGCACGAGACGACGGCGCCGAGGGTGACCTGGCCGCCGTCCAGCAGCATGCCGCCGAGCAGCAGGACCAGCACCGGCGGGAGGAGGGCGGAGACCTCCACCGACGGCCAGAGCACACCGCGCAGGAAGAGGGTGCGCAGCTGGGCCACCCGGCCGCGCTCGATCACCCGCTCGGCGGCGCGGGTGCGCCGGTCCTGCAGGCCGAGGGCTTCGATCGTGCGGGCGCCGGCGGCGCCCGCGGCCAGGTGTTCGGCCAGTTCCGAGCGGGCGGCGCCCTCCTCCAGGTAGGCGTCGCGGGCGCGGCGCAGGTACCAGCGGGAGGCGGCCGCGACGCCGGCGAGCGCGACCAGGCCGCAGGCTCCCAGCAGCGGGTCGACCAGGAAGACGGCCGCGACGAGGAAGAGCGCCTGCAGGGAGGAGATCAGCACGGCCGGGGCGGCGTTGCGCAGGGTGTACCCGACCACGCTGACGTCCGTGGTGCCGCGGGCGGTCAGGTCTCCGGTGCGGACGTGCTCGACGGTGGCGGCGGGCAGGGCGAGCACGCGGTCGAGGAACTCCTGCCGGATGTGCTCCTGGACGCGCTCGCTGAAGCGGGTGCCGGTCCGCTCGGCGTATCGGGACAGGACGAGCTGCAGCAGCGCCCCGCCCACGGCGACCGCGGCGAGCAGGTCGATCGCCCCGCCGGCGGAGATGGTGTCGATGATGCGGCCCAGCAGCCACGGGCTGACCAGGGCCGCGGCCGCCGCCAGGCCGTTGAGGAGCAGGGTGGCAGTGAACCCGGGGACGTCGCGGCGGATCAGGCGCAGGGCCGCCTGCCGTACGCGCCTGCGGTCGGCGACGGGGAGGTCGCGGGTCACGACACCACCGTCCGGTACGCGTCGCTGGATTCCAGCAGGTCGCGGTGGGTGCCGGTGGCGGCCACCCGGCCGTCCTCGATCAGGAGGACTTGGTCGGCCTGGGCGAGCAGCAGCGGCGACGTGGTGGCGACGACCGTCGTGCGGCCGGCGCGCGCCGTGCGAAGGCGCTGGGCGAGCAGGGATTCGGTGTGCGCGTCCAGCGCGGAGGTGGGGTCCGCCGCGAGCAGCAGCTCGGGATCGGCCACCAGCGCCCTGGCCAGGCGCACCCGCTGGCGCTGGCCGCCCGACAGGTTGCGGCCGCCCGGCTCGATCACGGAGTCCAGGCCGTGGCGCAGCCCGGCGACCACGTCCTGGGCGGCGGCGACGGCGACCGCGCGACGGATGGTCTCGTCGTCGGCCTCGCCCCGGCCCTGCAGGACCTCGCGCAGCGTACCGGTGAACAGCGCGGCGTCGTGGTCGGCGATCAACGACGTGCCGTCGAACCCGCCGAGGCTCTCCAGCAGCGCCACGCTCTCCTCGGGACGGGCGCTGACCAGCCCCACGAAGCTGCCCGGCGTGATCTCCGGTTCGGTGGAGCGGGGCCGGTCGCCGGGCCGCAGCGCGAGGAAGCGGGTGACCCGCCGGGCGGAGACCAGGCCGTGGGTGATCTGGAAGCTGCCCTCGATGAAGAAGGACACCGGGACCACCAGCATGGCGATGTATCCGTACACGCCGACCAGCTCGCCCACCGTGATCGTGCCTTCCGCGGCCAGCCTGGCGCCCAGCCAGGTCACCGCGGCCAGGAACAGCGCCGGCAGCCCGACGCCCAGCGCGCCGATCCAGCTCGTCAGCGACGCCACCCGGTACCCCTGCTCGCGCAGGCGCGCCGAGTCGGCGAGGTGACGCTCGGCGTAGGCGCCCTTGCCGCCGAACGCGTTGAGCACCCGCAGCCCCTCGATCAGGTCCACCAGCCGGGCGGTCAGCCTGCCCTGGCTCTCGCGGTAGCCGTTCTGCACCTTCATCAACCGCCCCAGCAGCGGCCCGAGCACGATCCCCAGCACCGGCACGCCGAGCAGCACCACCACGGCCAGCACCACGGAGACCTGCAGCAGCAGCGCCGCCACCACCCCGTAGCTGATCACCGCGCCCACCCCGGGGCCGGTCACCGTCAGCGCGGCGGCGATCGTGATGACGTCGCCGATGCCGATCGTCACGACCTCGCCTGCCGAGGTGCGCCTGTTCAGGTCCGCGCCGAGCGTGTTGATCTGCTCCACCAGGGCGCGCACTGTGCGGAAGTTGGCGTCCATCCGGATCTTGGTCATCGTGCGGTGCCGCATCATCGCCAGCCAGGCGTTGACCAGGCCGGCGCCGAGCAGCGCCAGCACCCAGCCGGGCGCCAGGTCGTCGTCGATCGCCCTGGACAGGTACGGCGGGAGCGTGAGGCCCACCGTCCACAGGGTGCCCAGCGTCGCGCCTAAGGCGACCCGGCCCTTCTGCGCCCACGCCAACCAGCACAAATACCGAGCAGCCGCCTTCATGGCGATCACGGTAGACCATGGCCGTACCGGCCGGTCGGCGGGGTTCCTCCGTGGTGGCGCGGTCGCTTCGGGGCCGAGGACGCCTTGGTTCAGCCCCGTGTGACGTCGAAGGGCGGCAGGCCGGCCAGGTCCAGCACGGCTGCGGGCGGGAAGTCCGGCCACGAGTTCGGCGGGTCCTGGTTCAGGTTGCGCAGATGCCTGTCGATGAAGCGCTGGGTGTCCCGCAGCACCCTGGCCGTGGTGGCGGCGTCGATGACGCCGTCCCGCAGCGCGTCGGCGAGCTCGTCGAGGTCCAGGACCTCGTAGCGGGGGCCGGCCGGGGGCACGACGATGTCCACGTAGAGGTCGCGGACCGTCAGCCGCTTCGGGCTCGACTCCTCCACCTCGACCAGGTCGATGTACCACCCGCCTTCGAGTGCGTCCACGAAGGTGACCGGCCTGCGGATCTGCACCCCTTCGTCGGCGATCACGAAGCAGCGATCGGTCGTGGGACGGCCGGGAACCCGCCAAGGGGGAAGGATCTCGACGTCGTAGGCCACGATGTTGTCGCCGGTTCGGACGCCGGAGCACCATTGCCCGGTGCGGTGGTGGACACGTACCTGTTCAAGAGTCACGAATCGCAGTATGGCCGCGCCGGGACGGCAGGGCTGTTCTGACCGCCGCGCGTGGTCACCGGTCCGGAGCGCAGGCGTGCACATCAGCAGTTCTCGACCGGCGGCCCGCAGAACAGGACCTCGGGATGGCGCTTGGAGGGCTTGTTCAGCAGGGGTTGCGGCCGGCCGCGCAGGTGCAGGTCGAAGAAGGCGGCGACGTACCTGCGGGTGAGATCCAGCGAGCGGGTCTCCTTCAGGCCGCTGCCGAGGTCGACGCCGAGCTGCTGGAGCAGCATGTCGTAGTCGGTGAACGACGGGTGCAGCGCCCCCTTCACCACCAGCCAGCGTCTCCACCCGGTCAGGCGTGCCCAGTCGCGTCTCCAGGTGCCGTCGTTCGAGGGGGCGCCCATCAGCATGAACGGCCGCGCCAGTCCGCCGTCGGGGATCGGGAGGAACAGGCTGCCGTCCATGTTGATCCCCGCGCGTACCCGGGCGTCCCGCAGCATGGTCTCCGGGACGGCGGCGCCGCCGATGGACTGGCCGACCATCGCGATCCGGGCCGGATCGATCAGGGCGCCGCCCTTCCACGCGGGCCGCGACCCGGTCAACTGGTCGAGCACGAAACGCGTGTCGATCGCCCGGCTTCTGATCACCCTCTGGCCGAAGTCGTCGTCGTCGGCGTTCGCGCAGGCGGCGCAGGTGGCGATCCGCCCGTCAGGGAAGGTGGTGGCGAAGTTCTCGTAGGTGTGGTCGATGCCGGCCACCACGTACCCCCGGCTCGCCAGGTCCTCGGCCAGACCCGTGAGGGAACTGCGCGGCCAGGTGAAGCCGGGCGACAGCACCACGAGCGGCAGGCCGCGCCGGCGTCCCGAGGGCTCGGCGTCTTCGAGGGCGTTCGTACGGGTGCGGCTCAGCCCGTCCGGCGGAATGCTCTCCAGTTCCTTGATCCCCGATCCCTTCAGGAGCAGCTCCGACTCCTTGGGGGTGACGTACGGCGCCCGCCGTCCGGCCTGCGCCGCCGTCGGGTACCACAGGGAGACCATGAGCTCCCTCGTCCTGGCCGCGGGGACCCACGGGTCGGGACGGGCGGCGTCGGTCAGGTGCAGGGACGTCGTGCCGACCCGGTGCGGGCCGGTCGGCTTCGGGAGGTACGGCGTACCGGGTGCCACGGCGGCGGCGGCGGGTGTCCATGCGAGGGAGGCCGTGAGGGCGAGCACCCCGGCTACGGCGGCTACGAGTACGGGCCTTCTGGGTTTGTCGAGTGCCATGCGGTTGATCTTGCGGTTCCGGGGCAATGCCGACATCGGCCACGAGTCCACAACCCCCTCGGCCGAACGGCTGATCTTGCCCCCCTCCATGGACGCGGACGTTCCGGCATCCGACCTGGGACGGCTGCGCGCCACAGCCCGGCCGGCGCCCTTCGAGCAGGGCGACCTCGCGCGGTTCCCGGCCGACGAACGACTCCAGCCGATCGGCAGCTCATCTCAGCCGCCGACCGGCCAGGCCCGGCCCGTGGTGCTCGTGGACGGCTTCAAGCCCGACCGCCGCCACCAGCTCGCAGCCGTCACCGTCGATCGTGGTGTTCTTGCGCGGCGGCGGCGTCGAGGCGTTCGAACGGGCCGGGGCCGTCGTGCGGCTTCGGCGGGGCGCCGAGGTGGCGGACGCGCAGCTCGTCCATCAGCTCCTCGATGAACGCCGGGCCCTCGTCCCGCATGGCCTGTTGCCGGTTCCGGAGGTCGTCGCTGCCCGGACGCCAGTCGAGGCCCCAGTCGCCGAGGGCGTAAATGATCGGAAGGGTTCGGATGCCGGCTTCGGTGAGGCTGTAGCGGGCGCGCTGACCTCGCGCGGCGGTGCCGCGGGCGAGGATCCCCGCCTCGACGAGCCGCACGAGGCGGTCGGCGAGGATGTTCGAGGCGATGCCCTCGATCGACCCGGTGAGCAGCGCCCGGAAGTGGCGGCGGTCGTGGAAGATGACGTCGCGCAGCACGAGCAACGTCCAGCGATCTCCGAGCACCTCGACGGCGGCGTTGATCGGGCATCCGGACCGTGGTTCCACGATTCCTCTCCTCCTTGACAGGGTTTTCGCTCCTCCTATAGTAGTTGCAAATTGCAAGCACTTTTTCCGAGGAGGAGCTGATGGGTCGCTTCGTCTACGCGATGCAGGTCTCCCTCGACCTGCGGATCGAGCAGGTTCCGGGGGACGCCGGCGCCGGCGAATGGCTGCGTGTCGACGAGGAGCTGCACCGCGCGGCCAACGCGCAGATGCGGGCGCTCGCGCTCATGGTCCACGGGCGGGTCTACTACGAGGTCATGGAGGAGTACTGGCCACGTGCGGGCGAGGACGCGTCGTTGCCGGACTACATGCGTGAGTACGGCGAGATGTGGACCGCCAAGCCCAAGGTGCTCGTCTCCCGCACGCGCCGCAGCGCCGCTCACAACACCCGGATCATCGGCGGCGACGACGCGATCGAGCAGCTCGCCGCCCTGCGCGCCGAGACCGACGGCAGCATCAGCGTGGGCGGCGCGACGCTCGCGACGCAGCTGCTCCGGGCGGGGCTGCTGGACGAGTTGCTGCTCTTCACCCACCCCGCGATCCTCGGCTTCGGCAGGCCGCTGTTCGACGACTACGACCTGCCGATCGATCTCGACCTGCTGGAGCAGCGGACGTTCGAGCAGGGCGTCACGATGCACCGCTACGCCGTCCGGGACGCGAAGGAGGCGAGCTCGTGCTGAAGCAGGTCGCGGAGGGCGTGTGGGTTCACGAGAGCGAGTTCGTGCAGAGCAACGCCGTTGCGGTGCGGGGCCGGGCCGGGGTGCTGCTCATCGACCCCGGGGTGACCGGCGCCGAGCTCGACTGCCTCGCGCACGATCTCGCCGGATCAGGCCGGGCTGTGGTGGCGGGGTTTTCCACCCATCCGGACTGGGATCACCTGCTCTGGCACGCCCGGCTCGGCGACGCGCCCCGTTACGGCACGGCGCGCTGCGCGGCCACCGTCCGCGAGCAGCTGCCGGACGAGGCCGCGAAGGCCCGCGTCGCCGACCACCTGCTGGAGACGGAGATCGCCGGCCAGGTACCGATGGACCTCCTCGGCCTCGTCACCGGCCTGCCCGCCGGAACCACGCGGATCCCCTGGGACGGCCCCGAGGTCCGCATCATCGAGCATCAAGCACACGCCCCCGGCCATGCGGCGCTCTTGATCGAGGAACGCGGGGTTCTCGTCGCCGGCGACATGCTGTCCGACGTCCTGGTTCCGATGCTCGACCTGGACGGCACCGCCGACCCGATCGAGGACTACCTCACCGCCCTCCGGCTGCTGGAGGACGTGGCGGGCGGCGTTGACGTCGTCGTCCCCGGCCACGGTTCCGTCGGCGGGTCCGACCAGATGAAGGCGCGGATCGCGCAGGATCGGGCGTACGTGCTCGGGTTGCGGAACGGCCACGTCTCCGCCGATCCGCGGATCGGCCCGTCGGCCAAGCCGGGCTGGGAGTGGGTGAGCAGCGTGCACGAAGGGCAGCTCCAGAGCCTCGCCGGAAGAAGCGGGCGCGACGGGACGCCCCGCTAGCGAGAGCCCAGAAGCCCCGAGCCGCGGTCGGCCCAGGACCTGTGCGGGCGCGCGCCGGTCAGCAGCAGGCGAGGGTCCGTCGGCCGCGCGCGGCGGACGTCTCCTCGTCCTGGGCGATGCGGCCGCGCATCATGACCTTCATGAAGCGCTGCGTCCTGGCCCGGCCGATGACGAACGGGTTGGGCGCACCCCCGTTCGCCGACTGCGGGCTCGGCCGCAGCCTCCTGAAGGACCTCAACAGACTGTTTCAGCCAGGCATCGGCGGGATGTTGTGGTTGAAGCGGAACATGTTGCCGGGGTCGTGGGCCGTCTTGACGGCGACCAGCCGCTCGTACGCCTCCGGTGTGAACGCCTGCCGCACGTCCTCCGGATCGGTGTGGGCGACGCCCGCCATGAAGTTGAGCGTGCGCATCCCGCTGTTCCAGGGGGCGAGGGTCTGGACGACCCGGTCGTGCCCGGCATGTACGGCCTCGTCCTCGCCGATGCCGAGGACACCGGCGGAGTACAGCTGGAACTGGGCGGCGGTGCGCGCGACCGCGTTCGGCAGGCGCGGCGGCCGGGCGAGGGCGCCGCCGAGATGACGGATCTCGATGCCGACCGCGCTGTTCGACCCGGGGCCCACCAGCGCCAGGATCGCCTCGACGGCGTCGTGGTCGAGGTGGGTGAGCTGGAAGTTGTCGATGTGGTACGAGCCGGGCGTCGGCGGATCGTTGTGGATGGTGCCGACCTCGGTGTACGGGAGGTCGGTGACGGTGTCGAGCAGTGGCGTGGCGATCTCGCGCAGCGGCTTGACCAGCCGGTCGCCGTCCTGCGGCGAGCCGAGGTAGCTCAGGCGCAGGTGCAGGGCGAAACGCCCGCGCAACTCCCCGGGGATCTCGGGCACATCGGGCCAGGGCATCATCAGGAAGGAGGAGCTGAGCTCGTCGGGCGCCTCGGTGACCCAGGTGCGGTAGAAGTGCAGCACGTCGCGGATCGACTCGGCCGGGAAGAACAGGCCGCCGCCGTAGATCCGCGACACCTCCACCAGTTCCACCTCAAGTGAGGTGACCACCCCGAAGTTGCCCTTGCCGCCGCGCAGCGCCCAGAACAGGTCGGTGTTCTCCTCCTGCGAGGCGGTGCGCGGTTCGCCGTCGGCGGTGACGACCTCGATGGAGCGTACGTAATCGGCGGCGTAACCGTAGCGGCGGGACAGCACGCCGATGCCGCCGCCCAGCGTGTAGGAGACGGCGCCGACGAACGGCGCCGAGCCGTTCAGCGGGGCCAGGCCGTGCCGGGCGGCGGAGTGGATGACCTCCCGCCACAACACGCCCGCCTCCAACCGCACGGTGCGGCGCTCGGGGTCGACCCAGTGGCCGTCCATGCGCCGCGTGGAGATGAGGAGGGCCCCGTCGGCGGGCGGCCCCACACCGTGGCCGGTGGCCTGGACGGCGACGCCCAGCCCGTGGTCGCGGGCGAAGCGCACCGCGGCCACCACGTCGTCGGCGCCGGCCGCGCCGACGATGACGGCCGGGTGGTGTACGACGGAGCGGTCGAAGCCCTCCGCCTCCTCGGTGTACCCCGGGTCGCCGGGGAGGAAGACCGGGCCCTTGACGCTGCCGGCGAGTACCGTCACCGCCCCGGCGGTCAGAGCTGGGCCGCCCGTCGACGAAATTTGCTCGATCACTGGCGTGTCCTCACGTGTCGTCATTCAGGGGGTGCGGTCCCGGTCAGCCTGTGGTGAACTCGAAGGTCGGGTTGCGCCGGGCCCCCACCCGCTCCAGCGCCTCGGCCAGCAGGTGGACCTGGTCCAGGGAACTGCTGACCGGGTAGAGCACCAGGTCGTCGACGCCCGCGTCCGACAGAGCGATCAGCTCCTTGAGCAGGCGCTCGTCGGAGTCGAGCGAGTCGGCGCGGACCGACTCGTAGTAGGGCGACTCCTTGGAGCCGTAGTAGTGGGCCACGTACTCGTCGGTGAGCTGGACGGCCTCGGGACCGCAGCAGAAGTAGCGGCCGGTGAGGATGTGCGGCCTGCCGGGCCGCCCAGCCGCGGCCCATGCCTCGGTGACGCCTTGCACGCCGTTCACCAGCAGGTCCAGGCTCAGCGTCGGCGCCACCCAGCCGTCGCCGAAGCGGGCGGCGCGGGCATAGCCGGCGGGGATCAGGCCACCGATGAGCAGCTTGGGACGGCCCTCGCCGGGCAGCGGGGTCGGGCCGGAGATGCTGGTGACCTCACCGTCCCAGACGCGGCGCATCTCGGTCAGGGTGTCGTCGAAGATCTTGCCGTGGCCCTTGTCGGGAGCGCCGCTGAGGGTGAAGTCGTCCGGCCAGCCCCCGATGCCCAGGCCCGCCGTGAGCCGGCCCTGCGAGATCAGGTCGACGGTGGCGAGCTGTTTGGCGAACAGGATCGGGTTGCCCCGCCATCCGACGTTCAGCACGCTGGTGAACAGCTGGACGCGCTCTGTCACCGCCGCGGCGATGCCGAGGGAGACCAGCGGGTCCAGGATGTCGTAGACCAGGCGGTCGATGGATCCCAGGGAGTGGAAGCCGAGGCGCTCGCTGTCCTCCGCCCACTGCTTGACCTCCCGCGCAGGACGTCCGGGAACGGCGATCGGCAGACCGATTCCAATATTCACGAGCACTCCGTCTCAACCAGATCTCACTAGGGCACAACGATCCGGACGGTCCATTTCCGGCCGTCCTCATGCGCCCGCCGAGGGGCACAGCCGTGACGATATTCAGCGAGATCGGCATCGAGCTTGTACGGATCGGACATGCTCCGAACCGGCCGGCCCGGGCGCCTCCGCACCACGCTCTAGGCGGACGTCGTGAGGCGCTGTGCCTGTGCGCGGCCCACCGAGGCGGCCCGCTCCAGATAGTCGGCGATCAGGGCGAGCGCGTCGTCGTCGTAGTGGTCGAGCATCTCGACGAACGCCCTGCCGGGAACGTCCCAAGCCGCACCGATCCGGGCACGGGCCTCCGGGGTCAGGGCGACCAGGGCGCGCCTGCGGTCGGCCGGGTCGGCGTGCCGCACGACGAGACCCGCCTTGTCCAGGCGGTCGACCAGGCGCGTGGCCGAGCCGGGGGTGAGTCCGGCCAGGCGGGCGATCTCGCCGGTGCTGATCGGCCCCTGCTCCAGATCGAGCAGGGCCACGCATTGCAGGTCGGTGGGGTGGAGGCCGAGCCGGTCGGCCATGGCCTGGTTGAACAGCGTGTAGGCCGCGTAGTGGCGCTGACTCTCGTCGCTGATGCGCTTGAGCATCTCGGCTCGATTTGACACGTGCGGCTCCGTACTCCTCATAATGTTCGTCACGCAATCATTGCATGGCACAACTTCTGTGTCGCGCTTTCATTCTATCGACGGGCGTCGTGCTCACGTCGCGAAGAGTCTGCGAAGGGATCTGCACCGACATGACCACTCTTGTCACCGGCGCTCGCGGCGCCGTCGCGATCGCTCTCATCGGCCTCCTGCGCGAGCGGGGATTGTCTGTACGACCGGCGTCCAAGGCCCCCGCCGACTCGTCCGTCGTCAGGTGCGACCTGGGCGATCCGTCCACCTTTGACCGTGTGCTCGCAGGCGTGACCTCGGTGTTCCTGTACGCCGAGCCGTCGCACGCGCAGGAGTTCGCCGCGGCGGCCGAGGCGGCCGGGGTCGAGCATGTCGTGCTGCTGTCCTCGGCCGCCGTGCTCATGCCCGATCCCGACAGCAACCCCTTGGCCGCCACGCATCTCGTCCCGGAACGCGCCCTGGCCGCCTCGCCCGTGCCGAGCACCGTCCTGCGGCCCGGCACCTTCTGCGGCAACGCGATGGCGTGGTCACGGGCCATCAAGTCGGGGACGCCGATCACCCTGCCCTACCCGAACGCGCACGTCGACGCCATCCACGAGGCGGACATCGCGGCGGTCGCGGCCGCCGTGCTGGCCGACCCCGCGCTCGGCGGCAGAGCGTACACACTGACCGGACCCCAGTCGCTCACGTTCACCGACCAGATCGAGATCCTCTCCCGCGTCACCGGGCGGGACATCGCGATCACGCCCGTCACCAGGCAGGAGTGGACGGCCGAAATGGCGCAGTACATGAACGCGGCCTTCGCGGACGCCCTGCTGGACTACTGGCAGAGCTGCGACGGCCGTCCGATCGAGCTCACGCCGGTGGTGGAGGAGCTGACCGGCACGCCCGCGCGGACGTTCGCCTCCTGGGCCGAGGAGAACCGGGCGGCGTTCCTCGGCCGGCACGCCTGATCGCCGCGGCGCGGCCGCTTGCGACTCCGGTCGCAGACAGTTCGCGGCGGTCATACCGGGGTCGCATGCGGCTCTCGGCCTCGGGCCCGATGTCCGGCCGAGGTCATTGCGACACCGTGATCACATGAACGTGACCGTGTTCGGCCTGTCCCTCGTGGAACTCCTGGCCCTGGCAGCCGCCGTCGCGCTGGTGCTGGCCCGCTGGCTGCCGTCCGGAGCGCGCCGGCCGTCGATCCTGGCCGGTGCGGCGGCCCTCGTGGTGTCCGCGGGCGTGCTGGCCGTGCTCGGGATCCGCTGGCAACTCCTCCCCGTTCTCGCAGGCGGGGGCATCGCGCTGGCGTTCGCCGCGCCGTCCCTGCTGGGGCAGCGTGCCGGGCGGCGGGCTCGATGGTGGCTGGCGCTGCCCGGGTCGGCGGCATGCCTGGCGCTGGTCGTCGCGGGCGCGACGGCGGCGTGGGCGCTGCCCCTGCCCGTGTTCCCCGAGCCGTCGGGCGCCTACGCCGTCGGCACCACCGTCGTCCAGTGGACCGACGCTGATCGGGCGGAAGCCGCCACGTCCAGGACCGATGACAAGCGGGTGGTCGTCGTCCAGCTCTGGTATCCCGCGCGGGACGTCGCCCCGGCCGCCGAGCGGGCGCGGTACCTCGGCCGCACGGCACGCGAAGCCCAGGTCGTCGCCCATGGCCAGGCCGAGTACCTGGGCCTTCCCGCCTTCGTTCTGGACGAGCCGGCACGCGCCCGCACGCGTTCGGTGCCCGATGCGCCGGTGGCCGGCGGGGGCCGGTTTCCCTTGGTGCTGTTCTCGCCCGGGCTCGGAGGTGTGCGCACCCAGAACACCGCCTGGGCCGAGGAACTGGCCGGCCGCGGGTACGTCGTGGCCGCACTCGACCACCCGTACGACTCGGCCGTCGTCACCCTCGCCGACGGCCGAACGGTCCGCACGCGCGTCGCGGCCACCGGCGACCAGGCGGAGGACAACAGACGCGCGGCCGGATGGACGGCGGTCAGAGCCGCCGACCTCAGCTTCGTCCTCACCCAGCTCGGCCGCCTGGACCGTGGAGAGATCCCGGGCCTCCTGAGCGGACGCCTCGACGTCCGCCGCGCCGCGGCGACCGGTCACTCCCTCGGGGGCGCCGCCGCCCTGCAGGCCGCCCGCCAGGACCCCCGCTTCGCGGCCGTCATCGACCTGGACGGCTTCCCCCGCGACCCCGTCGCGCGCCCCTTCCACCAGCCCGTGCTCGCGCTCACCCACGACGTCGAACCGGGCGAGTCGCCGGACTACATCCCGCGCCTCACGCAGGTGCTCCAGCTCAGCACGGCGACCGGCTACCGGCTCACCGTCCCCGGCACGGCGCACCTCACCTTCACCGACGCGCCGCTCTTCATGCCGCCCCTGCCCGCGCTCATCGGCTCTCTCGGCCGGACCGCCGGGCCGCGCATCACCGCGGCCGCCACCGTCGCCTTCCTGGACGCCACACTCCGCGGCACCTCCGGCGACCTGGCCGCGGCCCTGTCCAGGTACGGCCACCTGACCGTCCTGTGACGCCCGTTCTTGTCGTCGCGTTCAGCGGCGCGACAGGAACGGCAGCAGTCGGCTGATCTCGTCGTCCACTGCCTGCTGTTCGTCCCGGGAGAAGCCGCCGAACGGGGTCAGTCGTACGTCGCCTGCGGTGAAGGACCAGGTGCCGCGGACGTAACCGTCGACGAGCACGGTGGGCAGGACCCTGGCCTGCCCGGGGGTGACGTGCCTGCGGTCGGCGTCGGCGATGATGCGGCTGCGGTCGGCGTGGCCCAGGAGGGCGTTGTCGTAGGCGGGCAGCAGCCGCACCGGCGCGGGGGTGTCGGGGTCAGGGAGCGGGGCATCGGGCAGGTCGAACAGGCGCCGGCCGTCGGGGCCGGTGCAGTGGCGCAGGTCCGAGCCCATGTCCGAGACGATCTGGTCCAGCCGGGTCAGCCCGCACCACGCCTGGACGTCCGCCACGGTGGCGGGCCCGAAGGCGGCCAGGTAGCGGCGGACCAGGTCGCGGAGCGCGGCGGGCTGCGGGGCCTCGACCGGCGCGGCGCTGACGGTGATCGATGAGCGGGTCCCCCACCCGCCCCAGGACGCGGTGGCCGGATCGTGGACGAGCGGGGTGCGCAGCTCGACCTCACCTGCCAGGACTCGGCTGTCGCGGCCCGGGTGGAGGGACGCGAGGCGCCCGGCGAGCTCCTTCCTGGGCAGCGGCCCGGTCCGCAGCAGGGCGCGTCCCTCGGCCACCAGCGTTTCGGGGTCGAGTCCGGCGTTGTTGCGCCGGAAGTGCGCCGAGTCGGCGGTGCGGTTCAGGACGGGCTGCAGCACCGGCCGCAGCCGACGGAAGTCGTCGGCTGCGGCGAGGTGCATCGTGCTGCGCAGGAAACCGGACCGGACGACCCGTCCCTCGGTGAGCAGGGCGGTGAGGTCGGCGTGGGTGAAGTCGCGGATGCGGGCCCACAGGCCGACGTAGGGCCAGTTCGGCTCCTGCGCCTGCATGGCGACCAGGCGGCCGATCACCTCCAGGGCCGTCAGGTCGGTCCGCTCCAGCAGGAACTGCCGCTGGAGCAGGGCCCGGTTGAGCGCCCGGCGGGACAGGACGGTCATACCAGCCGCACCGAGACGTTGCCGCGGTACTCGCCGCGCAACAGGGCCAGGAACGCGCCGGGGACGCCGTCGATGCCGGTCTCGACGACGGTCCGCGGGTAGACGAACCGGCCCTGGTCGAGCGCTGTGCGGAAGTGGCGGTGCCAGGCGGCGATCTGGTCGGGGGTGTGGTGGCAGGAGAACGGCAGCAGCTCGACGTCCCTGGCCAGGGCGGCGTCGCGGTCGGGCTCGGGGAAGCGGTCGGCGGCGGCGCCGAGCTGGGTGGACAACGATCCGCACAGGGCGAACCTGGCGCCCGGCGCGGCGACTTCGAGCGCGGCGTCGTACAACGCGCCGCCGACGGTGTCGAAGAAGACGGTGATGCCCTCCGGGGCCAGCTCCTTGAGCGCGGCGACCGGGTCGTGGTGGTAGTCGAAGGCGGCGTCGAAGCCGAGTTCGTCCATGAGGTAGTCGGCCTTGGCCTGGCTGCCCGCGCTGCCGATCACCCTCCTGGCGCCCAGGTTGCGGGCGATCTGCCCGGCCAGCGAGCCGACACCGCCGGCCGCGCCGGAGACGAAGACGACGTCGCCCTCGCCGACCTTGGCCACGTCCGCGACGCCGTGGTAGGCGGTCGGGCCCTGGGCCAGGTGGTAGGTCGGGTCGGGATAGGCGTCCGGGTCGAGCTTGATGTAGGAGGCCGCCGGTCCCGCCGAGTGCGTGCTCCACCCGCTCATCGACTGGACCAGGTCGCCCTCCCGCAGGTCGGGGCTCGCCGAGCGCAACACGGTGCCGATCGCCATGACGCCCACCCGCCGGCCGGGCTGCCAGGCCGGGATCGGAAGGCGGCAGTCGGCGCGCATGAGTTCGAGACAGGTGGCGGCCAGCCCCAGATAGTCGGTACGGACCACGACCTCCCCCTCGATCTCGGCCGGAGCGACGGTGAAGTGCTCGGGGCCCGGGACGGCGGCGATCTGGGCGGTCAACTGAACCTCTTGAGTGATCATGGTGACCACTCTAGGAAGGCTTCCGGCCACTTTCTGACCGGAAGTATCCAGATAATGGCGATATGGCCAACACCAGTTCCCGCACCCTCACCCTGCTGTCGTTGCTGCAGACGCACCGCCACTGGCCGGGCGCGGACCTGGCCGAGCGGCTCGGCGTGTCGGAACGCACACTTCGCCGCGATGTCGATCGCCTGCGCGAGCTGGGCTATCCCGTGCACGCCTCCCGAGGCACCGACGGCGGCTACCAGCTGGCGCCCGGGGCCGTGCTGCCGCCGTTGCTGCTCGACGACGAAGAAGGGGTCGCGCTGGCGGTCGGCATGGGAGACGCGGCGCAGAGCGGCATCGCGGGGCTGGAGGAGGCGGCGGTGCGCGCGCTGACCAAGGTGGTACAGGTCCTGCCGCCCCGCCTGCGGGCTCGGGTGAACGCGCTGCGCGCGATGACCGTCTCGGCGGCCTCGGCCGGGCCGGTGATCCCGGCGGAGGTGCTGACGATGATCGCCCAGTCGTGCCGGGACCAGGAACGGCTGCGCTTCGACTACGTCGCACGCGCCGGCGCGCGCACCGAACGCGAAGTGGAGCCCCATCGCCTCGTCGCGCTCGGGGGCCGCTGGTATCTGGTGGCCTACGACCTGACCAGGCACGACTGGCGCAGCTTCCGCCTCGACCGGCTGGCCCAGCCACGCAACACCGGCGCCCCCTTCCTGCCACGGCCGCTGCCCGGCGGGGACGCCGCCGCGTTCGTCCGCACCGCGGCCCAGGTCCCCACCGCCAAAACCGTCGTCGCGCTGGTTCACGCACCGGCGGAACAGGTACGCCGGAGGGCCGGCCGATGGGGCGAGATCGAACCGGTCGACCCCGATCGATGCCGGCTCACGATGACCTCCACCAGCCTGGACTGGCCCACGCAGGCCCTGGGCAACATCGGCGCGGAGTTCGAGGTGCTGGAATCGCCGGAGTTCGTCGATCACCTCAGAGACTGGGGCACCCGGTTTCTCGACGCCGTCGACAGATCGTCCCCCGGGTCGCGGTGACAGCTGTGCATTCGGGTCGCCGGGTGGCGCGTGACGACGGTCAGAATGCCGTGCGGGTCCCGCTGCGGGGATCCTCCGGCACCAGGTGATCGTCATAGAGTCCGGCACGTGCCAGGCGTCGCCAGGGCCGGGCCAGGCGGACCGACACGTCGATGTCGGCGTCCGTCGCGTCCAGGTCCAGATCTGCCACGGCCAGGGCCGGTCGGCCGTCTGCCGGACAGCGCGCGAGCCGGCGGCCGCCCGGCGCGACGATCCCTGACGGGGCGGTCGCGCTGAACTGCGCCGGGACGGAGTACCCGAGCCAGTAGCCGTACAACCTCCCGTACGCCTGCGCGACGACCGCCCGCGCCGCGTCGTCGACCATCACCGACAGCAGCACGCAGTCCACGTCCAGGCGCTCGTACTCGGCGAACACCTCGGGGAACTCGGCCTCGATGCACAGTGCGCACCCGAAGCGGACGCCGTCGATCTCGAAGACGACCGGGGACGAACCGGGCGCGTACAGGAACGACACCTCGGTGTTCGACAAGAACCGCTTGTCGTAGCGCGTGACCAGCCGGCCCTGGTCGGAGACCACGTACAGGCTGTTGTGCGGCCGGTTCGGCGGGGTCAGCGGGTGGATCGAGCCGAAGGCCACCCAGAGCCCGAGTCGTCCTGCCAGATCGGCGATCGACTCGGCCTCCTCGTGCAGCACGTCCCAGCGGACCCGGCTCCAGTCCGCCGCGCTCGGCGTCCCGGACGGCCCCGAGCACATCACGTGCTTGCTCGGATACGTGAGCGCCCCCTCCGGGAACTGCACCAGCCGCGCCCCGGCCGCGCTCGCCTCCCGCATCAGGCCGCGCACCTGCGCGCCACTCGCCCGCAGCGCGCCGGGATCGGTGGGGTCCTCGGGCACCGTGCTCTGCGCGACCGCCAGCCGTAACGTCCTCGCCATCCCGGGGACGCGCAGGGCCTGGGCGCCTCGGAACAGTCCTCGGCGATCCCGAGAACACGCAGGACCCTGGTTGACGTCGTCCATCACGGGAGACTCCTGCCGTTGACCATGTCGGGCACGGTGGCCGCCACCACGATTCTCGCCTCGACCGGCACGGTGAATGCACTTGCATGAACCGCCACCCTTCCCTATGGTTGGTTTGAGCCAACCAACTAATGGTGGGAGGGGGCCGGGATGTCGGGAACGGCGGAGAACGGCGACGCCCGGCTGCGCGAGGCCACCGATCGGGTGGCGGCGGCGCTGGCCACCGTGGGCAACTGGATGTTCGCCCCGACGACGCGGCGACGGATCATGGCCGCCTCCGGGCTGGAGTTGTCGCTGGGCGACTACACCCTGCTCGCGCAGATCTCCCTGCACGCCCCCGTGCGGTTGTCGGTGCTGGCCGAACTGATGGAGGTGGACAAGTCCACGCTCTCGCCCCCCGCCAAACGCCTGGAGTCGCGCGGGTTCATCGAGCGGCAGCCCGACCCGGACGACGCCCGGGCGAGGCTGGTGAGCGTCACGCGGGAGGGCAAGCTCGCCATCCGCGAACTCTGGAAGGCCCGGACGACCGCCGTCGCCGCGCTCATGGAGGGCTGGGAACCGTCCGACATCGAGCATCTGGCCGACGGTCTGGCCGCCTTCGCCGGGGCGATCAAAAAGGGCGCATGACCCCGCGTCGCCGATAGAACGAAAACACAGCATCAGGCTCGCTGCCGCGCTGCGGACATTCACGCCATCAGCCGGCAGGCTCCTTCTCCTTCCTGAGTCCAGCACGGACGCCATGACGCCCGAAGAGCCGTTACCGGCCTGGGCGAAACACCGATTCGCTCTCGAAAGGAGCCAGTGAACGTGTCCAGTTCCTCGAAGGTCTTCGTGGCCGGCGCCACCGGACTGCTCGGCCGTCAGATCGTCAGCTCCCTTCTCGACCAGGGCGCCGCCGTCCGCGCCCTGGTCCGGCCCGGCGCCGACGCGAGCAGGCAGGCCGCGCTCGCAGCACTGCGGTCGCGCGGCGTGGAGGTGACGGAAGGCGACGTCACCGACCCGGCCGAGGTGCTGGCCGAGGCCGTCGGCGACGCCGTCACCGTCGTCTCGGTCGTGCAAGGCGGCCCCGACGTGATCGTGGACGGCCAGGCCAACCTGGCGCGCGCCGCCGCGAAGGCCGGCGCCCGCCGGTTCATCCCCTCCGACTTCGCCATCGACCTGACCAAGCTCGACGACGGCGACAACGTCATGACCGACTGGCGTCGCCGCGCCGCCGCCGCGTACGCCGACGCCGGCCTTGAGGTGATCTCCGTGCTCAACGGCGCCTTCTACGAGGTGATGGTCGGTTTCATGGGCCTGGTCGACTGGCAGCGGGGCACTTTGTCGCACTGGGGCGACCCCGATCAGCCGCTCGACCTGACCTCGGTGTCCGACACCGCCGCCTACACCGCCGCCGTCGCCCTGGACCGGCAGGCCACCGGCACGCTGCGTTTCGCCGGTGACGTGCTGTCCATGCGGCAGTTCCACGAGGCCGTCCAGCGCGGCTCGGGCCGCACTCTGGAGCTGCGGCACCTCGGCACCGCCGACGAACTGCGCGCGGAGATCGAACGCCAAGCCGCCCGAACCCGGAACCCGTTCGACTACGTCGCTCTGCAGTACCAGTGGTGCATGGTGACCGGAAAGGCGAAGTTCGCCGCCCTCGACAACGACCGGTACCCGCAGATCACGCCGACTCCGGTGACGGACTTCGTGCGCGCGACCACGCCTACGGCCTGATTCACGCTCTCACCTCAGCCATCTGCGTAAACATTCCGTCACTCTGTGTGACATGCGCCCGGAATGAGCCATAAGGCGCTGATCAGCCCAGTGGTTCGCTCTCGCCGGACGGCCCTTGGACGCTGCGCAGCCACGATGCGGCTTTTCTGGGCGGATTCGCCATGCTCAAGCCTTCTTCCTGGCGCGTGACGTGCATCGAGCGCCAGGAGGCGAACAGTCCACGGAGGACGCAATGAGACGCACAGCCCTTCTACGGTGTGCCGCCGTTCCGGCGCTGGCCGCCGCGCTGCTGATGGGAGCCGTGTCGACGGCCCACGCGGCGGCCGGCGGCGACGGTGACGGAAAGGGCCCCTGCCCGCACGCCTGCCCGCCGGGACGCCCCGGCCCGCCCGGACCTCCCGGACCGACCGAGCCGACCCAGATCATCCGGACCCCGCACACGCTGACGCCCGGGCTCAACACCGGGAGCGCCACCTGCCCGGCGGGAACCGTCATCACGGGCGGCGGACTGGTGACGCCCCTCGGCGGCAACAACCTCACCGTCCAGGTGTACGAGTCCTTCCCGTCCGCCGAGAACGCCTGGACGGTGTCCTTCAACAACTCGGCGAGCACCACGGGCACCTACACGGTCTACGCCGTGTGCATCCCCGTGACCCCGACCACCTGACGCCCACAGGCCCGGGTCACGCGACCAGGCGCAACCAGGCCGCCGCGAGCGCCGCGTGACCGGCCGGCGTCGGGTGCACGCCGTCCACGGCCCAGTGCTCAGGCCCGGCCGTCGCGGCCAGCTCGGCGAACATGCCGTCCGCGGCGAGCAGGCGGTCGTAACCTGCCCCGTAGTCCTCGGCGGAGATCACGTAGCCGTCCGGGTCGTAGGTGTGCCAGCCCATGTCGTTGCCGCCGACGAGGATCGACACCACGTCCGGGCGCGCGTCGAGCACGTCCGCCTGCCAGCGGGCTTCGAGGTCCATCACCTTGTCGCCGCCGTTCCCGGTGTTCAGCCAGGTCACAGGCCGGTCCGGGTGCCGGAGGCCCCACTCCCCCGCGATGCGCGACGGGTAGCCGACCCCGAGGCCCTCGTCGCTGTCCAGCCGCCCGCGGTCGGTGATGGAGTCGCCGGTGAACATCACGGTGCTTCCCGCGCAGAGGGTGATCGTCATGTGGGTCTCCTGGAAAACGGTTGAGAGAGCGTCACATCGGTCAAGCGCGGCGCCGACCGCTCGCCGGACGGCCGAACCAACGGCTCGCGGCCCGCTCGTCGGCCGCTGTGAGCGGTCGACCGCGCCGCCGTCGAACTCCAGCATGCCGACGTACTGTCCGGGCTGGCCCGGATGTTCCGGGCCCGGCTCGCCGAGAACGCGGGCGACCTCGACACGACGCGCGCCGACGTGACCTCGGCCCTGGCCCGCTTCCGGCAGGTCGGCGACCGCTGGGGCCAGGCCACCGCGCTGCCGATGCGCGCCCAGCTGCGGCAGTACGACGGCGACCTCGACGGCGCGCTGGCCGACCTGCGCGAGGCCCGGTCGCTGGCCGCCGAGTTCGGCTCGCTCAGCCTCGGCGACCAGGTCTTCAGCGACCTGCGCTGGATCGACCTGCACCTGCGGCGCGGCGACACCGTCCTGGCGATCGCGATGATCGAGTCGGCCCGCGAGCGGGTGCGGCGGGCGACCTCGACGGAGCTGCGGGCCCTGTTCGACGCGTGGGAGGCCGGCTTCCGGATGCGGCTCGGCGACCTGGACCGGGCGCGCACACTGCTGGACGACGCCGGACGGGACCTCGACGGCGACGCCACGTTCGCCGGTGACCACGTGCGCACGCTGGTCGGCAGCGCGCGGGCCTGGCTCTGCCTGGAGACCGGCGACCCGGCCGGCGCGGAGAAGGCGCTGGAGCAGGCGTACGCGGCGGCGTCGCGGACCGGGGACCTGCCGATCCTGTCGCTGGTGGCGGTGAACGCCGCCGCGCTCGCCGAGGCGCACGGACGGCATCACGACTCGGCCGTCCTGCTCGGTGCCGCGTCCCGGCTGCGCGGCGCTCATGACCGCACCGATCGGCAGGTCGGCGAACTCAGCCGCCGAGGACGGGCCGCGCTGGGCGAGGCGGCCTTCGCCGCGGCGTACGGGCAGGGCCGGCGCCTGGACGGCAAGACGGCCGCGATCGCAGCCGACCCGGCCCGGCTGCGCGGACCGGACGTGGCGTAGGCGTCACCGGTCGAGTTGCACCGCCCGGGCATCGGATGTTAGCGTCGCCGACGTCCGGTTGATCACTTCCCGGACTGTCTACGGCCTGGCGATCCATCGGGAGCCTCGAGAACAGACGAACACATGAAGGACCTTGATCGATAATCCCGCACGCGGGTGGATCAGGGTTGAGAGGGCCTAACAGGCCGGTTCGCGTCAGGTTCGTGCCTGACCATTCCCATCTCCATCGCCCGTTCAGGGTCGATGTTCTTCCGTTCGTTCGCAGGCTCCGCCGGAGCTTGCCTCCTGATCGCTAGGATCTTCGTGACCTCCCGTTCTTCCGCACCTGTCGTGACCGTGCCGGCCGGCGCCACCACAGTCGTCGTCCTCCTGATGGCGGCGGTCTTCCTGTCCCTGCTCGACTCGCAGATCGTCGCCACGGCGCTGCCCCGCATCGTCGCCGACCTCGGCGGCCTGGACCGGTTCGCCTGGGTCAGCACCGGTTACCTCATCGCCGGCAGCGTCGCCGTCCCCGTCTACGGCAAGCTCGGTGACCTGTACGGCCGCAAACGCGTCTTCCTCGTCTCGATCCTGGTCTTCCTGGCCGGCTCGGTCGCCTGCGGCCTGGCCCACACCATGACCCAGCTGATCGTCTTCCGGGTCGTCCAGGGCCTCGGCAGCGGCGGCCTGTTCATCTCGGTGCTGTCCATCCTCGGCGAGATGTTCACCCCTCAGCAGGGCGCCCGCTACTACGGCTGGTTCTCCCTGACGTTCGGCGCCGCGTCCCTGACCGGCCCTGCCATCGGCGGCCTGCTCACCGACCTGGCCGGCTGGCGCTCGATCTTCCTGGTCAACCTGCCCCTCGGCGCACTCGTCGTCGCCGTCGTCGCGATCCGGCTGCACCTGCCCGTCCAGCGCGGACAGGCCCGCCTCGACCACCTCGGCGTCATCCTCCTGGCCGCCGCGATCGTCGCGGTGAACCTGCTCACCACCTGGGCCGGCACCGCCCACGCCTGGACCTCGCCGGTCATCCTCGGCCTGGCCGCCGCCTGCGTGCTGCTGCCGGTGCTGTTCGTGCTCGCCCAGCGCCGCGCGACGGACCCGGTCATCCCCCTGCGCCTGTTCCGCGATCGCACGTTCTCCGTCGTCGTGGCGGTCGGCTTCGTCGCCGGGTTCCTCGGCCTGGGCATCGTCAACTACCTGGTGCTCTGGCTGCAGGCCGTCCTGTCCCTCGGCGTCCGTACCTCCGGCTACCTGCTCACCGCGATGATGCTCGGCGTCGTCCTCACCTCCTACGCCTCCACCAGGCTGATCACCCGCACCGGCGCCTACCGCCGCCATCCAGCCGCCAGCATGGTCCTGTTCGCACTGGCGGGGCTGCTGTGCGCGGTCGTCGACGCCGGTCCGGTGCTCGCGGCCGTCTTCCTGCTGCTGTTCGGCATCGCCGCCGGGCTCAACTCCCAGGCCCTGAGCCTGGCCGCCCGCGACGCCGCCCGTCGTGACGACCTCGGCGCCGTCCAGGGCACCGCCGCCATGGCCCGGCAGACGGGCACCGCGCTCGGCACGTCCTTCTTCGCCGCGCTCGTGACCGGCAGGCTGCCGGTCCACCCCGGCCCGGCCGACTACGCCGACGCGCTGCACCTGGTCTTCCTCGCCGTCATCCCGATCGCGCTGATCGGGCTGGCCCTGTCCCTGCTGCTCCCTGACGTCAAGCTCTCCCGTTCCTGAACCACGCGGAAAGGACCCTTCATGTTCCTCATCACCGGTGCCACCGGCACTGTCGGCTCCGAACTCCTCGCCCTGCTCGCCGGCCGGAACGTGCCTGTCCGGGCCATGACCCGCGATCCCGCCAAGGCCGCGTTCCCGGCCGGCGTCGAGGTCGCCACCGGCGCCCTCGACCGGCCGGACACTCTCGACGCCGCCCTCGACGGCGTCGAGAAGGTCTTCGTCCTGCCGCCCGGGTACGGCCCGGACGGCCCCGTCCAGGAACGCGACCTGGTCGCCGCGGCGGCCCGGGCCGGGGTCTCCCACCTGGTCAAGCTGTCCACCAGCGGCGTCACCTTCGACGCCACCGATCCCATCAGCACCGGCCATCGGCTCGGCGAACAGGTCGTCATGGACTCCGGCCTGCCGTGGACGATGCTGCGCCCCGGCACCTTCATGACCTACCTGCACGGCTACGCCCCCACCATCGCCGCCGAGCACACCATGTACGTCACCGAAGGCGACCCCGTCTCCGCGATGATCCATCCGCGGGACATCGCCGCCGTCGCCGCGCACGTCCTGACCACGCCCGGCCACGACGGCCGGGTCTACACCCTCACCGGTGGCCAGGCCCTCTCACCCCGTGACCAGGCCGACGTCATCGGGCAGATCCTGGACCGGCCGATCAAGCTCGTCGAACGCAGTGCAGCCGAGACCCGGGCGGAGTTCGACCGTCTCGGCTGGTCGGGGCCTCGTCTGGAGGCGCTGCTGGAGCTCAAGCGCCAATCGGCGGCCTGGGACCGGAGGGTCTTCGACACCGTCGAAAGGCTCACCGGCCGGGCTCCGCTGACCCTCCACGACTGGGTCCGCGAGAACGTCCACGTCTTCCGGTGACGGAACCGTCCCGGCGCGGGCCGTGGCGTGCCTCACACGCCCTTCAGCACACGATCGAGCGCCGCCCGGCCCGCAGGCCCCCAGTGCGGCTTGCCGCCGGGCAGGCCGCGATCTCCGTTCTGCCCCATGAGCAGCAGGAAGAGGCTCTTCATGGCGGCCAGCCCGCGGGCGCGCCGGATCGTCGCCTCGTCCGCCTGTCCGTACGCGTCGAAGAAGCGTGCGGCCGCGCCCGCGGGGAGCAGCACCCATGCGGCGGCCAGGTCCCACGCCGGATCGCCGGCGAACAAGGAACCGAAGTCGACAACGCCCGCGAGCGTTCCGTCCGAGACGACCACGTTCGCGGGATGCAGGTCGCCGTGCACCCACACCGGCGGCCCCGCCCACTCGGGGGCGGCGACCGCATCGGCCCACACGTCACGGACGGCGCCGACATCACCGACGGCGCCGGGGTCGACGGCCTGCAAGAAGTGTTCGAAGCCGCTCGTGCACCTCTTGGGGTGAGCGCCGAGGTCCGCGCTGGCGGGGGCCTCGGCGGGCGCCTCCACATGAAGCGCCCGCAGGAAGCCCGCCAGCGTGTCGGCCGCGTGGGCGCCCCTGCTGATCGAGCCGTGGTCCAGCGGCTCGCCGGCGACCCACGTCATCACGGTCCAGTGCTTGGGGAAGCGCCCGGACGGTTCGCCGAACCGCACAGGGGTCGGCACCGGCAGCGGCAGGCGCGGGGCCAGCACAGGCAGCCACCGCCGCTCCTTGAGCTGGAGCTCCGGAGTGGGGTCCATGCGCTGCATGCGCACGGCCAACTCGTCCCCGAGGCGCCACATCTGGTTGCCCCAACCCCCCGCCACCTCCCGGACGGCCAGCCCGGCGAGGTCTGGATGTTGCTCCCGCAGCAAGTCACGGACCAGGTCAGCGGTGATCTCGATCTCGGTCATGCGAAGCCACAGTACCGAGGCGGCAGGCGTCGGACGTCAATCGAGCGCTCCAGGAAGAGCGTCAGGGGCGCTGGGGCCTCTGCGAGTGCCTCAAGGCGGCGGCGCCTGCCTTGCGCGTCCTTCCAGAACGTGACCGCCCGATCGATGTCGGCCGGGGAACCGGCCGGTCAGCACCCACTCGATGGTCATCGTGTGCGCGGCCGCCGAGCCGCTCGAACACGATGGCTGTGCGGCAGGCCGTCAGTCGATGCGCTGGCAGATCGTCACCGGCAGACGCGGCGACCAGGTACGGGTGGCCTCGTCGTAGGCCTGCGCGTAGCCGTTCTTGCTGCCGGAGCAGGGGGCGGCGATGGTCGTCTCCACGTAGACGGCGCCGCCGGGGGTGACGGGGTGGGTGCGGGCGATCACCCACCTGGAGAACTTCGTGACGCCGTTGTTGAACTTGACGGTCACGAAGACGCGGCGGTCGACGGTGAAATTGCCGCCGGCGACCTTGAGGTGGTTGTTGAAGGTGTAGGTGAACAGGAAGGAACGCGCCTGTGCGAGATCCCGGGCGTGGCTGGTGTTGCCGAGGCCGGAAGGCGAGGCCGGCGACGCGTTCGCGGCGCTGCTCATGGCCGGGACGGTCAGGGCGATGGTCGCGGCGGTGGCGGTCAGGCCGAATAGGGCGCGCAAGCTGCGGTTCATCGGAACCTCCTGTTGTATGGGGACTTGAGCACCATTGAGCGGCCGACCGCCTGCAACGCGCTTTCAAGCCCCCGGACATCCGCCGACCGGCGCGGGCTGACCCCGCTGTTCTGGTTTACGGGTGGTGGTGCGCAGGTGGTGCTGAAAGGTGGGATGACGGCCGGTCCCCATGTGACACATCATCACGGGGGCGAGGTCGTCGCGCAGTTCGGCCTGCCGGAGCATGAGCTCGCACGTCAGCACGGCGAGGGCGCGCAGGCTCGGCCGCCGGCCGAGACCGTCGGGCACCCGCAGATCGGCGTGGACGTGATCGACCATGAGCTCCGGCAGGCCGTCCTTGCCGGACACGTGACCGCAGGGCGCCATGGGGGCGACGCCCAGGTGGGTGGCCAGGCGGCGCATGGTGATCGCCCCGGGTCCGCCCGGGAGCGGCTGTCGTCACTGAGCCGGGTGGCCGAGATATCGGTGCAGGGCTTGTCGTCCGGCTGGGACGAAAGGCCCTCGATCGACCACCTTGCGCAGTTCGGGCTTCGTGACCCAGGCATGCCAAGCGATCTCGGACGGGTCCGGAGCCAACGCCTCGGCGACCAAGGCCTCGTGCACCCCGAACCAGACAGGGCTGATCCCCGCCTGGCACAGGAACCTGAACAGAAGACGGACCGGAACGCCGACGCTCAGTTCCTCGACCAGTTCCCGGGCCGCCGCGTCCTCATACGATTCCCCTACGCCCACGGCGCCGCCGACCAGCACGTCATAGTGGCCGGGAAAGCGAACATGCTCCTCGGCCCGGCGCAGCACGAGGATGCGCCCCGTCGGATCGCGGCAGATCGTCGTCGCGATCCGATGCATCCACCGCCGGCGCACCGCCTCTGCGCGCTCCACGACCTCCAGCACGCGGTCCTGTTCATCCACCCGCTCGACCAGCTCACCCACGCGGCACACCGTCGCAGACGCCACTGACAATCCTTACCGAGGTGCGCTGTCGGAGAAGTCGACGGCCGGGACGAGCCGTCAGCGGACGCTCGCCGACTGCTCGGCCTCCTGACTGTTCGCCCGGACGCCGCTCGGCGTCCGGGCCGCGGCCAGCCACAGGCCGGTGAAGACGGCGCAGGCCAGCGTCACGGCACCCGCCACGAGGAAGGCGCTGTTGAGGCCGGACTCGAACGAGGCTCCGCCAACCTCCCGCGTGTGCACGATCGCCCCGAGCACCGCCACGCCGAGCACCGCGCCGATCTGCCGGGTGGTGCTGGCGACGCCCGAGGCGAGGCCGCCCTCCTGCGGGCTGACCGCCTGGATGGCGGCCCCGGTCAGCGGTGACATGGTGAGAGCGAACCCGATGCCGACGACCGCCAGCCGCCACCACACGTTCCCGTAGCCGGTGTCGGCGTGGACGAAGCCCAGCGCCAGCAGCCCCAGCCCGGCCAGCGCCAGGCCGGTGCCGGCGACGACGCGGAAGCCGTACCTGGCCGCGAGCCGGCCCGCGTACGGGCTGACGATCACCATGGCCAGCGAGACGGGCAGCGTCTGCAGGCCGGCGACCAGGATCGAAGTGCCCTGGACGTACACGAAGAACTGGGAGAAGAAGAACGACGACCCCATCAGCGCGAACCCGACCACGACCATCGCCGTGTTGGACACCGTGAACAGCCGCTGACGGAACAGCCGCAGCGGCAGCATCGGCGTCGCCACCCGACCCTCGACCACGACGAACGCGGCCAGGAGCACCAGCCCGGCGGCGAAGCTGCCCAGGATCACCGGCGAGGTCCAGCCTCGGGAACCGCCCTCGATCAGGCCGTACGTCACAGCGCCCACGCCCGCGGCGGACAGGACCGTGCCGGGGACGTCGATCGGCGGCGCGCTCGGGTTGCGGGACTCCCCAAGCACGCGCAGCCCGGCCAGCAGCAGGACCGCCCCGATGGGCACGTTGACCAGGAAGATGGCGGGCCAGCCGAAGGACTCCACCAGGATCCCGCCCGCCAGCGGTCCGGCGGCCAGGCCGAGGCCGCTGAACCCGGCCCACAGCCCGATCGCCCTGACGCGTTCCTTCGGGGCGGGATACGCGGCGGTGAGCAGCGCCAAAGAGGCGGGGCTCAGCGCCGCGGCCCCGACGCCCTGCAGCACCCGTCCGGCGATCAGCCAGCCGATCGAGGGCGCGAGCGCGCACACCACCGAGGCGGCCGTGAACACCACCACCCCGGCCAGGAACACCCGCCGGCGGCCGAACCGGTCGGCGAAGACGCCGCCCGACAGCAGCAGCATGGCCACCAGCAGCACGTAGGCATCGACGATCCACTGCAGACCGGTCAGCCCGATGTGCAGCCGCTGCTGCATGTCAGGGAGGGCCGCGCCGACGATCGTGTTGTCAAGCAGCACCATGAACTGGCCTGCGCAGGTCAGGGTGAGCAACGCTCTCACGTACATCTCTCCTAAAAGCAGTTGGTGACTGCGTTAACGTAGACCCTCTGAAGCTCTAACGCAAGTCCCAACTGCGTTAAGGTGGGACGCATGGATGAGCAGGGGCGGGCCAAGCGGCCCGGCGGGCGCAGCGCCCGGGTCCGCGCGGCAGTGCATCAAGCCGTGACCGAGCTGGTCAGGGAGCGCGGCTACGGACATTTCACGATCGGCGACATCGCGGCCCGCGCGGGCGTGGCCGACACCAGCCTCTACCGCCGGTGGGGCAACCTCCAGGCCCTGCTCAGCGATGTGCTGCTGACCCGGCTCAACGCGCAGTCGCCGATGCCCGACACCGGCAGCCTGGCCGGCGACCTGCGCACCCACGCCGCCAACGTGGCCCGGGAGGTCACCGGCCCCGACGGCCTGGCGCTGGTGCGGCTGACCCTCGCGCTGTCCGGCGAGGGCCAGCAGGGCCTGCAGGCGCGCGACGAGCTTCTGGCCGACCGCACCAGCCAGCTGCAGGCCGTGCTCGACCGCGCCCGCGCCCGCGGCGAGAACCCGCCCGACGTGCTGGAGGTGCTGGACCACCTCCTGGCGCCGATCTACATGCGCGTTTTGTTCAACGCGGGGCCGCTCACCTCTGACTACCTCGACGGGCTGGTCGACCGGTTGCTCGCCTGATCCGGTCCGTCGCGCTGTGGAACCGGCGACCGAAGGACCGATGCGTGGCCCCGGCCAGCCCCGACCGGCGACCTGCCCGAGCACTACTGGCGACCGAGCCCCTGCCCCGGTGACGCCGCCGCCGGAATGCATGAAGACTCTTCATGCATTCCGCCTCATCCACAAATCCCGCCCGCTACCTGCGCAACCGCCCGGCTCCTAGCGTTGACGGCATGAGAGCGATGGTTGCAGAACGCCTCGGCGAACCCGATGTCCTGACCCCCGCCGACCTTCCCGACCCGACGCCGGGCCCCGGCCAGATCCTCCTTGACGTCGAGGCCGCCGGTCTCAACTTCGCCGACGCCGAGCGCCTGCGCGGCACCTACCTGCCGCCGCAACTGCCGTTCATCCCGGGCGGCGAGGTCGTCGGCCGGGCCCCGGACGGTCGCCGCATGCTTGCCTTCGCCGGCAGCGCGTTCGCCACCAAGGCGCTGGTGCAGGATCCGGTCGAGATCCCCGAGGACCTTTCCGCGGGCGCCGCGCTCGCCCTCCTGGTCCAGGGGTTGACCGCCTGGCACCTGCTGCGTACGGCCGCGCGGGTCCGCCCCGGCGAAACCGTCGTCGTCAACGCCGCAGCGGGAGGGGTCGGCCACCTGGCGATCCAGCTGGCCAAGGAGTTCGGCGCCGGACGGGTCATCGGCACCGCTTCCAATCCCGACAAGCGCGCCCTGGTCCGCCGGCTCGGCGCCGACGCCGCGATCCCCGGCGACGCCGACGGCTACGCCGAGCGCGTCCGCGAAGCCAACGACGGCGCCCTGGCCGACGTGATCCTCGACGCCGTCGGCGGCCCCGTCTTCGAGGCAGCCCCCTCTGCGCTGGCGCCCTTCGGGCGCCTGATCACCTACGGCACCTCCGGCGGGATCGACGCCGCCCCCATCGACCCCGGCGTCCTGAGCGAGCGCAACATCACCGTCGGCGGCTACTGGCTGGGCGCCCACCTGCGCCTCCCCGGCAGCCGTGCCGCGGAGCCACTGCACGACCTGCTCGCCCTGGCCGCCTCGGGACGCGTCCACCCCACGGTGGGCGCCGAATACCCGCTCGACCAGGCCGCCGCCGCCCTCACCGCCCTGACCACCCGCCGCACCACCGGCAAGGTCATCCTCCGCATGACGTGAAGCCCTGCCGCGGCGGAAGCCCTTCAGGGCACTCCTGGACGCTCAGTCGCGGACGGCTCGTTGCAGGACGGCCTGGATGTGGTCAGGGTCGGCGGGCGCGTTGTCGAGGAGGATCGCGGTGCACAGGCCGTCGGAGGCCGCGACGAGGGCGGCGATGGCCGCGGGGTCGTCGGTCAGCGTGGTGGCGAGTTCGGCGATGTTCTGCCGCCAGCGTCGTGCCACGGGGCGCAGGGCGGGGCGGCGGGCGGCCAGGGTCGCCAGCTCGCGTTCGGCCAGGGCGCGTTCGCGTCCGGTGCCGGCGGACTCGGCGATGAGGTGGGCCAGGCCGCTGAGCTTGTCGCCGGGGGTGTCGATGATGTCGCGGATGCGGGCGGTGTAGGCGTCGGCGACGGTCGTGAGGGCGGCGACGAGCAGGTCGTCGAGGGTGGCGAAGTAGTAGGTGCTCAGGGACGTCGTGGTGCCGGCCTGCTTGGCGACCGTGCGATGGGTGACGCCGGCCGCGCCGTCGCGGGTGACCACGGCGAGGGTGGCCTCGATGATCTCCGCGCGTCGCCTCTCGCCGCGTGCGCGGCGTCCGTCGACGTGCTCGCCGTCGTCGGCGGTGTCGTCCTTGCTGCTCCTCGGCACGAGCCCCAGGATAGTCGGACCATCGTTCAAACGTCGGTGTCGCGAGGCCGCTCCGCCCCGAGCGGGGGCACGTGGCGCAGCATCGCGAGGCACAGCGCCGTGGCGGCGGCGATGGCGACCCCCGCGACCAGGGAGGCGACGTTGAGCCCGGTGGTGAAGGCGTGCCGGGCCGCCTCGACGGTCCCGGGCGGAAGGCTGTCGGTGATCGCCACGGTCGCGTTCAGGCTGTCGGTGAGGGGGCCGGAGCTCTCCGGCGTCAGACCTTCGGGCACCGTCACCTGGGCGCGGTAGACGGCGGTGGTGAGGCTGCCGAGCAGGGCGACGCCGATGGCGATGCCGAGTTCCTGGACCGTCTCGGAGATCGACGCCGCCGACCCTGACCGCGCGGCCGGCACCGCGCCCACCACCATGTCGGTGCCCAGGGCGGCGAGGGCGCCCAGCCCGAGGTAGACGAACGTGAAGCCGGCCGCCACGGGGACCGCGTCGTCGAGCCCCGCGGTGGCGAGCAGCGCGTAGCCGGCGAGGGACGCCCCCAGGGCGGCGCCCATGACCGAGCCGGGACGGAAGCGCCGGGCGACCAGCGGAGCACCGATGGCGGCGGCGAACATGGCCAGCGCCGGCGGTCCCATCCAGAGCCCCGCGTCGAAGGGGGTGAGCCCTTCGACGAGCTGGAGGTACTGCGTGACCAGGTACATCGAGCCCCCGACCCCGGCCAGGCCGATGAGCAGCACGCCCAGGGCCACGACGAAGGCCCGGTTGCCGAACAGCGTCACGTCCAGCAGCGGGTCGGGCAGGCGGCGTTGGCGGCGTACGAACACGATCGCGGCCAGAACGCCCGCTCCGGCGCAGGCGAGGACCGGGCCGCCGGGCCCCTCGGAGGCGATGTGCTTGACGGCGTAGATGACCGGCAGGATCGCCGCCAGGGACAGGCCCACGCTGACCAGGTCGAGCCGCCCGCCGGACGGGGCCGCGTACTCGGGAAGCAGGGCGCGCGCCCCGGCCAGGACGACGAACGCGACGGGCACCGCCGCCAGGAACGGCGCTCCCCACCAGAAGGAGTCCACCAGGGCGCCGCCCACGATCGGCCCGGCGGCCATGCCGAGCGCGAACATCGTGGCCCAGACCCCGATCGCGACCGCGCGCTGACGCGCGTCGGGGAACATGTTCGAGATCAGCGACAGCGTGGAGGGCATGAGCGTCGCCCCGGCCACCCCCAGCAGGGCTCGCGCGAGGATCAGCAGCTCGGCCGTGGGGGCGAACGCGGCGAGCACCGAGACCGCCGCGAAGGCGATCATCCCGGCCCGCAGCAGCCGGCGCCGTCCGATCCGGTCGCCCAGCGTGCCCATGGTGACGAGGAACCCGGCGACGAGGAACCCGTAGGCGTCCATGATCCACAGCAGCTGGATGGCTGACGGTGACAGGTCGGCCGCCATGCTCGGCGCCACCAGGTACAGGACGGTCACGTCCAGCCCCAGCAGCACCGTCGGCATGGCCAGCAGGCCCAGGCCCGCCCACTGGCGCGCCCCCGCCCGCGTGAACTGTCGCTGCGTCATCGGGTCCCCCTCGTTCTCATCATGTTGAACGCTAGTACAACTTGTACGCACGTTCAACATGATGGTCGTTTCACGAAGGGATCAGGCCGAGCTGTTTCAGCTGGGCCAGGACGTCGACGATCCCCCATGTCTCGACGATCCGGCCGTCCGCGAAACGGACGATCATGATCTCTCTGTAGGTGATGGATCTGCCGGTCGGCGGGACGCCCATGTACTCGCCCCGGTGAGTCCCGGTGACCGTGTTGCGGAGGACGACCTTGTCGCCCTCAGCGATCACGTCCTCGACCTCGATGTGCAGGTCGGGGAACGCGTGCAGGAGCATCGCGCCCACCTGTTTGAGGGCTTCCGCCCCCGTTGCGGCGATCGGCAGCGGAGTGCGGATCAGCACGTCCGGATGCACGACCTCGTCGACCGCCCTGCCGAAGGCCTCGACGTCGCCGCTGCTCTGGGCGTCGTGCAGCCGGGCGAACGCCGCCTTGTTGCGTGCCACCTGATCCATTGACATGTCGCTCCTGTTCGGGTCAGTGGGAAACGGTTCGCGGGAGCCGCCTGGCCGCGGTCGCCCGGCCGGCGGCGCGGGCCGCGGTCAGGGCCTGGACGTGGAGGCCGGCGGCGAGGTCGCGCAGGTGTTCCATGCCTGGGCTGGTGGCGGCGAGGGTGAGCTCGCGTTCGACGATGGTCAGGTCGGCCTGCCACATGTCGGCGAGGACGCGCCGGAGGTACGGGGTGGAGTGGTCCCAGCCCTCGCGCGGCGTGCCGGGGGCGTAGCCGCCGCCGCGCACGGTGGCCAGGACGGTCGGCTTGCCCTTGAGCACCGGGCTGCCCAGGGGCGCCCCGGCGATGACCAGATCGACCCAGGCCTTGAAGTGCTGGGAGACGCCGAAGTTGTACAGCGGCACGGCGAGGAGGACCGTCTCGGCGGCCGCCAGTTCCGCGACGAGCGAGACGGCGAACGCCAGCGCCTCGCGCTGGGCGGGCGAGCGGTCGGGCTCGGGCGTCAACGCGCCGAGGTGGGCCTGGGCCCAGGCGTCGGCCGGCAGTGGATCGGTGCCCAGGTGCCGGCGCACCACCGGCTCGTCCGGGTGGGCGGCGGTCCATTCGGCTTCCACGATGTCGGCGAGTTCGGCGCTGGCCGAGGTGCCGGGAAGGATGCTGGCGTCAAGCCGGAACAGACTCAAAGTGGCTCCCGAGGTGGGGCCGCGACGACGCGGCGTGGTCGAACGAGGTCCGGACGTGCTGACCCGTATGCGGCGGCGGCGCTTGGTGCGCCTCCCGTGGTGGTCAGGACGTCCGCGTGCAGTTCGACAACACAGCCCCCGGAAACGTCAGGTGACGGCATCGGCCTCACATTCCGGCACGCTGTCTTGTCGAGCAGGAAGAAGGCAGACACGACCGAGGGAGCCGTCACGATGACCAGCCAGAACAGGCCGGATGCCGTTGGGTCAGCAGGAGGGTGGCTCGATCCGGGCCTGGACGTGGTCATCAGTGAGCGGCGTCACCTGATCAACCTCGCCTACCGGCTGCTGGGCTCGCTGGCCGAGGCCGAGGACGCCGTGCAGGAGACCTACACCCGCTGGTACGCCATGTCCCGGCGGGAGCAGGAGGCCATCGAGTCGCCCGGCGCCTGGCTGACGACGGTCGCCAGCCGCATCTGCCTGAACCTGCTCGCCTCGGCACGGGTCCGGCGGGAGACCTACGTGGGCGAATGGCTCCCCGAGCCGCTGCCCGAACCTGCGGACGGCGGGACGGTCTCCGATCCGGCCGACCGGGTCACCCTGGACGAATCGGTCAACCTGGCCTTCCTGGTCGTCCTCGAATCGATGACGCCGGCCGAACGCGTCTCGTTCGTCCTGCACGACGTCTTCCGCTACTCCTTCGCCGAAGTCGCCGAGATCGTCGGCCGCACCCCCGCGGCATGCCGCCAGCTGGCCTCCTCGGCCCGCCGCCGCATCCGCGCCGCCCAGCCCGCCGCGGCCCCGGCGACCCGGCAGGCCGGCATCGTCCGGGACTTCAAGCGGGCGTGGGAGGCCAAGGACATCAACGCCCTGATCGGACTGCTCGACCCCGACGCCGTGGCGATCGGCGACGGCGGCGGCCTCGCCGTCACCTTCCTGGACCCCATCGAGGGCGGCGAACAGATCGCGCACGCCTGGATCGAGATCGCCCACCGCCGGCCCGGCAACATGACGTACCTGGAACGCACCGTCAACGGGCGGCCCGGGGTGGTGGCCGAGCAGGACGGCGTCATCGTGACGGTGTTCGCGTTCGAGGTCGCAGGCGACAGGATCAAGCGCATCTGGGTCGTGCGCAACCCCGAGAAGCTCCGTCACTGGACGACGGGCTGAGACGTGCCTTCAGGAATGACGTGGGCGATGGAGGGCGAGATCGTCGGCGGCATCGACGCCGCGGCCCAGTACTGACGCCGGCGCCGGGTCGGCACGTGACCGTGAACGTCGGGCCGGTCAGCGCGGTGGTGCCGCCGGCGACCACGCGTTCTTCGCGCGTCGCCCGGCGACCTCACGTACCGCTTGTCAGGCGCTTCGCTGGCCCGGAGGCGGGAGCGCCGGTCCTGGCCAGCCGCGCCGTGACGGCCAGCAGGGCCACCGTGGTCGCAGCCACCGCTGGAAGGTTCGCCGGATCCCCCACCCAACGCAGCCAGTTGAGGGTGACGGTCATGAGCGGCAACACGATGAACGCCGCCCGCCGCCCGACAGGCGAGCGCACTGCCATGACCGCCGCCACCGCGAGCACGAGAAGGAGGAGGTGGTCCCCCTCGGGCGAGGGGGGAAGCCGACTGCTCGCCACCGCGCCGACGAGCGAGACGGCGGCCCATCCGGCCATCCGCCGGGCTCCCAACGGAGCAGGACCGGATGAGGGAGCGAACGTCAGCATCACAGCGACCAGGCAGGCGGGCAGGACGAACCGCACCACGCTGCCGAATCCCGACCCCACGAGGAGCACGCCGTCCCACGCCACGTAGACGGGAGAAAGGCCGAGATCGGGCGGACTGGCGACGAGCCCGGCGTACAGTACGGCCCAGCCCCATGCCACGGCGGCCGCGACCCTTCGCGAGTTCCGCCATGCCAGGAAAACGATCAACCCGTACGGCAGGGCGATCACCAGGGGCCTCAAGGTCAGCATCGGACCCGCCACTCCGGACCGAAGCGACATCTCCATGAGAGCGCCGGCTTGACCGACTTCGAGGACGAGCAGCCAGATCGGCGCCAGAAGCGCCGCAACGTTGAAGGCGGCACGCCAGTGCCCGCGGGAGACGGGCCCCACGGCACGCCACAACCGGATGGCGAAGGCTCCTCGCAGCAGGTCGAAGGTCTCGCGGACGGTCGGTCGGTCTCGGCCGGGTGCGGCTGTCGCGAGGAGGACCGCGACCATTTCCTCCTCGTGCAGCGCGCGGTGCTCCTTCGGGTACCACGCCAGTAACCGCCGGTAACGGTCCTCCAGATTCACGATGCACTCCCGAGGAACTCGCGGCCAGGCGTCGCGACCTTGAGGCTGTACGCCGAGCGCAGTCTGGCGCGCAGGCGCGAGGAGGCGGTGTCGACGTTGCGACGCAGGTGCTCCGCTTCGGCGGCCAGCCGGGCTTCGCCCGCGGAGGTGAGACGGTAGTAACGCCGCGCGCGGCCGTCGACGACCTCCTCGCGGTCGGCCTCGACCAGCCCTTCCCCCTGGAGGCGGTCGAGCGCGGCGTACAGCGTGCCGGCTTGCAGCCGTACCCGTTCACCTGAGATCTGCACGACGTCCGTGATGATGCCGTAGCCGTGCTGGGGCCCGGCTGCGAGCGCCGTGAGGATCAGGAACGTCGGCTCCTGCATAGATCTTCGACTCATGTGATCTATATATAAAGATAAGTTGAGCGTCTTGCAAATCAGGCCTGGAAGCCGGGTCCCGGCCTTCTCGATGTGCCGCCCTGGCTGGATCGCGCCACGAGACAGAGACCCGCCGAACGCGATGAACTGTCGTCCGTTCGGCCGACGCGGCAGGCCGAAAGGCCGATGACGGAGGCTGGCGAGCGGGGGACGATCCAAATCATGAAATGGACCCCCCTCGTCACGGGCTTGGCGCTGATCGCGATATCGGTCCCGGCGGCCCCGGCCGCTGCGACCCCATCAGCGAATGTGACCAGCACAGACGCGATCGACTGGCGAGCCTGCGGGAAGGAGCCCGGGGCCGAGTGCGGCGCCCTTGCCGTGCCGGTGGACTGGGCGACGCCGGACGGGCCGCAGGTCTCGCTGACCATGACGCGACGCAAGGCCACCGGGCAACGGATCGGGACGCTGTTCTACAACCCGGGCGGGCCGGGGACGGGTGCGGCCGACCTGGTGCGGGACTGGGCGCCGTACTTCTTCTCCGACGAGCTGCGCGAGCGGTTCGACATCGTCGGGATCGATCCGCGCGGGGTCGGCGGCAGCGAGCAGATCCCATGCGGGAAGGCGGTGCACGATCCGGCCGTCACGCAGTTCCCCGAGACGCGGCGGGAGTATGACCGGCTCCTCGCGCACAACCGGGCCGTGGGCGAGAGTTGCGGGCCGTTGATCCGGCACATGGACACCGGGAGCGTGGCACGGGACTTCGACGCGGTGCGGGCCGCGCTGGGCGAGGAGCAGATCAGCTACCTGGGACGCTCCTACGGGAGCATGCTCGGCACAGAGTACGCGCGGCGGTTCCCCGACCGGGTACGGGCGATGGCGCTGGACGGGATCGTCGATCACGGGATGAGCTCGCGCCGGATGGTGCGCGATGCCGCGGCGGCGGTGGAGGACGGGTTCGACAGGTTCGCCGGGTGGTGCGAGCGGACCGAGGAATGTGAGCTGCACGGCCGGTCCGTACCGCAGGTGTGGGACGCGCTGGTGCGCAAGGCGGAGGAGACGCCGATCCCGGTGACCGGCGGGCGTCCGCTGACGGCGGACGAACTGTGCTACGTCGCGTACGCGATGCTCACGATGGCCCCCGACTTCAACGGCGGTCTGGCCCGGGGCATCGTCCAGGCGGAGCAGGGCGATGCGGTGCTCTTCGGGCAGATGCGGGCCGAGGCGCTGGACAACCCTGCGACGACCTCGGCCTACCGGGCGGTCCTCTGCCAGGACATCGACCCTGACATCAACGGATTCCCGCAGCTCAGGACGCGGGCCCGGGACGTCACGCGGAGGGCCCCGCACATGCGCGGGACGTCGGAGTTCTGGGACATGACGACCGGATGCGTGGGATGGCCCGTCCCGCCGTCCAATCCGCAGCGGCCGGTGCACATCACCCAGGCGCCGCCCGTTCTGCTGGTCGGGAACACGCATGATCCCGCGACGCCGCTCGCCTGGGCCAAGAGCCTGGCCAGGGGCATCAAGGGGGCGCAGGTGCTGACCTATGACGGCGACGGGCACACCTCATACCTGCGTAACGCCTGCGCGACCGCGAGCATCGACCGTTACCTGATCTCCGGGACGCTTCCCGTGCCCGGCACGGTCTGCCGCTGACCCCTGTGCGGCTTGCGATCAGTTTCCGGCCGGGACTTCACCGGCAACCTCGACGCGCTGGCCGGCGGTCCCGTGCGGCTGGCCGGATACAGCGCCGGGGCGATGGTGGCGCTGTGGACCGCCGTGCGCCACCCGCACCTCGTCGAACGGCTCGTCCCGACCAGCGGCCGCTTCCACCCGGACGGGATGATCCTGCGGCCGAGCACCGACGCGCCGCCTCCGCCGCCAATGGTCTCCGCCTACGCCGAGGTGTCGCCGGACGGGGCCGGCCACTTCCCCGTCGTGATCGCCAAGGCGGCCCGGTCGGTCACCGAGGACCGGCCGCTGACGCCGGACGACCTGGCCACCGTCACCTGCCCCGTGCTGGTCATGACCGCCGACGACGACATCGTCACCCTGGAGCACACCCTGCGGATGTACCGGGCGCTGCCCGCGGCCCGGCTGGCCGTCGTCCCGCGGACCTCGCACCTGCTGCTGCACGAGAGGCCCGAGCTGTGCGTCCGGCTGGTCGGCGACTTCCTGACCGGCACCCCGGCTCCCACCTGGATGCCGATCCGCCGCGCCGCGGGCTGGTAAAGGACCGCCCCAACCGGACAGAAGCGTCGAGTGACCGCTTACGTGTCCTCGGATCAGACGGCGGTGCCGGGCGGGGACTTGAGCAGCGGCGCGGCCTCGTCGAGGTAGCCGCCACGGTGCTGCCGCAACGCGCTGGCCGCCATGCGGATGAGGTCGATGTTGACCCCGGCGGCGCCGCTGGGATCGTGCACCTTCAACTTCACGTCCAGGGACACCGTGGTCTCGCCCCAGCCCTGTGCCTCGATGTTGATGTGCGCCACCTTGTGCGACTTCAGGTGCGGAAGGTATCCCAGCGGAGCGACCTCCACCCGGTCAGGCGCTTCGCTCTCCGAGGCCAGGGCGTTGAGCTTGGAGCGCATCTTGGTCTCGCCGTTCTCGGCCAGGTTGCGGAAGTCGTCCGTGCCGCCCAGATTGACTTGGTAGGAGCTGGTGAGGGAGAGCCCGCGCTCCTCCAGCAGCCGCAGCAGGGCGTGGTGCACGACCGAGGTGCCGAACTGGCTGGTCAGGTCGTCGCCCAGCAGCGGCAGTCCGGCCGTGACAAAGCGGTCCAGCAGTCGCGGATCGCGGGCCACCGGGTCGGAGGTGGTGTTGACGAACGCCGCCCCCGCCCGCAGCGCCGCCTCCGCATAGGCGCGCGCCGTCTCCGGCCGGCCACTGGGAGCGGCATACAGCACGACCTCCGCTCCGGCGAGCTCCCCGGCCACCCGGTCCACCTCGGCGTCGTCGGCGGCGTCGGTGATTCCCCTGGACACCGTGACGCCGGTGGGCGGCAGCTCACCGGTGATCTTCGGATAGTTGTTGGGCGGCAGGAAGATCACCTCGGACAGGTCCCGCCCGATCTTCTCCGGCGAGGTGGCGAAGGCCGCCACGAAGTCGACGTCGCCCACGCCCAGCCCCTCCAGCACCGGCCTCCGGAGCCCGGCCACACTCCCCGAGGCCCGGTACAGCGCTATCCCCTGCACCAGCGCCGACACGTTGTTACCGACGCCGACCACCGCGACCCGCACTCGTTCGACCATGAACGCCAGGCTACGGCCGCCCGCCCGCCTGACGGCGCTCGGCGGAGGCGGTCACCAGGGCACCACGCCGTCGTCGTCGAAGAACCCTCCGGTCGGGCCGTCCGCGTCCAGGGTGGCCAGCCGGACCACGATCGCGGCGCCGTCGTCGGCCGTGCGGGTGACGGGGAGGCCGAGGTGCCGGGTGAAGTCCGTCGCGCAGGGACCAGGGGTGCAGGCGTTGACGAGGATGCCTCGTTCCCGAAGGTCCTTGGCGTACTGCACGGTCAAGGAGTTGAGCGCCGTCTTCGAGGGCGGGTACACCGCGTGCCCCGCCAGCCGGGACATGTAGTGATCCGGATCGGTCATGCGGGCGAGCGACCCGACACCGCTGGACACGTTGACGATGCGGGCCGCCGCCGACCGCGACAGCAGCGGCAGCATGGCGTTGGTCACCGCGATCACACCGAAGAAGTTGGTCTCGAACACCCGCCTGACCAGGTCGAGGTCGGCGGCCGCCGGCTCCGTGGGCCCGGGGCCGCCGGAGATTCCGGCGTTGTTGACCAGCACGTCGAGCCGGCCGAAGCGGTCGCCGATCCGGTCGGCGGCCGCCGCGATCGTCGCCGCGTCGGTGACGTCGAGCACGAGGGCGTGCACGTCACCGCCGCCGGACCTGAGCGCCTCGGCCGCCTCCTCGCCACGCGCGAGATCCCTGGAGCCGAGAAGGACCGTCGCGCCGCGGTCCGCGAGCCGGCGGGCGACGGCCCGCCCCACCCCTCTGTTCGCGCCCGTGATCAGGGCGATCGTGCTGTCCGTCATGGGGACGACCTCACCACCGGGGGCCACGGCAGGACAATGCCCGGCTGAGTCTCGGCCGATACCCTCAGGGTATGGATCGCTTACAGACCCGCGAACTCGCGTTCTTCGTGGCGGTCGCCGAAGAACTGCACTTCGGACGGGCGGCCGAGCGTCTCGGCATCGCGCAGCCGCCGCTGTCTCGGGCGATCGGCCGGCTGGAACGCCGGATGGGCGTCACCCTGCTGGAACGCAGCAGCCGAAGGGTCGCGCTCACCCCGGCCGGCGAGGTGTTCCTCACCGAGAGCCGCCGGGCCCTGGACGCGGTCGACGCAGCCGTGCGACGCGCCCAGCGGGCGGCCCGGCCCGTCTCGCGGCTGGTCGTGGCGATGAAACCCGGCGGTGACTGCGGCCTGATGCCCGGCATCCTGGCCGCCTACGATGCCGAGCCGGACGCGGTCCCGGTCGACATCGTCCTGTGCTCGGCCCACGAGCGCGCCGGGATGATCCGCGACGGCCGCGCCGACGTCGGCCTGCTGCACCGCTCGAACAGCGACCTGACCGGTCTGGACTTCGCGGAACTCCTGACCGAGGACCAGGTCGTCGTCCTCCCCCGGAGTCACCGCCTGGCCGGCCGGGCGAGCGTGCGCCTCGCCGACCTGACCGGTGAGACGATGCCCCACTGGTCGGCCGACACCTCGAACGAGCTGTCCGTACGGGACGTCGGCCAGCTCCTGCAGCTCATCGCGCTCGGCCGCGCGGTCGCCGTGGTGCCCGCATCCGTACGCGGCCAGCTCCGCGACGACCTGGTCTGCGTACCGGTCACCGACGCCGAGCCCACCACCCTCGTCCTCGCCTGGCCACAAGGAGGCCGGGCACCCGCACTCGCGGCATTCGTCCGCACCGCAACCATCGTCGCATCACGATGAGGAGGAGAGCGCCGTCAGGCCCCGACCCTGCCGAAGATCATTGCTCGGCCAGGTCGAGGAAAGCCCGGACGGCGGGTCCGCAGTCGCTCGGCGACAGGACGGCCAGGGCGAGCGTCCGGGTGAGGCGCGGTTCGAGCGGCCTGGTCGTGACCGGTCCGAGCCGGGCCGGCAGGCCGAGCGTGGGCACGATGCTGACCCCCAGGCCCGCGGCCACCATTTCGAGGATGGCCGATTGGCCGCCGGCCTCGTAGGCGACGTCGAGCTGCACGTCCGCCTGGCGTGCCGCGTCGGTGATGAGCGGACGGCAGCCCGCCGTGGTGAGGATGAACGGCTGCCCGGCCAGGTCGGTGATGTGGACGGTCTCCTGCCCCGCCAGGCGATGGCCGGCCGGCACCACGGCGACCATCTCGTGCGTGCTGAGCGGGATCGTGTGCAGGCCGGGGGCGGGGAGCGTGACCACCCCGACCTCGGCCGCGCCCGCCTGCAGCCAGCCGCGGACGTCGTCGTCGGCCCCCTCGAACAGGCGTACCTGGACCTGGGGGTGGCGATCGGTGAAGGTCCGCAACCGGTGGGCGATGAGGGTGCCGGTGGCGCTGGGCAGGCTGGCCAGCCGGAGCGGCCCGGTGACCTCACCGGCGGCGGCCGCCACCTCCGCGCGGATCAGGTCGAAGTGGCGAAGAGCCTCACGGGCGCGAAGATGGGCGCGCCGCCCGGCCTCGGTGAGGGCGATGCCGTCGGTGTGACGGACGAACAGGGGGGCGCCGAGCTCGCGTTCGAGAGCGGCGACAGCGCGGCTGACCGCGGGCTGGGACATGCCGAGCAGGTCCGCCGCCGCGGTGAACCCGCCTTGCTCGGCCACCGCGATCAGCGCTCGGAGCTGCGTCAACGTCATAGGGCCATACCCTAAGTGGTATTTGACCGGCGGTGATCCATTCCCCGATGGTTATGGCCATGTCCACACGCATGACGATCGACGTCGACGGCCGTACGGCCAGCTATCTGACGGCGGGCGAGCACGGCCCGCAGGTCCTGTTGCTCCACGGCACGTATTGGAGCCGCGTCTGGCTGCCGGTGCTCGACGACCTGGCCGCGGCCGGGTTGCGGCCGGTCGCCGTCGACCTCCCCGGCCTGGGCCGCTCGGAAGGGGAGCTGACGCTGGAGACGGCCACCGTGCCCGCGCTGGCCGCCTGGGTGACGCGGTTCGCGGCGGCGCTCGGCATGGACGAGCCCGCGGGCGTGGCCGGGCACGACATCGGCGGCGCGGTCGCCCAGCAGCTGCTGACCGGCGGCGAGCTGGCGGTTCCCCGGCTGGCACTGGTCAACTCGGTGAGCTACGACTCCTGGCCGGTGCCCGGCGTGGCGCGCTACCGCGACCCCGCCGTGGTCGCCGCCACCACCGTGGAGGACCTGCTCGCCGCCCGGCGCGTGGCCGTCACCACCGCCTTGGCCCGGCCTGCCACCGAAGAAGAACTGGACGACTACCTCGACCCGTGGCGCGAACCACGCGTGGGACGGTCCTGGATGGCGCTGGCCGGCGCCGCCGACAGCCGCTACACCCTCGGCCTGATGCCTGCCCTGCTCGCCTGCGACGCGCCGAAGCTGCTGGTGTGGGGCGAGGACGACACCTTCCAGCAGGTCGGCTACGCGCAGCGGTTCGCCGACGAGGTGCCGAACACCACGCTGGTGCGGGTGCCCGAGGCCGGCCACATCCCCATGGAGAACGACCCCGCACTGGTCGCCCGCACGCTGGCCACGTTCTTCCTGGCTTGACGGGCCTCTCCCGTGACGCCTTCCGCGGCAGTCAGGCGCCGGACCAGAGGGCGGTGAGCAGCGCGTTCAGCCGCTCCGGCGCCTCGACGTGGGGGTAGTGGGCGCTGCCCGGCACCTGCTCGTGCCGGGCACCGATCCGCTCGGCCGTGACCCGTGCGCAGGCCACGAGAGGGACGCCGCCGCGCTCCCGGTACGGCCCCGGCGCGCCCTCCCAGGTGCCCGACACGACCAGCTTGGGAAAGGACGCCGCCCGCAGCGCCGGCAGCGGGAGGCCCGCCTCCCAGCAGACGCGTTCGCGCAGTGCCGTGGCGGCCGCGCGCAACCGCCGCTCGCCCGTGCCTGGCTCGGGCATGCCGGTCGAGCCGGCGGCGGCGCGCAGCCACTCCTCCGGCGTCAGGTCGGGGAGGTCGGCGTAGGCGGCGCGGTTGGCGCGCAACGCCTCGGCCACCGCGGGGTGGTCGGCGGCCGCCTGGTAGCTGCCCGGCTCGACCAAGGTGAGCGAGCGCACCGCCTCGGGCCGCCGCGCCGCCGCGATCATGGCTCCGACGGCGCCGTAGGAGTGGCCGACCAGGTGCGCGCCCGCGCCGAGGAGTTCGGCGACGTCGTCCGCGTCGGCCAGGTAGTCGCCGGGGAACCTGTCCCCGGCGTCCGGGCTGCCGCCGTAGCCCCGGCGGTCCATCAGCAGCAGCCGGAACCGGGCGGCCAGCGGGCGTTGCGCCGCGAACCCGTACACCGGGTCGTCGCCCCAGCTCGTGGAGCCGTGCACGAAGATCACCGGCGGCCCGGACTCGGGGCCGAGCGCGGTCACGTGCACGTCGCCCGGCAGCTGGCCGTTCGGGCGGAACATCAAGGCCGGCATCCGGCTCCTCCTTGAACAGTGTTTAATAGTCTTGAACGTTGTATAAGGGAATGGAAGGCGACGTCAAGGCGGGTAGGGTGATCGCGTGCCGTCGTCAGAGTCCTCCGGCGGGTCCGTGTGGCTGCGTCCCGAGCGGCCGCCGCGCGACCGTCAGCTCACCCGCGAGCGGATCGTCGAAGTGGCGGTCGCCGTCCTCGACGCCGAGGGTCATCGCGGGCTGTCGATGCGCCGCGTCGCCGCCGAGCTGGGGGTTACCGCCGGGTCGCTGTACTGGTACGTCCACACCAAGGACGACCTGCTGGAGCTGGCCCTCGACCGCGTGCTGGGCGAGGTGCGCGCCGGCCCCGGCCCGTCCGGCTGGCGGGACGGCCTGGCGGCGCTGGCCCGCAGCAACCGCGCCATGCTGCTGCGCCACCGGTGGGCCCTGTCCGAGCTGACCGTGCGGCCCAACCTCGGCCCGAACGCGCTCGCCCTGGCCGAGACCGGGCTGGGCCTGCTGGAGAGCGCCGGGTTCGCCGGCTCCGACCTCGACGCCGCCATGGCCGCCGTCAACGACCACGTGGTCGGCGCGGTCATCGCGGAGGTCGCCTGGCGCGACACGCTGGCCCGGATGAGCGGGACCGGGTCCGGCTGGGACGAGCAGGCGGCCGATTACCTGCGCCAGGTCGCCGAACGCCACCCGACGCTGGCCGGCCGGATGGCCGCCACGGGCGAGATCGACGTCGAACGCGAGAGCGAGCGCCGCTTCACGTTCGGCCTCGACTGCCTCCTGGACGGCCTCGCCACCCGCTGCGCGGCCCCGTCCCCGTCATAGCGCCGGGGCCCGGTCCCGTCGCGGACCCGGCGTCACCAGTTGCGCACCTCGTGCGCCCACGCGATCAGCCCCGCCACGAACCCCTGCCGGTCCGACGGCGAGAGGTTGTCCAGAACGCGCAGCAGCGGCGCGGCGCGCAGGGCGACGAACCCCTCGACCATGGCCCGATGGTCAGGGGCCAGCGACACCAGGGTGCGGCGGCGGTCGGCCGGATCCTCCCGGCGTTCGACCAGGCCGGCCCGGCTGAGGTCGCCCACCAGCTCGCTCGCGGTCGGCAGCGACACGCCCATCCTGTCGGCCAGCTCGCTCACGCTGAGCGACGACTCGACGGTCAGCTGCGGGATGACCGCGCCGTGCCTCCCGGTGAGCCCGTGGTTGCGGAAGATCTCCCGCATCCGGTCCGGCATCTCGGCCTGGGCCCGCCGGAAGTACGCCTCCACCAGGGGTACGAAGCCGAGGGCTTCCCTGACCTCCTCGGGGCGTGGCAGTCGCGGGGGCGAAACGGGGTCCGTCACGGTCACAGGTTACAGTGCCCATATCCAAACAGTTCGGATATCCGAAGTGAGGTAGACGTGATTCTGGTGACAGGCGCCACGGGAAACGTCGGACGTCAGCTGGTGGATCTGCTGCTCGGGGCGGGCGAGCAGGTCCGGGCGATCAGCCGCGACCCCGAGCGGGCCGGGCTGCCCGACGGCGTGGAGGTCATCAAGGCCGACATGTCGCAGGCAGAGGACCTGCGAGTCGCGTTGCGGGGCGCGGACCGCGCGTTCCTGCTCCCGGCCGCCGGCCAGGTGGACGGCTTCCTGCGCGAGGCCGCGAGGGCCGGCCTCGGGCACGTGGTGCTGCTGTCCGCGCTGGCGGTGACCATGAAGCAGGCCGGCGTGCTGGGCAGCGCCCACGCCGAGTACGAGAGGGCCGTGGCCGGTTCGGGGCTGCCGTGGACGTTCCTGCGTCCCGGCGCGTTCATGGCGAACGACCTGCGGTGGGCGCCCGGCGTCAAGAACGGCGGCGTGGTGCGCGCCCCGTTCGCCGAGGCCGCCACCGCGCCGATCGACGAACGCGACATCGCCGCGGTGGCCGCGCGGACGCTGCTCGACGACGGGCACGCGGGCAAGGCGTACGAGCTGAGCGGGCCCGCCTCGCTGACGACCGCTGAGCGGGTCCGGATCCTCGGCGAGGTCCTGGGCCGCGACCTGCGCCTGGAGGAGCTGTCTCCCGAGCAGGCGCGCGAGCAGATGATCGCGCATACCCCCGCGCCGGTCGTGGACTCGATGCTCACGCTGTTCGCCTCATTCGTCGGCAGGGCCGCGGACGTGTCACCGGCCGTGCGCGAACTGACCGGCGACGAGCCCCACACCTACGCCGACTGGGCGGCCCGCAACGCCGCTGCGTTCAGCTAAGAAGAGCAGTACGGCCCGCCCGCGCGGGGACGGGCAGCGTCGGATTCCGAATGGTTCGCATCCGCAGTTGCTTCGTGATTGTCACGCTCTTTGCGGAATTACCCCGTCAGTGAGCAAGCTCTTCGCGCAAGAAGGTCAGAGCTTGTTCGCAATGGGCGACGACGGTGCTGCACTGGCCGGACCGAATCCAGGCGACAACCGCCACGCGGATCGTCCCGGTGACGGCGTGGGTGATGACACGCGCGCGGAGCTCGGCCTCGGGAGTCCGAGGCACTCCCGTCAGCAGGGCTTCGACAACGTGCTCCTGGTCGCGCCACACCAACTGGTGGATGCGAGCTTGAAGTGCCGGTGTGGCGTCGAGCAGGTGATATGCGCCGCGGGCGCGTTCGGGGCGACGGGCAGCCAGTGCAGTGATCATGGACCGCGCCACGAGGTCCGCGTCTGATTCGTGGGGGCGGCGCTCGGCGAGGGCCGCCCGCATCGCGGCCTCCACCTCGTCGCCGTCATTCGCTCCAGGCAGTCCCGCGCTCGAACGCTTGCGTGAGAGGCGGAGGCCTCATCCGTGGACCCGCTTGGATTGCGACGTTCGAACTAGGCCGCCGACCATAGGCGTGTCGCGGTGCGGACGAGGTCGGCGACGGCCTTGGATCTGCTGTGTGGCGGCCAGGCGATGACGGTCGTGACGGCCGGCGCGTCCGGCACCGGCACGATGGCGTAGTCGTCGCGCAGCTGCTCTCGGAGCGACTCGGGGACGACGGCGCAGGCCAGCCCGAGCGCGATCAGTTGGAACAGTTGGGTATGGTCGCGCACCTGCGGGCCGGGGCCGTCCGGATGGCCGCCGTCCCGTCCGGGCCAGCGCGGCAGGGGCAGGTCCGTCTGGGCCTTGACCTCGGCCAACGACAGATACGCCCGGTTGGCGAGCGGATGCCCCTTGGGCAGGACCACGACCTGCTGTTCGGTGTGCAGATCCTCGGTGTCGAGTCCGGCCGTCGTGTCGTAAGGCCGGTGGAGCAGGGCGACGTCGGTACGTCCGGTGCGCAGCAGACCCTCCGGCTCGCCCGGCCCGCACAGCATCACCTCGACCGGCACTGAGCCCGGTTCGGCGGCGTAGGCGTGCAGCAGCTTCGCCAGCAGTTCCCTGGACGCTCCGGCCTTGGTGGCCAGGACCACACCGGGCTGGTCAGCCGCGGCGCGGCGGGTGCGGCGCTCGGCGGCTTCGACCGCGTCGAGCGCGAGCCGGGCCTCCCGTAGCAGCACCGACCCGGCCTCGGTCAGGGCGACGGCGCGAGCGGTGCGGTGCAGCAGAACGACTCCGAGCCGCCGTTCCAATTGCTGGATCGCCCGCGACAGTGGTGGTTGCGCCATCGAGAGCCGTTGCGCCGCCCGTCCGAAGTGCAACTCCTCGGCCACGGCGACGAAGTATCGCAACTCCCGGGTCTCCACCGGCTCATCGTACCCAGCGCTGACCACGGCCGATACCCGTGCGGTATCGCCGTCCACCTGACCGGTCTTGGACGCCCCGCCCGAGTCCGCAACATGATCGACGGCATGAGCGAACGGACGATCGCGCTGGTGACCGGCGCGAACAAGGGAATCGGATACGAGATCGCCGCAGGGCTGGGCGCCCTGGGCTGGCGAATCGGTGTGGGCGCGAGGGACGGACATCGCCGCGACACCGCGGTCGAGAAGCTGCGCGCGGACGGGATCGATGCGTTCGGCGTGCCCCTCGACGTCACCGACGACGAAAGTGTCGCCGCCGCGGCCGAGCTGATCGCCGTCCAGGCCGGAGGGCTCGACGTCCTGGTCAACAATGCCGCGATCACCGGCGGTATGCCACAGACACCGACCACGGTCGAGCCCGCGACCGTGCGAGCCGTCGTGGAAACCAACGTGATCGGCGTCATCCGGGTCACCAACGCGATGCTGCCGATGCTGCGCGACTCGGCGGCACCGCGGATCGTCAACATGTCCAGCAGCGTCGGCTCACTCGCCCTGCAAACCACACCGGGCATCGACATGGGCCCGGTTCCCGCCGCCTACCTGGCCTCCAAGACCTTCCTCAACGCCCTCACCATCCAATACGTCAAGGAACTGAGCGGCACCAACATCCTGATCAACTCCGGCTGCCCCGGCTACACCGCCACCGACCTCAACGGCTTCCAAGGCGTCCGCACGCCACAACAGGGTGCGGCCATCGCGATTCACCTCGCGACCCTGCCCGACGACGGACCGACCGGCGGGTTCTTCGACGACGCCGGAAGCGTGCCCTGGTAACACCTTCCCGTTCTCGACGCCGGAAGCGCATCGCGCGACAGGAGAAGCAAGACAATGACCAAGGCAGTCAGATACGACGAGTTCGGTGGAATCGAGGTGTTGCGGGTCGACGAGGTCGACCGGCCGGCACCCGGGAGCGGGCAGGTCCTCGTGCGGGTCAAGGCCGCAGGCATCAACCCCGGTGAGGCGGCCATACGCACCGGCGCGATGGCCGACATCTTTCCCTCGACCTTTCCGTCCGGGCAGGGCAGCGACCTCGCCGGGATCGTCGCCGAGGTCGGCGCCGGAGTCGACCGATTCGCGGTCGGCGACGAGGTGATCGGGTTCTCCGAGCGGCGGGCAGCACAGGCCGAGCTGGTCCTGGTCGACGTCGACAACCTCACCCCCAAGCCGGACGGCGTCTCATGGGAGGTTGCGGGCGGCCTGTACGTCGCCGGAGTGACCGCGTGGCGAGCAGTGCATTCCGTACAACTCGACATCGGGGAGACCGTCGTCGTCTCCGCGGCAGCCGGAGGAGTCGGCTCGCTCGCCGTTCAGCTCGCGCGCCGCGCCGGAGCCACGGTCATCGGCCTGGCGAGCGAGCACAACCATGGGTGGCTGCGAACACACGGCGTGATCCCGGTTGCCTACGGTGACGGTGTCATCGACCGGATCAAGGCCGCCGCACCGAGCGGCATCGACACCTTCATCGACGCCTACGGCGGCGGGTACGTCGAAATGGCCCTTGCCCTCGGCGTCGCCGCCGAGCGGATCGACACCATCGCCGATTTCGCGGCGGCCGCGAGGTACGGGGTCAAGACCGAACCCGGAACCAACGCCAGGCCGGGTGCTGAGGTACTCGCCGAACTGGCCGCCCTGATCGCCGACGGACACCTCGAAGTCCCGATCGCCAACGTCTACCCGCTGACGCAGGTCCGCCAGGCCTACACCGAACTCGAACGCCGACACACCCACGGCAAGATCGTGCTCAGCCCCTGACCGGCACCATGCGACGCAGCCCGCTCAAGGCTCTGCTCAACCTACTGGCGCTGCATGAGCGATTTGACAACGATTCGGCGAGAAGGAGCCCTCCGCTCCGTGGGCACCCGTAGCGGGGCTTATGTGGCCAGAGGGACAGTGGTCTCTCTCTCGAATACAGAACGGAGTTGAACGAATACTCAAAGAGACGCATCGATGCGAGTGCGACCCGCGCCCGTTCAGCGGCTCGTCCCCCAGCGAAGGGCGGAAGGCCCTCATCCGGAAGGTGTGCCAGATATGACAACACCCAACACCGCGCCTCCCCAGCAGGGAGCCTCGAAAGTATGGCTCCAGACGGGCCCGCTCGCCTTCGGCCACCCGCTCAGGGGTGCCGACCGTGTCCACGAGAAGGTCTCTGAGGTTCCGGACCTGCAGATCCCCTTCCCCGGTGTGTGGGAGGTCTCCTATCACGCCCTCCACGCGGTGGCCGTGGTGTCGCCGCATCTGTATGTCCACACAGCGTTGTTCATCAATGGCGTGCTCCTTCCCGGCAGTGAGGCACAGAGCGGCCTGGCCGGTGTCAATGCAACACTGCGAGCCACGGCCGGGCAGACGCTCCTGCAGACCTTCGCCGCCGGAGACGTCGTGACACTTCACGCCTACCGCATCGGGACCGGCGAGGCCGTCATCGAGAGTGGTGGCGATGGGCGCACCGGGATCATGGCGCACTGGGTGGGCGCGGTCTGAGCGCCGACGCCCGCAGGCGAAACGGCTGGGGACCGTACTGCTCGGCGGCGAACGTCCCCGCCATGTCATCGCGGCGGGAAGCGTCGGACTTCTCCCCGAACGCCCGGACCGAGCCCGGCGGCGGGAACTGTCGCCCGCTGTGGCCAGCGGGACTGCCTGGCCGCGGGCGACGCCCGCACGGGGGTGAGCCTACGGAGGCAGGCATTCCTCACTGCCGCGACACATCACACACAGTGTTCAAATATGTACGTTCAGTAGCGAACATCGGGATTCTGATCACCTAGCGCGAAACCCGGAGCCGTACTCTCACCACAAGGAGCCCCCGCATGAGCATGATCCAAACCGGCATCCTCGACCTGGACTCCACCCACCCCGTGGCCACCACCGGCGGCGACACCTCCACCTTCACCCACGTGACGTTCCCGACCCCGTTCCCCGCCGGGGCACGCGTGATCGTCATCCCCTTCGTCCAGACCTTCAACGGACCCGAGACCCCCGGCCTCAGAATCGCGGACGTGACGCCGCAGGGCTTCCGGATCCGCATCAACGAGATCCTCGCCGGCGCCACCAAGAGCGACGGACACCACGCCCGCGAAACCATCGGCTGGCTGGCCACCACCGTCTGACTCCGACCAAGCCCCAAGAGGTCAGCCCCTCCAGACCTGGAGGGGCTGACCTGAAGCCGGAAACACAGCCGCCGGCCACCGCGGTCATCCGGGCATGCCGTGCAGGTGTGGCCGGATATCGCGGGCGCGCGTCGGGGCCTGTCCGCGAAGTCCGCGAATCGCCGGGGGCTGCTGAAGGCTGTCGGCGCCTTGGAGACCGGCCCGTAGCGAGCCGGCGCCGACAGCTTGCCCGCCGGCACCGGGTCGGCGCCCGGCGAACCTCACTGTCAGTCGATGCCTTCGATGATGCGGAAGTCGCGCTGGACGCCGTCGGGGAATGCCACCAGCGCCTTCTGGTAAGCCTCGCTCTCGTATGCCGCGACGGCCTGTTCAAAGCTGTCGAACTCGATCAGAACGACACGTTGCGTGATTCCGGCCTCGTGGGCGACGACTCGACCGCCACGGGACGGGAGGAGGGCCAGGTTGCGCCCGCCCCCAGCCTGGACAGCCGGACCGGCCAGCTTGTCGTAGGCAGTCAGGGCCTCAGGATCGGAAATGGCGGGGTAGACACTGACCCAGTAGCCCTTAGCCATGGAAACCTCCTGTGTTCGGCCGGACACGTCCGACTTCGAATTGACACCCAAGTCGATCGATCCCGGCGACGGGTGCTGTGGCCGGTTGAATCGTCATATGCGCAGGTTAGGGCCCGACGTATGGCCGAGGGAAAGATCGATTCTGGATAGACTCAGAACGGATCGTTATCAATCGGCAGGGAGGGCACGTGGCGCCGGACACGGTGAGCCTGCGGTACTTCCTGGTGCTGGCGCAGGAGTTGAACTTCACCCGCGCGGCCGCACGGATCGGTATCGCACAGCCCGCCCTCAGCGCCCGGATGCGCCGATTGGAGGCGGAACTCGGCACGGCCCTGCTGGTCCGCAACACGCGTAGCGTCGTGTTGACCACGGCCGGTGCGGCCTTGGCGGAGTCCGCGCCGCCCGCGCTGGCGGCGCTGGACCGGGCCTGGGACACCGCCCGGAGCGCGGCGGCCGGCGAACTGGGCACGCTGCGCATCGGTTACAGCCTCAGCGCCGGGTCCGAGACGGTACCGGCGCTGGTGGACAGGCTGATTCGCGGCAACAGCGGACTTGAGGTCAGCGCGGTCCCGATGGCGACACCGGAGATCTCCCCCGCGGTCGCCGACGGCCGCATCGAGGCCGGGATCACCCGCGGTGAACAGCCGGGCCGTGGCGTGCGCCGGTTCCTGCTGCGGCGTATGCGCGTCGGGGTCCAGTTGGCGCAGCACCATCCGCTGGCCGAACACCCGGAGATCGAGATCGCCGACGCGGCCGCGTATCCGCTGCGGCTCCCTGACCGTGCGGCCAACCCCGTGATCCACGATCAGCTGTCCGGACTGTTCCGAGACGCCCGACCACACCCGCGATTCCACACGCCCGCGGTCTCCTTCGACATGTCTCAACGTGACCTACGCGACGGGGTCACCCTCGCCCCGGCCGGGGAAGCCGCGGTCACGACACAATCGGCCGGTCTCACCTGGCGACCGCTGCGGGGCGCGCCCAGCCTGACGATCCACCTGGTCCTCCCGCGCGAGCAGTCGCCGCTTCACCGCCGCATCCGTGCCGTCGCAAAAACCCTGGCGCACGAGCTGCGCTGGCTGTCGGACTGACGCCTGCGGTAGCGAAGTAGGGCTTCACACGGACCCCTACTGTCGAAGGTCGGTCGTCGCGGGACCGGCCGGGACGGCGGGGGTTCGAGGCCATGTCCAGGCGGAGCGCACGATGAAGGCCAGGAGCAGCACTTCGATTCCGATGGAAAGGCCGTAGAAGGGGGCCCAGTCCCAGGACTCCCCTACCGCGTTGAACACCGAGTAGGGGATGTAGAGCGATGCGACGACGAGGTTCGTGGCGCGGTTCACCCGGGCGGGCAGCGTCATGGAGAGCATCACCATCAGGGCCGGGATCGCCACGGACGCGAGCATCATGGTCAACAACGTCGGGCTGATGTCGAACTCGAAGACGACGCCGGCACGGAGGTTGTCGATGACGCCGGGCTTGTGGAGGTGGAAGTAGTCGACGTAGATGTAGAGGAACATGAAGCTGGTCCATGCGGCGGCGAGCTTGGCGTGCACGGGGACCGGCCGGTTGTCGAGCAGGTTCGCGGCTTTCGTTCGGGTGGTCATCGGTTCTTCTTTCGAGAGGAGCGGTCCCTCCGCCGGAGTGGCGGCAGGGATGTACCGAGGCCGCGCCCACCTGGACGAGCACATCGCCTCGACCGGCAGCGGTAGCGCGGACCTCGGACGACTCGAAGGCTCAGGGCAGGCCGTAACGGTGCTGGTCGGCGGCCCGCATCGTCGTCGCCCCGGCCGGACTCGCCCCCGGCGCCAGGCGTGCTCCGGCACTCGACCGCTGTTCGATTCCCACAAGCCTCCTCACGTCCGAGCTACGGCTCCGGTCGGTTCGTACACCGTACGTCGTACGCTGTACTACAAGTAGTACGCTGTACCATGACGGTGCGCTGGACGATTGTCAAGCCGTTCGAGCGAGGGAGAGGAGACCCGTGTCTGCGAGGGAACAACGCCAGGGGGCGTCAGACGCGGCGTTGAGCAGGCAACGGGTGGTGGTCGAGGCGGTCCGGCTCGCCGACCGCGAGGGGGTCGACGGGCTGAGCATGCGCCGGCTGGCCGGCGCGCTCGGCGCGGGCGCGATGTCGCTCTACTACTACGTGGCGAACAAGGAAGAGTTGCTGGACGCCATGATCGACGTCGTGTTCGAGGAGATCGAGCTCCCGCCCGAAGAGGCCGACTGGCAGTCAGCGATGCGCTGCCGGGCGGTATCCGCCCGGCAGGTTCTCGCACGCCACCCGTGGGCGATCGGCCTGATGGAGTCGCGGACATCGCCGGGGCCCGCGAACCTCCGCCACCGCGAAGCGGTCACCGCCTGCCTGCGGAGGGCCGGCTTCCCGGTCTTGATGGCGACGCACGCCAACTGGTTGCTCGACAGCTATGTCTACGGTTTCGCCCTGCAGGAAGCCAGCCTGCCGTTCGACACCGCCGATGAGTTCGCGGACATGACCGAGGACGTCTTCCTGCCCCAGCTTCCTCCTGACGAGTTCCCCTACCTCAACGAGTCCGCCGCGGTGCTCGCCGCTGCCGGCTACGACCCGGCGGAGGAGTTCACCTTCGGCCTCGACCTCGTCCTGGCCGCCCTGGAGCCCCTGAGAGTGCCTACGTGAGCCTCCATCTGTGATGTCGTCATGTGATCGTGCGGGTTTGTAGTGTTACCGGTCCTCACGGCCTGGAAGGCCGCGCCCCCTCGGTCAGCGACCACGAAGGCGACTCTCGCACGATCTGCCGCCCAAGGGCGCGACGTCCTACTACTTCGTCAAATGGCGCGACGACGGCACCGACAAGACGATCCACGACCTGCTGCGCCGGCCGCGAGAAGAAGGGCCGATTGGCGCGACCCGAGCCTGGTCATGCTGGACACCCGAAGCGTCCACGTCGCGGCCGGCGTCCCCGCCCGTGCTGGGCCTGGTCATCGCGGTCGTCGTGCTCGCGGCCTCGGCCCACGGGAACACGGTCATCGCTCATGGCACCGGCCTGGGATCGCCATGGACATCGTCGAACGCAACCCTGCCGACAGGCTGCAGGCCGCGGGCGTTGTAGCGCGGACAGGGCCGCGACCAGCTGTTTGTAATGACTTTGTAGCGACTGTGTAGGGGATCTCTGGCAGCGGCTCCCACTCTTGATCGCAGAGGGCGCGATCGGTGCGCCCCCTGAAGAACTGGGAGTTCGTCATGGTCAAGACCGCCCGTCGTTACGCGAAGTACGCCGTCAGCACCCTGTCCAGCGCCATCTTCGGGCTGCAGGTCTGACGAACAGCGAGTGATCCCCCGGGAGCCTTCTCCCGGGGGACACCACGACGGGAGGAAAGCGGCGTGTTCGGCACCGCGGTACGCCAGCTCGGCTACGCCTGGTCGATGATGTCGGGGCGCAGGTTCCGGCTGCGGGACGTCTACACGCTGGTCGACGACATGCGCGAGACGCTGGAGACGTTCGGCTCGCCCGGCGAGGGCGCCGACGACCTGATCGCGGGCAACGACCCCGAGCTCCAGGAGGACCTCACCCGGCGGCGGCTGCGGCGCACGGTGGCCCACGCGGCGGCGGAGAGCCCCTACTACCGGCGCTGGTTCGCGGAGCACGGCGTGGACCCGGCCTCGATCACCCCGCAAACCCTGTCCTCGATCGCCCCCACCTCCAAGGCGGACCTGCGCGGCAGGCCGGCGGCGTTCGTCTCCGACCTGGCCAAGCCATCCGTGCTCGCGCACACGACGGGCACGACGGGCACGCCCACGCTGGTGTGGTTCTCCGCCTACGAGATCGAGCTGCTGTCGTGTCTGTCGGCGCTCTCGCTCATGATGTCCGGGAACGTGCGCACGGACGACGTGTGGGCCAACGCGAGCAGCTCGCGGTCCGTCGCGCAGATCCTCACCGAACGGGCAGTCACCCGTACCGGGGCCGTGTTCGCCCACCTGGGCACCATCGACCCGGCCGCCACGCTCGACCGGCTGGCCACTCCGCTGCACGTACCGGGCAAGCGCGCGCAGATGTCCCATCTCAACGTGCCGGCCTCCCACCTCGCGGCGCTCGTGCAGGAGGCCGAGCGGGGCGGCTGGCGGGCCGCCGACTTCGCGCTGACCACCATCTGGTCCGGCGGCGAGGTCCTCACCGACGCGCTGCGCGAGCGGGCGGAGCACGCGTTCGGGGCCGAGGTCCGCGACGGGTACGGCATGACCGAGATCGCCCCGGTGTCCGGCCGCGTCTGCCCCGACGGTCATCTGCACCTGTCCGCCGACCAGGGCCTGGTCGAGATACTCGACCCCGAGACCCTGACCCCCGCCGCTCCCGGCGAGGTCGGCACGATCGTCGTGACGCCGTACTCCACGTTTCGCGACACCACGCTCCTGCTCAGGTACGTCACCGGCGACCTCGTCCGGGTTCTGGCCGAGCCCCCGACGTGCGCCCTCGCCGCCCTGCCCGCCACCTCGCGGGTGCTCGGCCGCAGGTCGCCCGGCGGGCTGACCACGCGTGACGTGCTGGACCTGCTGCAGGCCGAGCACGCGCTGCCGCTGCCCACCCGGTACGCCCTGGAGGACAGCGTCCTGTACGTCGTCGCGGGCAAGGCCGAGCAGGGTTTGCTCGGCCGGCTGGAGGAGCGCGCCCACGGGCTGCCCCTGACCGGCATCGTCCTGGTCGAGACCGCCGAGGACCTGCCCACGCCCTGCCGGCTGCGCACGGACCTGCTGGAGATCAGCTTCGAGCGAGGACTGTGATGACCCCGTACGTGCTCGCCCTGTACGCCCTCGTCGCTGCGGCCGTCGCGCTCACCGCCGCGTACCTGCGCCGTTACGTCATGCCCAGACCGCCGGTCGGCCGGATGGTGGGCGCGGACATCGCGGTCATGGTGGTGACGCTGGTCGTGATGCCGTTCGCGTACCTGCACCTGCCCACGGGCGTCGTCGTGTCGATCTTCGGGCTCGTGGTGCTGACGTTGACCCAGCTCACCCTCGCCCCCGTGCTGGGCGGACGGTGGGGCATGATCGCCGCACTGCTCCTGTGCGCCGCCGACGTCACCGCCTTCGCGCTGGGATGGCCGGCCGCGCTCCTTGTGATCAACGACGTCCTGCTGATCCTGCTCGTCGTCGGCGTGGTGAACATGTGGGTGCAGGCGGCGATCACGCCCGCGCAGGTGGCCGCGCTGGCCGCCGCCCTCACCCTGTACGACACGCTGGCCACCGGGCTGACGTCGCTCACCGCCGAGTTCGTCCAGCGGATGCAGGGGCTGCCGTTCGCGCCCGTGCTGGCCTCCTCCTATGGCGACGATCCCGCCCTCATCGGGCTCGGCGACTGCCTGATGTTGTCGATCTGGCCGGTGGTGGCGCTGCGGGCGTACGGGAAGGCGGCCGCGTGGTGTGCCGCCGGACTGGAGGCCGTCCTGCTGGCTCTGTCCATCGCCTTCGTCCTGTCCCATGGCCGGCTGCTGCCGCTGCTGACCGTGCTCGGGCCGTTGATCGTCGTGCAGTGGCTGTACTGGCGGCGGTGGCAGGCCCGCCGGACGCCCGCCCCGGCCCGGCCGGAGGTGAACCGGGCGCTGGAGGTGAACCGGGCCCTGGAGGCGGCCGACGCGTCCGCCGGGATGTGGGCCGCCCTGTCGCCCGAGGGCGTGCTGGTCGCCGAGGGCGCCACACCGGGGCTGGCGCGCAAGGAGGCCAGGCTGGCGGGAACGCAGGGCGTGCCGGTCGTGTGGCGGCTCGGCGAATAGCGTCGGTCAGGGCGCCAGGAACGCGGCCACCTCTCGCCCCTCCGCCGCGTCGCCGAACAGGACGAGGGAGCCGCGCCACGCCGCCGCGGCCTCCTCGTGCCGCCCCAGCAGGGCGTAGGCCCGGCCCAGCTCCCTGAGAACGCGGGCTCGCCACACCGGAGGCCCGTCGCCGCCGAGCCGTTCCAGCGCGGCCCGCAGGTCCGCCACCGCCCGGCGGGGCTCGCCCTGGCGCAGGTGCACGACGCCGAGCGTGTGCCCGGCCAGCGCCTCGCCCAGGGTGTCGCCGCTCACCACGAACAGCCGCAGGCTCGCCGCCAGTGTCTCGGCCGCCTCGTCGAAGCGGCCCAGCGCACCCAGTGCCTCCCCCAGCCGGCGCAGCGCCTTGCTCGTCTCGGCGCGATCGCCGAGCGCCTGCGCCGCCAGCAGGCCCTCCCGGTAGCGGACGACGGCCTCCGCCGTCTCGCCCCGCTGGTAGAGGGCGGTGCCGAGGCCGCGCAGCAGGTTGCCGCGGATGGCGTAGTCGTCCTTCTCTGTCACCTCCAGCCGCGCTCTGGCGATCTCCACGGCCCGCCCGTGCTCACCGCGCTCGACGTGGATCCAGACAGGCCAGGTCCACGCGTACGCCAGCCCGGCGGCGTCGCCGTGCGCCGCCATCAGGTCGAGGCAGGCGTACGCGTCGGCCAGCGCCTCGTCCAGACGGCCCATGCCGTGCCGCGCGGCGGCCCTGACGATCAGCGCGTACGCCGCTCCATGCCTGTCGCCGGCGCGGCCGAACTCCGCCAGAAGCACGCCGCACATTGTCTCGGCCGATGGGAACCGACCCCATTCGATCTCCACCGTGGCCAGCAGCAGCCGGGCCCGCAGCGCGGCGCGATCGTCGCCCAGCCCGATCACGATCCGCTGGACCCGCTCGGCGTCGGCCAGGAAACGATCCATGATCAAATAGCTGGTGAGGTGGTGCCCCAGCTCGGCCGCCACGTCGTTCAGGCCCAGCTCGGCGGCGGTGCTGAGGGCGAGCATCAGCGTACGCCGCTCGGCCGCCAGCCACATCTCGCTCACCCGTACGTCGGGCGCCGGTCCCTCCTCCGGCTCCCGCTCGTACGGCGGGGCCAGCAGGATCGGCAGGCGGCGCGTGGCGGCCCGGGTACGCCGCAGGCATTCCAGCACGTGCCCGGTGAGCGCCGCACGCCGCCCCTCGGGGGTCTCCTCCGCCTGCGCCCGTTCCCGCGCGTACACCCGCAGCAGGTCGTGCAGCCGGTAGCGGGGCTGTCCGGCCCCGTCCACCTCGGTCGAGGTGAGCATGCCCCGCGCGACCAGCGTCTCCAGCGCCGCATCGGCCTCCAGCGCGAGCTTGTCCGCATCCGCCGCCGGCGGGGCCGCCCCCAGCCTGTCCGCATCCGCCGCCGGCGGGGCCGCCCTCCACTTGTCCGCGTCCTCGTCCGAGCCAGGCGGGCTGGCGGGCGCCGCGTCCGGTTCCGTGGCGGGTCCTCTGAGGAGGGCCGCGACCGACCACTCCGCCACGCTGTCCAGCCCGGCCAGGCCCAGCAGCCGGAACACGCGCCTGGCCGGGTCCGGCAGCGCCGCGTAGCTCGGCTCGAACGTCGCGCGCACGTCCAGCCCGCCGACGACCAGCTCGTCCAGGCCCCGTCCGGCCAGCCGGGTGGCGAACTCGCTGACCGGCCAGACCGGCCGCGTGGCCAGGCGGGCTCCCGCGACCCGGATGGCCAGCGGCAACCGGCCGCAGGAACGCAGGATCTGCTCGGCCGCGCCGGGCGCCGAACCGATGCGGTCCGGGCCCGCCACGCGTTCCAGCAGGAGCCTGGCGTCCTTCTCGTCAGGGAGGTCGAGCGTGAGACGTACGGCACCTTCCAGGGCGGGCAGCGGAGAGCGGGAGGTCACCAGGACGGCGCCGCGTGCGGTGCCCGGCAGCAGGTGGCGGAGCTGGTCCTCCTCGACGGCGTCGTCCAGCACGAGGAGCACCGCCCGGTCGGCCAGCCGCTGACGCAGCAGTCCCGCGCGTTCCTCGACCGGGACGGGGATGAGCGCGCCGTCGAGGCCGAGCGAGCGCAGCAGCACGTCCAGCAGCTCGCCGGGCTCCCGGGGGCCGCGCGCGTCCCGTCCGAGCCGGACGAAGAGCTGCCCGTCGGGATAATCGGCTCGCAACAGGTGCGCCAGTCGTACGGCGAGCGTGGTCTTGCCCACGCCGGGCAGACCGGACACGACCACGATGGGCGGACCGAGCCGATCCGCGCCCGCCCGCAGCAGCCCCAGCAGCTCGGCGATCTCTCCCGCACGCCCGACGAAGTCCGCGGTGTCGCCGGGTAACTGGCACAGCCCCCGGAACGCCATCGGCCGCGCGCCCGCTTCGACGTCCGCGGAAGGCGGCACGCCGTGCCGGTCGACGTCCGCGGAAGGCGGCATGCCGTGCCGGTCGGCGTCCGCGGAAGGCGGCATTCTGTGCCGGTCGGCGTCCGCGGTCGGCGGCGGCGAATGACGGCCGCCCTCTCCTTCCGACTTCGGTGGCGGCGAGTGGCGCCCGGTCTCTCCGGCCGATGGCGAGTGAAGATCGGTCTCGCCGGGGAGCAGCGGCGAACGGCGATCGGCGTCGCCGGAGAGCAGCGCGGCGTGCAGGCGGCGCAGCTCCGGGCCCGGTTCGATGCCCAGCTCGGCCACCAGCAGCTCACGCGCCTCGCGGAAGGCGTCGAGGGCCTCGTCCCGCCGCCCGCTGCGGTGCAGGGCGACCACGAGCTGCTCGCGCAACCGCTCACGCAGCGGGTGGGCGGCGACGAGGGTACGCAGTTCGGCGGCAAGGCCGTCGTGGCCGAGCGCGAGCCGTACGTCGATCCACTCCGATCTGGCCACCGCCAGCTGCTCCTCCAGCTCGGTGATCCGCGGCGTCACGGCCCCGCTGAGCGGTACGTCCTCGGCCGGGGTTCCGCGCCACAACGCGACCGCGGCCGCGTACTCCCGCTCGGCCGCCACCAGGTCGCCGCTCGCCCGTTCCCTGCGCGCCCGGCGTACGCCCTCCTCGAACACCAACAGGTCCAGACGCTCCGGCGGGACCTCGCAGGCGTACCCCGACCCCTCGGTCCCCAGCCACAGGCCGCTGCCCTCCAGGGAGCGGCGGAGCTGATGGACGTAGGTCTGGACGTTGGACAGTGCCGAGCGGGGCGGGTCGTCCCAGAGGGCGCCGATCAGGCGTTCGGTGGAAACGGTCGCGTTCGGGTGGAGCAGCAGGACCGCGATCACGGCCCGCTGCTTGCGGCTGAGACGGATCCGGCCGCCGGGACCATTGAGGCGAATGGTGCCCAGGATCGCGAAGTCCACCGGTCCTCCCTCGTGCCTGATCGGATGATCAGCTTTCCGGAAGGCAGTACATCTCTGGTGACACCCATTTGACAAACGCGGCAAGCCGGACGGTCAGCGATGGCCGGTGTCGGGCGCCAGTAGCCGTGATCGGCCCCGGGGCTGGTGGCGGTGTTCAGATGGGGCCGTTCGTCGGCCAGTTGGAGCGGAAGGCTTGCGAAGGGCTCGGGGACTGGCATGGGAGGGTCTCCAAGTCGCACGTGGAGTTCGCCATCGAGCGAGATGAGGTCGTCGAGCGTGCGGCGAACGATCCGTGTGATCGGCTGAGCGAAGAGGAGCCTGAGCCAGGCCGAGACCCGGATGGGGGGCCAGCCTCTCGTCGCTGAGCGCACGTCGGAGAAGTTCCAGGCGGCGGCGCTGAGACGAGGGCGGAGCCTCAGTAGTGCCTTTAGGTTGGCGTGTCGTAGGGCGGCTGTGCCGATGCGGGTAGCCACTGCTGCTCGCGACCTGGTCCGGCGCATGCCCCACCTGCGATCGAAGGCTGGAACCGTCGCGCCGCAACAGCCACCGACAGACCTGACAAAGCACTACTGGCTCGCGCGGGGGAGGCGATTGACCCTCACAGGTGATCGATCGTTCTCGGGGCCAGGAGAAGGTACAGGTATGGCGATCAAGCTCTTGCATGCGGCCCCGGCCAGCGGTGACACCGCACAACCTGCCTCACGCTGGGCCCTCCGTACCGCCTACGCGCTTCCCTGGCTGCTGCTTCCCACGTGCCTGTGGAGGTTGCCGTTCGCCTTTCACTTCGACATGGGCCAGCTCAACGACGCGCCTGTGTCACCGTTGTGGATCAGCATCCCCTATGTCTTCGGGCTCAGCGTGCTCACCGAGTTGGCGGCGCTGCTCAGCATCGGTCTGGTGCGCGGCTGGGGCGAGGTGGTGCCGAGCTGGATCCCGGTCATCGGCGGCAGACGTGTGCCGCCCATGGCAGCGGTCGTCCCTGCCGTGGCCGGTGGGCTGCTCTTGACCGCGGTCTCGGTCTGGATGGTGCTCTCCTGGGTCGGCGTCGCCGGCAGCGTGGCGTACGAGAATGGCTGGTGGCAGGCGCTGGCGATGGTGTCCATCACCCCGACGGCGCTGTGGGGCCCGATATTGCTCGCCCTGGCCTGCGCCTACCACCTGCGCCGCCACCCCGCCCGCGGTTGAGGGGTCCCAACAGAATGATCTTTGCTGTGCTTTGATCTCTCGCTGTAGCCGAGAGAGGAGCATGGGCGGCCAAGCCGAAGCCGTGGGAGGTCAGTGACGCGCTGTGGGTCGGTGATGAGCCGCTGTTGCCACAGCGTCAGCGGCGTTTCCGCCATCGAGGGAACAGGCGGCCGGATGACCGGCCGGCCTTGCAGGGCACTTGGCCGCTGCGTCCGATCGCTTGCCAGGCCGCCCTGCTCCGGATGGCCAACAATTCGTCGATCGGAAAGACTCAAGTGCCTAGAGGCGGCGCTAACCCGTTATCAGGGTTCTGGCCTTCCTGAGTGGCTCGAAGAGGGCGAGGTCCTGGTTGGTGAGGATGACGATGGTGTAGCCCTTGGTGGGAAACATGTCCAGCTCACTCCAGTAGCCGGGGATGCCGCCGTTGTGGCCGACCACGCGCACGCCGTTGCGCAGCTCGTCGCTGAAGCCGTAGGCGTACTTGCTGTCCTTGTTCAGGCCTTGCACCTTGCCCTCCATGACGGTCCGGGTGAGCTTGGCATTGAGCAGCCGGTGTCCCCGCAGGGCCTGGGCGAACTTGAGCATGTCGCCCACGGTGGAGATGGCGCCACCAGCGGGCGACGCCCCGTCGGGCTGGTCGCCGAGGTCGCGTAGCTCGCCCTCCGGTGTGGTGCCGTCCCTCGTCGGCATGCCGACCCACTGGCCGTTCGTGTCGAACAGTGCGTAGGGATGAGCCATGCGCTTGACCTTGACGGGCGTCCAGGGGCCGAGGAAGGTGTCGTGCATCCGCGCGGGCGTCAGGATGTGCTTGCGGACGTAGTCGGCGTAGTCCTGCTTGCCCACCTGCTCGATGATCGCGCCCAGGACGATGTAGCCGGCATTGCTGTACTGCATCTTCGCGCCCGGCTCGGAGGTCAGCGGCTGCTTGACGATCTCCTTCATCAGGACGTCGACGTCGGTCTGCGCATGGTCGTTCCCGGGAACCTCGCCCATGCCCGAGGTGTGGGTGAGGAGGTGATGAACGGTTACCGTGTCGGCGATCTCGTTCGGGAACCCCTTGACGTACGTGCCGATCGTGTCCTGGAAGGAGACCTTGCCTCTCTGGACGAGCTGGGCGACGGCGACGCCGGTGATCATCTTGCCCATGGAGCCGATGCAGAACCGCGTCTGCAGCGTGTTGACCTCGTTCCCGGCCTTGTCGGCCATGCCGTAGGCGTTGTTCAATACCGGCCGACCGTCCTTGGCCACCAGGACCGCTCCCGAGAACTTCCCGGCAGCAGCCAGGTCCTTCAGATAGGCATGAAAGGCACGCCAATCTTCTCGTGAGGGAACAGCGGCCGCGGCCGCCGCTCGCGCGACCGGCCGTCCGGTGGCGGCAAGCGCCATCAGCAGTGCTCCGCCGACAACGGCCCTACGGCTGACAACCATGGAGATGTTCCTTTCAAGAGTGCATGGACAGGAGGCTGCATCACGCTGTTGCCGCCGAGGCCCGAGCTACCGGGCGCCACGTCGATGCCGTTGATCGGTTCGCGGGGTCCGGAGGCTCGTGGACGCAGGTCGCGGTGGATGGACGCCTCCGGTCATCGGCTGGGGCAGAGCACGGTCGCGGCGGCCTTGTTCATGGCGTCATTGACGGGCATGGCCTGTTGGTTGTCGATCTTCAGCGTGGTGGATACCACGAACTGGCGGCGGCCGTCGGAGGAGGTGTAGGTCACCGCCAGGAAGCCGGGGCCACTGCCCGCGGCCGCCGCGACCGTCCCGCCACACAGATCGGGCCGCGGCCGTCCTACCGCCTGCTGCAGGTCCGCCGGCAGCAGCCGGCCCTGGTTGAGCGCGCGGTAGAAGGCGCTGAGATCGCCGGAGGTGGAGACCACTCCTCCGGCCGCGCCGCCGAAGCTCGCGTTCTGCCGGTCGACGTCGCGCGGCCTGCCCTCGGCGTCGGGGTGGTAGCCGTGCCCGTGCGGGCCCTTGACGCCCTGAGGAGGCCTGGTGGTCAAATAGGTGTGCTTCATCCCCAGAGGTACGAAGAGACGCCGCTCCAGCTCGGCGGACAGGCTGCGGCCGGTTACCTTCTCGACGATCAGGCCGAGGAGAACGTAGTTGGTGTTCGAGTAGGCGAACCCCGCGCCCGGCTCCCCGGTGCGGGGGACCTCGCGGGATGCCTTCACCAGGTCGATCGGGGAGTAGTAGGTCGTGAAGTCGAAGGCGTCGTCGAACTTCCCCGAAGCGAAGAAGTCAGGGATGCCGGAGCTGTGGCGGAGCAGCTGCTGGACGGTGATCTCGCCGGCCCGCTCGACCAGATCCTGCTGCCCCACCTGCGGCAGAAGGGCGGCCAGCGTGTCCCCCAGGCCGAGCTTGCCCTCCTTGACCAGTTGCAGGACCACCGTGGCCGTCATCAGCTTGGTCTGCGACCCCACCCGGTAACGGGAAGCCGCAGGAATGTGCCCACCCTTGCCGCCGAGCAGGCGCGTCCCCGCGCTCCCCTGCCCCTTGCGCCGGCCGTCGACGTACAGCTCGCCGATGGCACCCACCACGCCGTCCGTCTTCGCCAGGTCCTTCATCGCCTGCTGGACGTCTCCCGGCTTGACCTCGACGGCGGCGGTGGCGGATGTGTGGAGACTCAACGCCAGCATGGCCGATGCCAACCCGGTCATGCCGGCCGCTCGTGCACGGCTCATCTCGTCATGATCCTTTCCATGGGGATTTCGAGGTGATCACATCTACCGGCCGGCGCATATCGGCGGGCGATCGGCGGACCATATGTGTTCCATATGCGGGTGTTGCGATACTGCCCGGATGCGTGTGCTCCTGGTGGAAGACGAGCAGCCCCTCGCCGGCTACATCGAGGCCGGGCTGCGCAAGCACGGCTTCACCGTGGACCTCGCTCTCGACGGCCGCAGCGCGCTGGACAAATGCGAGCTCACCCCGTACGAGGTGGTGGTCCTGGACCGGGACCTGCCGGAGGTGCACGGCGACCAGGTCTGCCGCCGGCTCGTCCAGCGGGGCGTGTCGCGGGTGCTGATGCTGACCGCGTCCGACGCGGTGGAGGACCGGGTCGGTGGGCTGATGCTGGGCGCCGACGACTATCTCGGCAAGCCGTTCGCCTTCTCCGAGCTGGTCGCCCGCGTGCACGCCCTGGTGCGGCGTAGCGCACCGGCCCGTCCACCGGTGCTGCGCACCGGCGGGGTGAGTCTGGATCCGGCCCGGCGCAGCGCCGAGCGGGACGGCAGGCTGCTGCACCTGACCCCCAAGGAGTTCGGCGTGCTGGAGCAGCTGCTGGCCGCCGGCGGTGACGTCATCAGCGCGGAGACGCTGCTGGAGAAGGTGTGGGACGAGCACGCCGACCCGTTCACCAACGCGGTCCGGATCACCATCGGCACGCTGCGCCGCAAGCTCGGCGACCCGCCGCTGATCGGGACCGTCATCGGCGCCGGCTACCGGATCGGCCCGTGAGGCTGACCGCCCGCGCCCGGCTCGCCATCTTGCAGACCGCCCTCGTACTGGCCGCGGGGGCCGCGCTGACCGGGCTGACCTACCTGCTGATGAAGCGGCGCCCGGCGCTCGTCACCCACCTGGACCCGGACGGCCCCGACCTACAGGGCACGCTCCAGCCGATGCCACCCCAGACGCAGGACCTGCACGATCTCGCCGACCAGGTACAGGCCGACACCCTGGCCGCGCTCGTGCCCCAGGCCGGTCTGGCGCTCATCATGGTGACCGTCCTGGCCGCCCTACTGGCCTGGCTGGTCGCCGGCCGGGTGCTGCGGCCGATCCGCGTCATCTCCGCCGCCGCCCGCCGGCTGTCGGCCGAGAACCTCACCGAGCGGGTCCCGGTCACCACCCCGGCCGACGAACTGTCGACGCTGGCGGGCACGGTCAACGACATGCTGGACCGCATCCAACGCGGCGTCGCCGAGCGCGACCGGATCCTGGACAGCCAGCGGCTGTTCACCGCCAACGCCGCCCACGAGCTGCGCACCCCGCTGACCACCGCCCGCACCGCGATCGACGTCACCCTGGACGGAGACCCCAGCCGCAACGAGCTGCTCGCGATGGCCGGCGACGTGCGCGACGCCGTCACCCACATGCAGCGCGTCCTGAACGGGTTGCTGCTGCTGGCCCGCAGTCAGGCCGAAGCCGGCACACGGCAGGCGGCCGATCTGGCCGCCATCACGGCGGCCGCCCTGGGCACGGCCGAGGAGCAAGCGGCAGCCGCCGGCATAGCCGTACACGCAAGGCTGCGGCCCGCGCTGGTCACCGGCGAGCCCGTCCTGCTGGAACGCCTGGTCGGTAACCTGGTCGACAACGCGCTCCGCTACAACCACGCCGACGGGCACCTCATCGTCGAGACGCGCACAGCGGGCGCACGCGCCGTGCTGCGGATCTGCAACACCGGCCGCGAGATCGCGCCCGAGGAAGCCCAGACGCTGCTGGAACCGTTCGTGCACGGGCAGGGCACCCGCGTCCGCACCGACGGCCAGGGCCTGGGCCTGGGACTGTCCATCGTGCGCGCGATCACCCATGCCCACCATGGACACATCGCGATCACAGTCCGCCCGGGCGGCGGCCTCGACATCACCATCGAGCTCCCGCATCACTCACGGGCCGCAGAGCGGCCGGCACGACGACCCGCTGCGGTCACCGCACAGCCGGCGTCCGTGATGCCTGCGGCACCACCGAGGAGCCGTCCCGCTGAATGAACGCATCCGACGCCTACGGGTCACCGGTCCCGAGCTGTTGGGAATCGGAATCCATTCGCCTGCCTTCGGCGTCAAGCGGCTGTGCTGGGTGCTGAAGGTGTCTCGTTCGGGGTTCTACCAGTGGATCAAGGCGGCGCAGGCGCAAGCTCGCCACTGACGACCGCCCCGACCTATTGAACGCGCTGTCTTATATCCGCGACGGCGACCTGCTGACCGTCCAGGAGGTCGACCGCCTCGGCCGCAACCTCCTGGAAGGGCTGATCGTCCTCAACGACCTGTTCCAGCGCGGTGTCGACGTCAAGGTGCTGGAGGGCATCGCAGCCGGCGAGCACACCGAACGCTCCCTCATCCTCGACCTTGCCCTCGCTCTAGCCGAAGACCGCCGCCGCGACATCACGCGCAAGACCAAGAACGGCCTGGAAGCCGCCCGCAAACGCGGCCGGGTCGGCGGCCGCCGTCCTGTGGTCGACGACGACAAACGCGCTGCCATCCTCGCCCGGCGCCAACGCGGCGAATCCATCCGTATCGTCGCCGCCGGAGTCAAAGCCTCCGTCGGCGTCGTCCACAAGACCCTCGCGGAGTCCGGCGGTGATGGCGACTCCAGGTAGTTGCGGGCATCGGGCAGCGAGTACTTCCGCTCCTTGTCGGTCAGCTGCTCCCCGGTTGAACAGAGAATTCCCTCGTAGGCGAGCTGCTGGAGGGCCTTGGCCGAGGCCAGGGCGCGCTGGTCGCCGAGCGGGATCCGAAGCAGCAACACGACGATCTTCTCCAGAGGACGTTAGGACTGGTCAGCGGGGTTTGTCCGCGGCGGTTGTGGCGGCGCCCTGAGCATCGGATCCTCGCAGCGAAGCTGATCCACAAGGGGCCCCTCGCGACCCACGCCACATCAACCGAGAGACCGAGCGGCAGGCCACCACCATGGCCACCGCGGCCGCCTACCTCCCGCTGCTGCTCTACCGGTTCCGCACTTGCACCGGTAACCCAGCCCCGACGGCTCGCCAACGCTACTGGCGCGGTTGCCGCTCAAGGGCCTGCGCATGGGTCAACGACAGAGTCGCCGACGGCGGGATCGGGCAACGCGCGTATGAATCTTCGTCATCAATGAACAGTCTTCGCTCACTGCGATCAAGATCCTTCTCAGCGCCAACGGCTGTCCGCAGGTTCCAACTGATCGCTATTGCATCTGATGAGATCTCAGATCGTTCGACACGCGGGCGCGTGGCAGAGCCACAAGGCCGGTCAGCGAGCCAAGCCCGCCTCACGTTCGGCAAGGTATTCGTCGAGCAGGTCGAAGAGTACGTCGATGACGAGTCGTTCTTGTTCTTGGGGTAGGTCCCAGTGATCCCAACCGTCAGGAAGGGCGATGTGGCGAACATGTCCTGACCAGCCGTGATTGCAGGTTTGGCCGCGCTTGGCGATGAGCCAGTCCGTCCAGTCGCGCAGGCCTGGGCCGCCATGGCGCAGGGCGTGCTGGTCATAGCCGTCGAGGAACGCTTCCAGTCGATCAAGTCGGCCACCGATCACATACATCGGTAGCCGGCGTCTGACGTTCGCGAAGTACTCACGCTCGCTCATATCGGCCAGGCTCTTGGTCACCGGATCATGCTTTCACCTGCACGCTTGCCAAGTCGATTACTTCTGATGAAAGATCCTTTCGTTTGATGTAATCGGTTGGAGGGTGGCGGAGAGTGAGCCGGGACGGGATGGCGCCGGGTGCTGCGGGCCTGCATCTGGTCGGTGGAACGGTGTTGCTCCGGCCTGAGGAACAGGTGGCCGAGGCGATGCTGGCGGGGTGGCGGAATCAGCAGCCGGCCCGGAATCTGGCGTTCTCCACGATCGAGGGCCGCGAGAACGCGGTGAAGGCGTTCTCCCGCCACGCTGATGCGTTCCCGTGGCAGTGGATGCCACAGATGGTGGACGAGTGGCTGGGCGACCTGCGGGCGATCCAGCATCTAAGGCAGTCGACGCTGCGGAACTACGCCGAGGCGGTCCGGTCGTTCTGCGCGTTCCTCACCGATCCTGCCCATGGGTGGGCGGCGGAGTGCGAGCGGCGCTTCGGGTCGCATCCGATCCAGGTCTGCCACGAGTGGAACACCGCGGTTCACCTCCAGGACAACGAGGCCGACCCCGCCAAGCGGGCGTTCACCCGCGATGAGCTCCAGGCGTTCTTCGACTACGCCGACGAGCAGGTCCACCGGGTCAGTGGCGCGGGTCGCAAGGGCTGGCTGCCGGCATTCCGCGACGCGACGTTGGTTCAAGACCGGCCTATGCCTACGGGCTGCGCCGCCGTGAGGATCGGATGCTGGACCTGGTCGACTTCGGCCCCAACCCGCACGCGCCGATCTTCGGAGACTTCGGCGTCTGCTACGTCCGCTGGGGCAAGGCGATGAAGGGTTCACCGCCCAAGCGCCGCAGTGTCCTGACAGTTGGCCCACGCGACGGTGTCGGCGGGATGGACTGGATCGTCGACATCCTCGACCAGTGGGTCACCGAAGTCCGGCCTGGGTTCGCCCAGGCGGCCGTCTCGCCGGCGTTCTGGCCTTCAGAGCGCAGCTCGCGGATCGGGTTCTCCCAGATCAACACGCGCTTCGCCACCTACCGCGACGCGCTCGGCCTCGACCCAGGCCTGGACTTCCACTCCTTCCGCCGCTCCTACGTCACCCACCTCATCGAGGACGGCTGGGATCCCCGGTTCGTCCAGGAGCAAGTCGGTCACGAGCACGCCTCCACCACCTCGATCTATACCTGTGTCTCCTCCGACTTCCGCACCCGCACCCCGCGGCAGGCGATGGAATCGACCCTGAACGCCGCTCTGGGCACCGGGAGGAAGAACCGATGAAACGCCAGGTCAGCTACCAGTGGCGGCTCCGCGAGACCATGGCCGCGCATGGCATGTTCACCGCCACCGACCTCGCCCAGCCTCTCGCCGACCGCGGCATCACCCTGTCCTCGGTTCAGATCTGGCGGCTGGTCACCCACATCCCCGAGCGGCTCTCCATGTCGGTTCTCGCCGCGCTCTGCGACATCTTCGACTGCACCCCCGCCGACCTCATCGCCACCAAAGCCGAAAGTGCCGCACCCCGCCGCACCGCCACCGGCGACACCGGCCCGGCGGCCCAGATCGCGCCGATCAGGCCCAAGCGCGCCCGGATCCGCCCCGACCAATGAGCCCCCTCTCCCCGGAGCACTACGAACGCTGGCATCTGCGCGACTGCGCCCGCTGCGGCCGCCGCGCCGCCAAGGCCGCGAACTGGTCCGACGGGCCGATTTGCCGGACTTGCCTGCACAAGGCCGAGAACAGCCACGGCACCTGCCCCGCCTGCGGGATCGACCGTCTCCTGCCCGGCCGCAGCGATGACGGCGAGGCGATCTGCCGGGATTGCGCTGGTATCACCCGCTCGTTCTCCCGCTCCCGCTGCGGACATGAAGGCCAGCTCTATACAGGTCGTCTCTGCACCAGATGCACCCTGACCGACCTGGTCCACACCGTCTTCGACGACGGCACGGGCTCCATCAGCCCAGCCTTGCGCCCACTCGCCGATCGGCTGATCGCCTCACCCAACCCCAAGTCCACCTGGATGTGGTTGCGGCGCCCCTACATCCGGGACCTCGTCAGCGATCTCGCGGACGGCACCCTTCCCCTCACTCACGAAGCCCTCCACCCGCTTCCGAACTGGAGAACCGTCGCCCACCTGCGCGACCTGCTCATGGCCAGCGGGGCCCTGCCCTTGGTCGATAAGCAGATCCTTCACCACGAGACCTGGCTCGCCCACCGCTACGCCGAGCTCGCCGACGACCCCCACCTGCGGGTCCTGCGCGCCTTCGCCACCTGGCATCAACTGCCACGCATGCGCGCCCGCGCTGCGGCCAGTCCTCTGACCTCAGGCTCCCGCAGTTCCGCCGGCGAACAGTTCAAGGCCGCCCACGGCTTTCTGACCTGGTTCGATGACTCCGCTCACAATCTCGGATCCTGCACGCAGGGCCTCCTCGACGCCTGGCACGCCACAAACCCCAGCATCACCACAACACCTTGCGGGTCTTTCTGCGCTGGGCCATCAGCGACGGTCGCATGCCCAAGCTCCGGATCCCGACTCCAGCCACCACTAAGAGCCTGCTGACAAAGGCTTAAGTGCTGGCGGGCATGGGCCCGTAGAGAGCTGGTCCGATCTTGTTGATGTAGCCCTGGTGGGACCATTGA